>NZ_CP051627.1:303611-607222 GCF_023208015.1 Thermobifida alba | reverse complement strand
GCTTCGCCAGCAGCGGGAACAGCTCGGCGACCGCCTCGAACCGCTCGGGCACCTGCTTGGGCCGCAGGTAGGCGCCCATCTGCAGGTTCTCCTCGATCGTCAGCGACGGGAACACGTTGCGCGTCTGCGGGACGTAGCCCACCCCCCGCTTCACCAGCTCGTGCGCGGGCAGCCCCACGATGCTCCGCCCCCGCAGCGACAGACCGCCGCTGCGCACCGGGATCAACCCGAAGACCGTCTTGATCAGCGTGGACTTGCCCGCGCCGTTGGGGCCGATGATCGCCACGATCTCGCCCTCCGACAGCGTCAACGTGCACCCGTTGAGGATGTTCACCCCGGGCACGTACCCCGCCACCAGGTCGCGCGCCACCACCAGGTAGTCGCCGTCGTCCCCGACCTCCTCGGCCGCGGCGCGCTCCAGGACCTCCTCCCGCGCCTGCTGCTGGGCCTCGACGGCCGCCTCGTCCGGCACCGCGCCGCGGCCGCTCTCCTCGTGCTCACTCATGGCTCTCCCCGGTGTCGGTCTGCGGTTCCTGCTCCGCCCCGTCGTCGTGGCCGGCCCCCAGGTAGGCGTCGATCACCCGCTGGTCGGCGCGGATGTCCGACGGCCGCCCCTCGGCGATCACCCTCCCCTCCGCCAGCACCACGATCCAGTCGCTGATCCCCATGATGACGTCCATGTCGTGCTCGACGAAGAGCACCGTCACCCCGTCGTCGCGCAGCGCGGTGATGTGCTCCAGCAACGACTGCACCAGCGCCGGGTTCACCCCCGCCATGGGCTCGTCGAGCATGATCATCGACGGGTTCACCATGAGCGCCCGGGCCATCTCCAACAGCTTGCGCTGGCCCCCGGACAGGCTGCCCGCCATCTCGTCCTTCTTGGCCAGCAGCTTGAAGCGCTCCAGCAGCTGCTCGGCGCGGGCCCGGTTGGCCTCCTCCTGCCCGCGCCACACCGGACGCAGCAGCGCGCCCAGCATCCGCTCCCCGGTCTGCCCCGGCGCGGCCAGCAGCATGTTCTCCATGACCGTCAGCCGGGTCAGCGCCTTGGTCAGCTGGAAGGTCCGGACCATCCCCCGCCGGGCCACCCGGTGCCCGCCCAGGCCGTTCAGCCGCCTGCCCTCGAACGTCCACTCGCCGGCGTCGACCCGGTCGAACCCGGTCAGCAGGTTGAACAGCGTGGACTTGCCCGCGCCGTTGGGGCCGATCAGCGCCGTGATCGTGCCGCGCTGCACCTCCAGGTGCGCCACGTCGACCGCGGTCAGCCCGCCGAAGGAGCGCCGCACCCCGGTCGCCACGAGGATCGGGTCGGGCTTGGCCACCCCGGGAACCGGTTCCACCCCGGCCATCCGGTCGACCGCGGCCCCGTTCACGTCACTTGACATTGACCAGCATCTCCTTGCGGTTGCCGATGAGCCCCTGCGGCCGGAAGACGATCAGCACCAGAAGCGCCACACCCACCAGCGCGTGCCGGATCCCGCCGATGTCGGAACTACTGATGAACGTGATCACCTCGGCGGAGGTGAGCTGGCGCAGCACACTGTCGGAGGCGGACAGCAGGAACCACATCACCACCGACCCCAGCACCGGTCCCAGGGTGCGCCCCGCCCCGCCCAGCAGGAGGATCGCCCACAGGTAGAACGTCACCTGCGGCATGAACTGGTCGGGGGTGATCGTCTGCTGGTTGATCACGAACATCGCACCGGCCAGCGCACCGAACACGCCGCCCAGGACCAGGCTCTGCATCTTGTAGACGAAGACGTTCTTGCCCAGACTGCGCACCGCGTCCTCGTCCTCGCGGATGCCCTTGACCGCCCGCCCCCACGGACTGTGGACCAGCAGCCACATCAGCACGCTGCACAGCAGCACCAGCCCCCACGTCACCGTCATCATCCACAGGTCGCGGGCCCCGAAACTGAACCATCCGAAGCCGTAGCTGCCCGCGGGAAACGGGTTCCAGTCGTAGAAGCTCCCCGCGAAGCCCTGGAGGCCGTAGACCCCTCCGGTGACGTCACGGAGGAACTCCGCCCGGTAGACCAACCGCGCCACCTCGGCCACCGCGATCGTGGTGATCGCCAGGTAGTCGGCGCGCAGCCGCAGCGTCGAGACCCCCAGCAGCAGCGCCAGCACCACCGCGCAGGCGATCCCCACCAGGAAGCCCGCCCACAGCGGCAGGTCGAAGGTCCGCACACTGACCGCGACGCCGTAGCCGCCCACGAGCATGAAGCCCACCTGGCCGAAGTTGAGCAGGCCGGTGTAGCCGAAGTGCATGTTCAGGCCGATGGCGGCCAGCGCGTAGGCGGCGGCCACCGGACCGATCGCCGACCGGGTGGCGTCGGCGAGGACCTGCAGAATATCCATCGTCGCTCTCCTAGCCGACCCGCTCGCGCCGGCCCAGGATGCCCTGCGGCCGGACCAACAGCATGATGATCATGAGCCCCAACGCCCAGGCGTTCATGAGCTGCGAGGGGAACCACAGCGTGGACAGCTGCGCCACCAGGCCGATGACCAGGCCGCCGACCATCGCGCCGTAGGCGGTGCCCAGACCGCCCAGGATGACCGCGGCGAACATCAGCAGCAGCAGGTGGAAGCCCATCTGCCAGTAGACGACCTGGTTGAGCCCGTAGAAGACGCCGCCCAGCGCGGACAGGGCGCCGCCCAGCGTCCACACGTACAGCGTCACCCGGTCCACGTTGATCCCCGAGGACTCGGCGAGGTCGCGGTTGTCGGAGACCGCCCGCATCGCCTTGCCGACCCGGGTGAACTGCAGCAGGGCGGCCACCCCCACCAGGACCAGCACCGACAGGACCATGAGCGTCAGGTCCCGGGGGGTGATCGCGACCGGCCCCAGCCGCATCACCTCCTGCAGCTGGAAGTCGGGGTAGGTCATCCGGTTGCTGCCGAAGGCCACCATCAGGACGTGCCGCAGCACCATCGCCAGACCGATGGAGACGATGAACATCTGGATCAGCGCCACGTTGCGCCTGCGCAGCGGACGCCAGACGAACCGCTCCAGCGCCGCGCCCAGGGCCGCGCCCAGCAGGACCGCCACCAGCGTGGCGAGCACCATGGGCCGGAACACGAAGCCCAGCGCCGGCCCCAGCAGCCACACGCCCGACAGCGCGTCGGCGATCGCGGCGTGCAGCCGGGAGAACAGCGTCATGCCGCTGAACACCAGGGCCATCAGGGCGCCGAAGGTCACCATGTCGCCGTGGGCGAAGTTGGTCAGCCCGGTCGTGCCGAAGATCAGGGACAGGCCGACCGCGGAGATGGCGATGATGAGCCCGTAGAGCAGTCCGGCGACGGTGAGCTGGACGACCCGGTCGCCGAAGGAGGAGCCGGCGGAGACGCCCGGTACGGTCGCCGCCCCCTCGGCCTCGTCCCCCGAGCCCTCCGGGGTCCCCTCCGCGGAGTCGCCGCTGCTCTGTGTGGGCGACGGCGAGGAGCCCCCCTCCTCACCGGGGTGGGCGAGGACGAAGATCACGGTACGTTGCTGTCCCGGTCGGACGTTGACGCCGGTGTGCTCGGCTCCGGGCCGTTCGGCGACGACGAACTCCTCGGGGACGGACTCCTCGTCCAGTACGACGCGGTAGTCGCCCGGTCCGGGCAGCTCCACTTCCCATCTTCCCTCAGAGTCGGTGGTCGCGGTCCCGATCTCCTCGTCCCCCCGGAAGACCGTGATGTCGATGCCCTCGACGGTCTCGGGTTTGCGGATCTGACCGTTGAGCGTCTCACCGCCCTGGGTGTCTGCCACCGCCACCACCGGTGTCGCCAGGATGGCGGCGACCACGGCGAGGAGGACAGTCACGAGGCGTCTGCGCACGTGCGCGCTCCCTTGCGCATCTTGAGAAGGCCCCTGGGGCTCACCCACTGGGCCGTACCTGGGTTGTTTCGGTGGCGCGAGTTTAGCCCGATTTAGCCGATTCGTTCAGGAGCGCTTAAGCCACGTGATCCAAACGTCACTGCTTCGTGCGCAACCGTGACGCAATCGGAACCCTTCTGCAGTTGACCCGTCTTCCCTGCTGCAAGCAGCGAAAAGGCCGCCCGCCGAGGTGCGGGCGGCCCTGGGGCGCGGTCGGGGTCCGGCGGTTCTCCGGAGGGTCGGCTACTGGTCACCCAGGGTCTCCACCACCGTCTCGGCCACCCTGCGCATGGTGAGCCTGCGGTCCATGGAGTTCTTCTGGATCCACCGGAACGCCTCGGGTTCGCTGAGGCCGTAACGGCTCTGCAGCAGCCCTTTGGCGCGCTCGACGATCTTGCGGGTCTCCAGACGCTCGTTGAGCCCGGTGACCTCGGCCTCCAGGGCGGTGATCTCCGCGTACCGGCTCACCGCCATCTCGATGGCGGGCACCAGGTCGCTCTTGGTGAACGGCTTGACCAGGTAGGCCATCGCCCCGGCGTCGCGGGCCCGCTCCACCAGGTCGCGCTGGGAGAAGGCGGTCAGGATGACCACGGGCGCGATCCGCTCGGCGGCGATCCGCTCGGCGGCGGACAGTCCGTCCAGAACGGGCATCTTGATGTCGAGGATGACGAGATCAGGCCGCAGCTCGGTGGCGAGGCGGACGGCGGCCTCCCCGTCGCCGGCCTCTCCCACGACCTCGTAGCCGTCCTCCTCCAGCATCTCCTTGAGATCCAGTCGGATCAGGGCCTCGTCTTCCGCGATCACCACGCGGCTCTGCGTCTGCGTCTGCGTCACAGACAAGAGGGTACAGAGATCCGCTAAGATGGTCTGCACCGCCGGGGCTCGACGTCCCACGGACAGAGCGCCCCGGAGAAGCGGTCGAGAATTTTGGAAAAGCGTTTTTCAAACACTCGACAAATCAACAGAGCCCCGGTAATCCAATTGGCAGAGATGGTGGATTCAAAATCCATAAAGTGTCGGTTCGAATCCGACCCGGGGTACTTTTCAATTCAAATGAGAAAGTCGCCTTGCGCAGGCGACTTTCTCATTTGAAACCCCCTTTCCACAAGATTTCCCCAATTTCACTGTTCATCGAACAAAAGTTCGACGGTTGGCCGATCGTGGAGACATGTACCCTCTCCACATCCGCCGCCAGGCGGTCTCCATGCACCGTTCCGGGCTGTCCATCAGTGAGGTCAGCCGCCAGACCGGCATCTCCCGCGCGGCTATCCGCGACTGGGTCGTCAACCCCGAGAAACTGACCGAACGCGCGGAAGAGATGTGCGTCCGCTGCGCTCCATTCCCTTCTCTGCCTGAGCCGCAGTCCTCCTACAGCTACCTGCTCGGCCTCTACCTCGGCGACGGCTGCATCAGTTACGCCGGCGACCGCAAGAAGGAGGTGTGGGGTCTGCGCATCTTCTGCGCCAACACCTGGCCCGGTCTCACCCACGAGTGCGTCGGCACTCTCCAGGCCCTCCTGCCTCACCACAGGATCGGCACCGTTCCCAGGCCGGGGTGCACCGAGGTGGTCGCCCGGTGGAAGCACTGGCCCTGCCTTTTCCCGCAGCACGGCCCCGGCAGGAAGCACAAGCGCAGGATCGAACTGACTCCCTGGCAACGCGACATTGTCGACCGCCACCCCGAGAAACTGGTCCGCGGCCTGTTCCACTCCGACGGCTGCCGCGTCACCAACCGGGTCAGGCGCACGGTCGCGGGCCGGGAGAAATGGTACGAGTACCCGCGCTACTTCTTCGCCAACGAGTCGCAGGACATCATGGAAATCCTGGGCTCCGCCCTCGACCGCATTCACATCGAGTGGAAGGTGTCCAGCGCCAGGAACCTGTCCGTCGCCAAGCGCGACTCGGTCGCCCGCCTCGACTCCTTCGTCGGCCCCAAGTACTGCCCCTTCGCCCCGCACTCTCCGCAGCGGACCCTGTCCACAAGCTCCCCGAAATTCGAACAAAGGTTCGATAAATGGGCGACAATCACGGCATGGACCCTCGCGAAATCGTGGACAGGGCCCTCCGACTGCACGCCCGGGGATGGACCGACCGCGCCGTGGCCCAGGCGTGCGGCGTGTCTGTCCACACCGTCCGCCACTGGCGCTCCGGCAGGCGCCGCGGCCCCGAGGTCGAGGCGCGGCGGGCCGCCCGTACCTCCTACTGCCCGCGCTGCTCCTCCGCCGAACTCGATGCCGCCGCCTACGCCTACCTGCTCGGCCTCTACCTCGGCGACGGGCACATCACCGCGCACCGGCGCGGTGTCCACTTCCTGGCGGTCTTCTGCGACAACGCCTACCCCGGCCTGATCCGGGCGTGCGGCGAGGCGATGGAGGCGGTCTTTCCCGTCTCCGCTTTCTCCGTGCCCCGCCGGGGCTACACCGAGGTGAAGAGCGCCTCCACGCACTGGCCGTGCCTGTTCCCCCAGCACGGCCCCGGCAGGAAGCACAGTCGGACGATCAGCCTGGACCGGTGGCAGCAGGAGGTCGTCGACGCCCGCACCCGCGAGTTCGTCCGCGGCCTGTTCCACTCCGACGGCTGCCGCGTCACCAACCGGGTCAGGCGCACGGTCGGCGGGACGTGGAAGTACTACGAGTACCCCCGCTCCCTCTTCTCCAACACCTCCGAGGGGATCCTCGACCTGCTCGGGACCGCGCTCGACCGACTCGGCGTCCGGTGGTCGCTGCGGTTCCGGGACAACGGTCCGCACCGGCGGTCCGGAATCCTCTCCGTGGCCGAGCGCACCTCCGCGGCACTCCTCGACTCCTTCGTCGGCGACAAGCGCTGACAAGTGCGTCTACCTGCAACTTTTCGGCTTTTCGGGACGTAGCGGATCACATCACGGCCACAACCTGAGTACAACATGCCGCTTTGGTTTCCGTCGCCGCCCGGGGTCCTCGATCCTGGAAGTGTCGGGTTTTCTTCGTCCTGCCACGGACGGCGGGGAGAGGGGTGAGGGGTGTTCACCGCGGTGGCCGGGGTCATGGGCGCGCTGGCGATCGGCGCGTGGACCGTGGTGTCCTGGGCGTCCAGGCGCCGCCTGCCGTGGTTGATGGCTCCTCTGGCGCTGCTCATCGCACTGCTCGTCGTCGCCGGTCTTCCCGGGTGGTCGCTGCTGCCCACGGCGGCCCTGGTCGCGGGCACGTTCGCCGAGCTGGTGGTGGGGGCGCGCGAGGCTCCCGCGCTGCGTACCGGGGAGCCGGACGCGCCGTTGAGCACCGAGCGGTGGGCGGCCGCGGTGGCCGCGCCGTTCCGGGTGGCGCTGGCCGAGCCGTGGGACGTGGTGGTCCGGCCCCAGCTGCGGTGGCGTTACCGTCGGACGTTCGTCCGGGAGCGGGGCATCACCGACCGGGCGGGGCTGTTGGCCGAGATCGAGCGCCTCTGGGCGGAGTTGCACGCCGCTCCCGAGAGCGACCTGTTCGTGGACCTGCGTTCCGGTGTGGCGCGCAGTCGCCGCTCCGACGGTTCCCGGCCCGACCGGACGGTGGTGCTCTCCGCCGAGCAGGTGGCGCGGCTGCGTACGGTGGCCGGGGCGGAGTCCGCCGATTCGGTGGTGGTGGGCGCCTACCAGTGGTGGCGGGCGGTGTACCTGGTCCCGTTGATCTGCGGCGGTGCGACGCTGGACTGGCTGAGTCCGGTGGAGACGCAGAGTCTGCTGCGCCGGGTGGCCGCGGACCTGCAGCGGCGGTTCGGCGGGTGGAGTCAGCTGTCGGCGGCTTTCCACGCGGGGGTCCTGTTGGAGCAGGACGGTCCGGCCACGGCGGGGGCGGAGCGGCTGTGGGCCGCGCTGGGGCTGTTGACGACCGATCCGGCGAGTCCGTGGCGGCTGCTGCCCTGGGACATGCCGCTGGACCGGGTGGTCGCGGGGGACCGGGGGGAGAGCCGTCCCTGAGGGTGCTCCTCCCCTGTCGGGGGTGTGGTGCCGGGCTCCCCGGGCGGGGTGCGGCGTGGTCACCCCGCCGGGGAACGGAAGTGGTGGGGGCGGATCACCGGTTGGTGATGGCGTCGCCCATGCGGTGCACTCGCAGCATGTTGGTGGAGCCCTGGGTGCCGGGGGGGCTTCCGGCGACGATGACGACCTTGTCGCCCTTCTGGTAGTCCATGTCCAGCAGTTCGGTCTCGACCTGGCGGACCATGTCGTCGGTGTTGTCCACCCACGGCACGAGGTGGGTCTCCACACCCCAGGTGAGGGAGAGCTGGGCTCGGGTGGAGGGCTCGGTGGTGAAGGCCAGCAGCGGGATGGGCGAACGGTAGCGGGCCAGGCGGCGCGCGGTCTCGCCGCTGCTGGTGAAGGCGACCAGGGCCTTGGCGCCGACGGTGGCGCCGACCTCGGCGGCGGCTCGGGCGATGGAGCCGCCCACGGTCTCGGGGACGCGGTTGAGGATGTGCGAGGCCCGCAGGGACTCCTGTTCGGCGGCGGCGACGATGCGCGCCATGGTCTGCACGGTCTCGACGGGGTACTTTCCGACGCTGGTCTCGCCGGAGAGCATGACCGCGTCGGCGCCGTCGAGGACGGCGTTGGCGACGTCGGAGGCCTCGGCCCGGGTGGGGCGGGGGGCGCCGATCATGGATTCGAGCATCTGGGTGGCGACGATGACCGGTTTGGCCTTGTCGCGGCAGCGTTCGATGGCGCGTTTCTGCACCATCGGGACGTTCTCCAGAGGCAGTTCCACGCCGAGGTCGCCGCGGGCGACCATGACGCCGTCGAAGGCTTCGATGATGTCCTGGAGGCGCTCGACTGCCTGGGGCTTCTCGATCTTGGCGATGAGCGGGACGCGTACGCCCACCTCGTCCATGACCCGGTGGACGTCCTCGGCGTCGGTGGGGCTGCGCACGAAGGAGAGCGCGACGAGGTCGACTCCCTGTTCGAGGGCCCAGCGCAGGTCGCGTTCGTCCTTCTCGGTCAGCGCGGGGACGGCGACGGACACCCCGGGCAGGTTGAGTCCCTTGTGGTTGGAGACGGGGCCGCCGATGATGACGCGGGTGTGGACGTCGGTGCTGGAGCTCTTGACGCATTCGAGGACGACGCGGCCGTCGTCGACGAGGACGCGGTCGCCGGGGCGGACGTCGCCGGGGAGTCCCTTGTAGGTGGTGGAGACCCGGTGGCGGTCGCCGGGGACGTCGTCGACGGTGATGGTGAACTCGTCACCGGGGTTGAGGGTGACGGGTCCGTCGGCGAAGGTGCCGAGGCGGATCTTGGGGCCCTGGAGGTCGGCGAGGATGCCGACGCTGCGCCCGCTGGCCTCGGCTGCCGCGCGGACGTTGGCGTAGTTGGCGCGGTGGTCGTCGTGGGTACCGTGGCTGAGGTTGAGTCGCGCTACGTCCAGTCCGGCGTCGACGAGCTTGCGGAGGATCTCCGGGCTCGAAGTGGCCGGTCCGAGGGTCGCGACGATCTTTGCTCGACGTGTCACGTGTAACACTTTAGAGCTTTTCTGGTGTCGATTGGTCTAAACCAGGTTGCGAGCAGGCGTCACGGAGTCGACTTCGCTGCGAACGCGCTGACCAGAGCCTTGTTGAAGACGGGCAGGTCTTTGGGGGTGCGGCTGGTGACGAGTTCGTTGGGGCCGTCGGTGGAGACGACGACCGGTTCGTCCACCCAGGTGGCTCCGGCGTTGGTCAGGTCGGTGCGCAGGCTGGGGTAGGAGGTGAGGGTGCGGCCGCGGACGACGTCGGCTTCGATCAGGACCCAGGGGGCGTGGCAGATGGCGGCGACGGGGCGCCCGGTGTCGAAGAACTCGCGGACGAAGGCGACGGCGCGTTCGTGGGTGCGCAGGTGGTCGGGGTTGGCTACGCCTCCGGGCAGCAGGAGCGCGGCGAAGTCGTGGGCGCCGGCCTGGTCGACGGTGGTGTCCACGGCGAAGGTGTCGGCCCGGTCGAGGTGGTTGAAGGCCTGGACGCGTCCGCCGGCGGTGGAGACCAGGCGGGGTTGTCCGCCGGCCTCGCGGATGGCGTCCCAGGGGCTGGTGAGTTCGATCTGCTCGGCTCCCTCGGGGGCGACGAGGACGGCGACGGCGGCTCCATCGAGTCCGTTGGCCATGGTGGTGCTCCTTCCGGCGGTCCGGGTGCGGACGGTGTGGGGTCCTCTGCCCGGGGAGGCGGTGTTCATGCGTCGGCGGGGAGCGTGGGGCGGGGCATGGTGCGCGGGGCGGGCTGCGGGAGGCGTCCGTAGGCGCGCAGGGTGAGCAGGCGCTGCACGGTGAGGGCGCCGCGCTGTTCGGCGTCGGGCGCGGTGGCCCAGGGGCGGGTGAGCGGCCAGCCGCCGTCGGTGTCCTGGGTGGCGCGCAGCGCGTCGAGGTGGGCGTCGATCTCGGTGTCGGTGAAGAGGGTGCGGGCCAGGTCGCCGGGGTGGCGGGCCAGGTCCAGGGGGGTGTGGACCCGGCCCTGGGCCGCGGGGTCGAGTTCCACGACGGCGCGGATGACGGGGACGAGTCGGGTGAATTCGGCGCGGGCGCGTCTTCGGTCGGGGGCGTGCTGGAGGAAGACGCAGACCGCGTCGGCTTCTTCGGGGTCGGTCCAGTGCAGGGTGGAGATGCGGCTCCAGCAGAAGGCAGTGGCGCGGTCCCGCCAAGGGCCGGTGACGCGGTGCTTGTGGAGCAGGCCCGTGATGGTGGCGGTGGGGTTGAGGGCGCCGGTGAAGTCGCGGTGCTCCCGCCACCAGGGGGCGGACTCGGTGTGGCGGACGCTGGGGAGGACGGGCGGGACTCCTCCGTCGGGCCGGGTGATGCCGGTGAGGTAGCGGCAGACGTGCTTGGCGGTGTCGGTGGGCAGGGGACCGAGTTCGTCGAGGAGGCGCAGGGCCAGTGTGGTGCTGAGTGGTTGGCTGCCGTGGCCGCGCAGTTCGGGGTCGAGGGCGTTGCCGTAGCCGCCGTCGATGTTGCGGTAGGTGTCGAGTACGGTGCGGACGGTACGGGGCGGTTCGCTCTGGAAGTGGTGGGCGTAGCGGTAGCGGTCCAGGAGTCGGGCGTTGCGGGCGAGGAAGTGTTCGGCCGCGTAGAGCATGTCTCGTGTGGTGGTGTCCATGGTGGACACGTGCCGCCGGGAGGGGGGTTCAAACGTGGGAGCGGTTCTGCTTCTCCGTTGTCGCTGCGGGTCAGGGAGTCGACCGGGGTCGGTGTGCGGTGCGGCGGCGGGCGAGGAGTGCGGCTCCGAGCCAGGAGAGGGCGACGGTGGCGGCCGCGGCCAGTTGGATCTCGCGCAGGTGTTCGGCGGGGTAGACCACACCGGTGAGGTAGTGCGAGATGAAGCCCCCGGCATCCAGGCCCTGTTGTCCGGCGTTGGTCCGTCCCCAGTGTTCCAGCCAGGTGAGCGGGCACAGCCAGCCGATGACGGTGACGCCCAGGCCGTAGGCGGCCGCCGCCAGGTGCGGCCAGACGGCCCTGGGCCAGCGCCAGGCGAGGAAGCCGCCGCAGACGACGTAGGCGATGAAGGCGAAGTGGACCGCCATGGCGGCTTCGGCCACGAGAAGGTATCCCATGTCCGGGACGCTACCTACCGTGTCCGCTCCGGGGTATCGGGGTTTTCACCGGTGGCGTGGGGGCGGCCGGTGCGTTCTCGGAGCGGTCCGGGACGGTGGGCGAGGAGTGCGGCTCCGGCCCAGGAGAGGGCGACGGTGGCGGCCGCGGCCAGTTGGATCTCGCGCAGGTGTTCGGCGGGGTAGACGACACCGGTGAAGTAGTGCGAGATGAAGCCCCCGGCATCCAGGCCCCGCTGCCCGGCCGCGGTGCGGGCCTGGTTCTCCAGCCGGGTGAGCGGACAGGGCCAGCCGATGACGGTGACGCCCAGGCCGTAGGCGGCCGCCGCCAGGTGCGGCCAGACGGCCCTGGGCCAGCGCCAGGCGAGGAAGCCGCCGCAGACGACGTAGGCGATGAAGGCGAAGTGGACCGCCATGGCGGCCTCCGCCAGGAGTGTGTGGGCCACGGTGGTGGACCTACCCGCTGCGGCCGTGCGCAGTGCCGGATGGCCGACCGGGTTCGGTGGTCGGCGCGGTGTCGGGGCCGGGGCCGCTCGGCAGCGGCCCCGGCCGGGTGGCGCTGTGCGCCGGGCGGGTCAGGCGGTCAGCGGTCGCGCGGTCGGCGGGATCGCGGTGGGCAGGCCGGTGTCGCCGGTCAGGTAGGCGTCGACCGCGGCGGCGGCGCTGCGTCCTTCGGCGATGGCCCACACGATGAGGGACTGGCCGCGGCCCATGTCCCCGGCGCAGAAGACCCCTTCGACGCTGGTGGCGTAGCCGGCGTCGCGTCTGACGTTGCCGCGCCCGTCGAGTTCCACGCCGAGCTGCTCCAGCAGGCCCTCCCGCTGCGGGCCGAGGAAGCCCAGGGCGAGGGTGACGAGCTGGGCGGGGATCTCCCGTTCGGTGCCGGGCACCGGTTCGAACCCGCTGTCGGTGCGGTTGACGTCGACCATTCTGAGGGCGCGCACGTTGCCCTCGTCGTCGCCGAGGAACTCCAGGGTGTTGACCGAGTACAGGCGTTGGCCGCCCTCTTCGTGGGCGCTGGTGACCTTGTAGAGGAGGGGCATGGTCGGCCACGGCTGGCTGTCGGGCCGCGTGGTCGGGGGCTTGGGCATGATCTCCAGTTGGGTGACGGAGGCCGCGCCCTGGCGGTGTGCGGTGCCGACGCAGTCGGCGCCGGTGTCGCCGCCGCCGATGACGACGACGTGCTTGCCCTCGGCGGTGACGGGCGGGGCGGCGAAGTCGCCTTCCTGCACCCGGTTGGCCAGCGGCAGGTACTCCATGGCCTGGTGGATGCCGTTGAGGTCGCGGCCCGGGACGGGCAGGTCGCGCCAGGCGGTGGCGCCGCCCGCGAGGACGACCGCGTCGGTGTCGGCGCGCAGCTGTTCGACGCTGAGGTCCACGCCGACGTCGACGCCGGTGCGGAACTCGGTGCCCTCGGCGCGCATCTGGGCGAGGCGCCGGTCGAGGTGCCGCTTCTCCATCTTGAACTCGGGGATGCCGTAGCGCAGCAGGCCGCCGATGCGGTCGGCCCGCTCGTAGACGGTCACGGTGTGCCCGGCGCGGGTGAGTTGTTGGGCGGCGGCCAGTCCGGCGGGGCCGGAGCCGACGACGGCGACCCGCTTTCCGGTGCGCCGGGCGGGGGGCCGGGGGCGGACCCAGCCTTCTTCCCAGGCCCGGTCGATGATGGAGACCTCGACGTTCTTGATGGTGACGGCGGGCTGGTTGATGCCCAGGACGCAGGCGGACTCGCACGGGGCGGGGCACAGGCGTCCGGTGAACTCGGGGAAGTTGTTGGTGGCGTGCAGCCGTTCGACGGCCTCGCGCCAGTCGTGCCGGTAGACCAGGTCGTTCCACTCGGGGATGAGGTTGCCCAGGGGGCAGCCGTTGTGGCAGAACGGGATGCCGCAGTCCATGCAGCGCGACGCCTGCCTGATGAGGGTGCCGCGGTCGAAGTCCTCGTGGACCTCGCGCCAGTCCTGGAGTCGGATGTCCACCGGGCGGTGCCGGGGCAGCTCCCGGTCGGTGATCTTGAGGAAGCCCTTGGGGTCGGCCATGTCTGTTCGTCCCTCCTTTCTCGGGTGCGGTGGTCAGGACTGGGCAGCGGCCATGACGGCCTCGGCCACGTCCCGTCCGTCGCGTTCGGCTTCGGCTCGGGCGTTGAGGACGCGCTTGTAGTCGCGCGGCATGATCTTGGCGAAGCGTTCGACGGCGGTGTCGAAGTCGGCGAGGAGCCGCTGGGCGACGGTGGAGCCGGTCTCGGCGTGGTGGCGGGTCAGCACGTCCTCCAGGAAGGCGCGGTCGGTGTCGTCGAGCGGGTCGATGTCGACCATCTCGGTGTTGACGCGCCGGTGGTCCAGGTCGAGGACGTAGGCGATGCCGCCGGACATGCCGGCCGCGAAGTTGCGTCCGGTGCGTCCCAGGATGACGGCGCGTCCGCCGGTCATGTACTCGCAGCCGTGGTCGCCGACGCCCTCGACGACGGCCAGGGCTCCGGAGTTGCGCACGCAGAACCGTTCGCCGACGACGCCGCGGAGGAACAGTTCGCCGGAGGTGGCGCCGTAGGCGATGACGTTGCCGGCGATGACGTTGTCCTCGGCGGTGAAGCGGGCGCCGTCGGCGGGGCGGACGGTGATGCGGCCGCCGGACAGGCCCTTGCCGACGTAGTCGTTGGCGTCGCCGATGAGGCGCAGGGTGACGCCGCGGGGCACGAACGCGCCGAAGGACTGTCCGGCCGAGCCGGTGAAGGTGATGTCGATGGTGTCGTCGGGCAGGCCCGCGGCGCCGTAGCGCTTGGTGACCTCGTGGCCGAGCATGGTGCCGACGGTGCGGTTGACGTTGCGGACCGGCAGGTCCAGCTTGAGGGGGGTGCCGTACTCCAGGGCTCCCTCCGACAGCTGGATGAGGGTGTGGTCGAGGGCCTTGTCCAGGCCGTGGTCCTGGGCGCGGACCCGGCGACGGTGGTCGCCCGCCCAGGGCTGCTCCCGGTGCAGGATCGGGGTCAGGTCGAGTCCGGAGGCCTTCCAGTGGTCGACGGCGTCGCGGGTGTCGAGCATCTCGACGGCGCCGACGGCCTCGTCGAGGCTGCGGAAGCCGAGGGCGGCCAGGTGCTCGCGGACCTCCTCGGCGATGAACTCGAAGAAGTTCACGACGAACTCGGGCTTGCCGCGGAAGCGCTTGCGCAGTTCGGGGTTCTGGGTGGCCACGCCCACCGGGCAGGTGTCCAGGTGGCACACGCGCATCATGACGCAGCCGGACACCACGAGCGGTGCGGTCGCGAAGCCGAACTCCTCGGCGCCCAGGAGGGCGGCGACGACGACGTCGCGGCCGGTTTTGAGCTGGCCGTCGACCTGCACGACGATGCGGTCGCGCAGTCCGTTGCGCAGCAGGGTCTGCTGGGTCTCGGCCAGGCCGAGCTCCCAGGGGGTGCCCGCGTGCTTGATGGAGGTGAGCGGGGAGGCTCCGGTTCCGCCGTCGTGTCCGGAGATGAGGACCACGTCGGCGTGGGCCTTGGCCACGCCCGCGGCCACGGTGCCCACTCCGGCTTCGGAGACCAGTTTGACGTGGATGCGCGCCGCCGGGTTGGCGTTCTTCAGGTCGTGGATGAGCTGGGCGAGGTCCTCGATGGAGTAGATGTCGTGGTGGGGCGGCGGGGAGATCAGGCCGACGCCGGGCGTGGAGTGCCGGGTGTCGGCGACCCACGGGTAGACCTTGTGGCCGGGGAGTTGGCCGCCCTCGCCGGGCTTGGCTCCCTGGGCCATCTTGATCTGGATGTCGTCGGCGTTGGTCAGGTACAGGGAGGTGACGCCGAAGCGGCCGGAGGCGACCTGCTTGATGGCGCTGCGGCGCAGGTCCCCGTCGGGGTCGGGGGTGAAGCGGCGGGGGTCCTCGCCGCCCTCGCCGGTGTTGGACTTGCCGCCGAGCCGGTTCATGGCGATGGCGAGGGTCTCGTGGGCCTCCGCCGAGATGGAGCCGTAGGACATGGCTCCGGTGGAGAAGCGCCGGACGATCGACGAGACCGGTTCGACCTCTTCGATCGGCACGGGTTCGCGCACGCCTTCCCGGAACGTGAACAGGCCGCGCAGGGTCATGAGGTCCTCGGCCTGCCGGTCGACCCTGGAGGTGTACTCCTTGAAGATCTCGTAGCGCCGGGTCCGGGTGGAGTGCTGGAGTTTGAAGACCGTTTCGGGGTTGAACAGGTGGGGTTCGCCCTCGCGGCGCCACTGGTACTCGCCGCCGACGGGCAGGCGGCGGTGGTCGGCGGGGTTGGGCGCGTGGGCGGCGGCGTGGCGGCGGCGCACCTCTTCGGCGAGGACGTCGAAGCCGACGCCGCCCAGGCGGGAGGTGGTGCCGGTGAAGGCGCGGTCGATGACCTCCTGGCCGAGGCCGAGGGCTTCGAAGATCTGCGCGCCGGTGTAGGAGCTGACCGTGGAGACGCCCATCTTGGACATGATCTTCAGGACGCCCTTGCCGAACGCCCGGACGGTGTTGCGGGCGGCGGTGTCGGGGTCGATACCGCTGATGACGCCGCGTTCGGCGAGGTCGCGGACGGTGGCCAGGGCCAGGTAGGGGGCGACCGCGGAGGCGCCGTAGCCCAGCAGCAGGGCGACGTGGTGGCATTCGCGGACGTCTCCGGCCTCGACGACGAGGCCGACCTCGGTGCGGGTCTTCTCCCGCACCAGGTGGTGGTGGACGGCGCCGGTGAGCAGCAGCGACGGGATGGGGGCGCGGTCGGCGTCGGCTCCGCGGTCGCTGAGGACGACGATGTGCGCGCCGTCGGCGATGGCCCGCGACACCTCGGCGCAGATCTCGGCTGGGACAGCACCGCGACGGGGGTGTCGGTGCCCATGGAGCCGACGGCTTCGGCTCCGGTGCGGGCCATGGGGGTGAGCAGGAGGCGCAGCTCTTCTTCGGTGTAGCCGAAGACCCGCTGGTGGTGGGCGATGTCGTCGACGGGGGCGGGTTCGGCCGCGGGCAGGTCCGCCAGGCGGACGACGTTGTCGGCGAGCCATTCGGCGTAGGGGTGTTCGGCGGCGAGTTCGGCCTTGACCTCCTCGTCTTCGAGGATGCGTCCCCGGGCGGTGTCGACGACGAAGATGCGGCCGGGTTGCAGGCGGCCCTTGCGGACGACGCGTTCGGGGGCGATGTCGAGGACGCCGACCTCGCTGGCCATGACGACGAGTCCGTCGTCGGTGACCCAGTAGCGGCCGGGGCGCAGTCCGTTGCGGTCCAGGACCGCGCCGATGAGGGTGCCGTCGGTGAAGGTGACGGAGGCGGGGCCGTCCCAGGGTTCCATGAGCATGGAGTGGAACTCGTAGAAGGCCCGCACCGCCGGGTCCATCTCGGTGTGGTTCTCCCACGGCTCGGGGATCATCATGAGCACCGCGTGCGGCAGTGGGCGTCCGCCCAGGTGCAGCAGTTCCAGTGCGGCGTCGAAGGACGCGGTGTCGGAGTCGGAGGCGTCGACGACGGGGAAGATCCGGGACAGGTCGCCGGGGATGAGGTCGCTGGCGAGGGTGGCTTCGCGGGCGCGCATCCAGTTGCGGTTGCCCTTGACGGTGTTGATCTCGCCGTTGTGGGCGATGTAGCGGAAGGGGTGCGCCAGGGGCCACGACGGGAAGGTGTTGGTGGAGAAGCGCGAGTGCACCAGCGCCAGGCCGGAGGCGTAGCGGTGGTCGGACAGGTCGGGGAAGAAGGGCTCCAGCTGCGGTGTGGTCAGCATGCCCTTGTAGGTGATGGTGCGCGGGGACAGGCTGGCGAAGTAGACGCCGGTCTCGTGTTCGGCGCGCTTGCGCAGGCAGTAGGCGTGGCGTTCCAGGTCGATCCCGGTGAGCCCCTCGGTGGGGGTGCCGGGGCGGCCGGTGAGGAACAGCTGGCCGAAGAACGGCATGGTCTGCCGGGCGACCGGGCCGCAGTGGCGGGGGTCGACGGGCAGGTCGCGCCAGCCGAGGACGGTGAGGTCCTCCTCCTCGGCGATGCGGTTGACGGCGGCGACGGCCGCGGCGCGCTCGGCCTCCCCGGTCGGCAGGAACGCGGTGCCCACGGCGTAGGCGCCCGCCTCGGGAAGCGCGAAGCCGCAGGTCTCGCGGTAGAGCTCGTGGGGGATCTGGGTGAGGATCCCCACACCGTCGCCGTCGTCGGGGTCGGCGCCGGAGGCGCCGCGGTGGTCGAGGTTGCGCAGGACGGTCAGCGCCTTCTCGACGATGGTGTGGCTGCGGCGTCCGGAGAGGTCGGCGACGAAGCCGACACCGCAGGAGTCGTGTTCGTAGGAGCTGTCGTACAGGCCCCGGGTGGTCGTGGTGTTCGGTCGGGTCGTCGGACGCCGTGGTCGGCCAGCGGGCATCGGCCCCTCCTGTCGTCTTCTCTGTGCTTCGTGCAAAAGCGCAGAGGGACGACGTTGGCCCTGCTGCGTCCGGCGTGTGCCGCACTGCCCGCACCTGGTGTACGCGGATCTGGTCGATCGGTCCGCGGGACACGCCATCGTGACCGTCGGTACTCGCCTGGACAGTGTGCCACCCGCCGGTGGCCCACCCGGTTCGGTGGTCCGGTCTTCACTGTAACTCGTGGTCTAGACCACGCCCCGCCGAGGCGGGCTTTTCCCGCCCGCGGTGGCGGTGGCCGCGGTGCCGCACGGGGTGGTGCGGCGTGCGGTTACGTATCCCGCGGACGGTGTGGTGAAACCTCGCGGGGAGAGGTTCGCCGACGAGCGGGGCAAGCTTACCTGCCGGGGGGCCGGTGGCTGCGGGGCGGCCCCGGTTGGTGTGCTCCGGGGCCGGTGTCCCCGGTGGGCGGCGGCAGTGCCGCGGCGAGCCGGCGCAGTGCGTCGTCGAGTGCGGCGAAGCGGTGCAGCGGCAGGTCCAGCAGGGTGTGTCCGGCCAGCCACGGCAGTGCCGCGGCGACGTGGGTGCGGGCCCACTTCTTGTTGACGGGGCGTCCGGTGCGGGCCGCGAGCTGGACGAGGCTCTCACGCAGCACGGAGGCCACCGATCCGTGGGCGCGGTGCCGCAGGCGGTGGGCGAGCCAGGCGGCGGGGTCGGCGGTTTCGTCCGGGGGCCGGGCCGCCGCGCCCACCTGGATGACGGTGTGCCGCGCGTCCGGGAGGCCGCGCAGGAACCGCAGGGGGCGGCGGGAGCCGACGACGCGGCGCAGCGCCTCCTGTCCGGCGGCGTCGCGGACCTGGGGGGCGTGGGAGTCCACCACGACGCGCAGATCACTGGCTGGTGAGGCGAGGATCACACGTTCGGTGAGCGCTTCGGCTCCGCCGGTGAGGTTCACGGCGGCGCTGCGGGCGGGGGCCGGTGTGGACAGCCAGGTGTCCAGGGGGACGCGGCGCACCTCCGCGGGGAGTGTGCCCGGCCAGTCGCCGACACAGGCCTCGGGGGGTGTGTCGGCCCAGACCCGCCGGGCGGTCTCGGCGGTGAGGGTCGCGGCGGACTCGCGTGCGTGGGCTCCCTGGCTGTAGATGCGCGCGGTCGTCTCCTCCGCGCGGCCCAGGGGGGTGCGGGCGGTGGCGCGCAGGACGTACAGGTCGCTGGCCGCGCCGATGGCTTCGGCTCCCAGGTAGCGGTTGAAGTCCGGCCAGAGGGCCTCGATGGCGAGGTGGAGGCGGGTGAGGCGCCGCTGGACGCGGGCGGCGAGGGCCGGGGTGGTCTCGCTGGCGCCGTAGGCGAGGAGCACGCGCGTGGTCCGGGGGTCGGCGCTGCCCTCCAGGCCGCGGCGGACGAACAGTTCCACGCCCTCGGGGGTGTAGGGCGGGTCGGTGAAGACCAGGTCGGCGCTGCCGCGTACCGCCGGGGGCAGGCCGAACCGCAGGTCGGCGAAGTAGCAGCGGACCTTCCGGCCGAGCCGGGCCGCGGCGGTGTCGATGTAGTCGAGCATGCGCTCGTCGATGTCCACCACGGTCGCCTCGGCGTCGGGGTCCACCAGGGTCAGGGCCAGGGAGGTGAGGTCGTGGTCGCCGACACACAGCAGGCGGGCGCGGTGGGTGGTGAAGCGGGTGGTGAGGAACAGGGCGCGGCGCAGCGCGGTGCGGGCAGTGGCGGACACGTGGTCCAGGTCCGCTCGGGGCGCGGGCGCCTCGGCGACGAGCCGGCGGAGTTCGGCCTCGGCCTCGGGGTGGGCGTCGACCAGGTGGCCGACCGGGTCGGCGAGGCCGGGGCGGGCGGCGAGGGACGCGTAGCGGGCGGGGTCGCGCAGGCGGACGCGGTCGCCGTCGCGGTCCAGTTCGGCCTCGACCGCGGCGAGGGTTTCGGCGACCACCCGGTGGGCCACGGCGGTGGCGCGCACGAGGTCGCGGGTGGTCCACCACCGTCCGTCGGCGAGGGCGCCCAGGACGAGGTGGCCGCGGACGGCGTGCACGCCCTGCCCGGCGAGCAGGGCGTGCGGTGCGGCGGTGTCGTCGCTCATGGGGCCGGGGTCACCCGGTTCCCTGCGGGAGTTCCGTGCCTTCGACGCCCGTTCCGGTCTCCCCCGTCCCGGCGTCCCCGGCCCCGGTCTCCCCCGTCCCGGTGTCTTCGGCGCCGGCGTCCTCGGCGCCGGTGTCCTCGCCGTGGGCCTCCAGGAAGTTCTTGCGTTCGTTGATCCGCTGGTAGATCGGCATGTCGAAGCGGCTCAGCGTGACCAGCGGCTGCTGCAGGACCTCGATCTCCTCGGCGGAGGCGGAGTCCTTGGACTGCACCCACAGCACGACCAGGTAGTGGCCGTTGACGGTGGCCTCGGCCGAGCTGTAGCCGGAGCCGAGGAGGTTGAAGGGCTCCTGCGAGGTGGGCGGGACCAGGAAGCCGCCCTCAGCCTTCTCGGCCGCGTCCTCCTCGGCGGGGGCCAGTCCCTCGGCGAGGGTCCGTGCGGCCTCGACGTCGCGGAGCTTGAAGACCGCGGCCACGCCGATGTGCTCGTCGGAGACGTAGCCGGCGCGCACCACCTGCGAGCAGTCGGCGCTCTCCACCGCGGCCAGGGCTCTGGGGCCCCACACCGCCTCGGTGCAGTTCTCGCTGATGTCCTGGGCCTGGAGGGCGAAGGTCAGCTCCCGGGAGCTGATGTCGGTGTCGCCCTCGGAGAAGAAGTCGTGCTCGGTGAAGGGGCGCGGGTCGTCGTCGCGGTCGGCGAGGAGTTCGTTGGCCTGTCCCGCCTCGTAGACCTGGTAGCGGGAGGGCATGGCCTGGACGGTCTCCGGGGTGCCGGGGCCGGTGAACCTCATGACCACGACCACGGCCAGCGCGATCACCGCGACGACCAGCACACCGACGAGGACCGGCACCAGGGGGAAGCGTCTGGTGGCGCGTCGCCCGCCTCTGCGGCGTCGGGTCCCCCGGCTCCGCCCGGAACGCTCCTGGGGGGTGCTCGCGGGGGGTTTCCTGCGTCGGCCGGGGGCGCCGGACACGGGCGACTCGGTAGATGACACCTGTGACCTCTTCGATGAGCGGATGGTTTCGGGAGGGCTGTAGGGAAGGATAGAGGACTCTTCGGCGACCCGCCGGAGGTCAGTCCTTCTCCCCCTCCTTGGCGTCGCGGACCTGCTCGTAGACGACGAGGGCGGCGTCCATCGCGGCCACGTTGAGGGTGGCCATGGAGTCGTCGCCGGAGGGTTCGGCGCCGTCGGCCCGGGCGACCCAGAACACCGCGACGTAGTGGCCCATGGCCTGGGCGGTGGCCTGGCTGTAGCCGGTGTGCAGTCCTTCGACGTCCTCCAGCATGGGCAGGACGAAGCCGGGGCTCTGCGGGGAGTCGAGGCTGCGCAGGGTGGCGCTCGCGGCCTCGGCGTCGGCCAGGTCGAACAGGGTGAACTGCGCCACGTACTCGCCGTTGCCGTCCTGGTAGACGCCGCGGGCCGCGGAGGTGCACGCGCCGGTGGACAGGGTCTGGGCGAGCTCCTCGCCCCACACCAGCGCGGTGCAGGTGTCGGTGACCTCGGAGTCGCGCAGGGTCAGGTCCATGCCGCCCAGCGACAGCTCCTCGACCGAGCCGAAGATCTCCTCCTCGGTGAGGGGTTCGGCGTCGGCGGCGCGCTCCGCGATGGGGTCGAAGATGTCCTGCTGGTCCTGGGCGTGGAACAGTTCCGGGCGCAGGGTGCTGTGTCCGGGGGGCGGCTCGACGATGGGCGCGGGCACCCGGTTGGTGGCCGCCTGCGGGTTGAGCACCTGGAAGACGAGTGCGGCCAGCAGTGCGAGCAGCGAGATGACCGCCATGACCAGCAGTGTGATCAGCACGTAGGTGCCGTGTTTCTGCCGGCTCTGCTCGGCGAGGGTGTAGACGACCTGTTCGGGGCGGTCGCCCAGCACCGTGACCTTGCGCAGCGCCGACGCGGAGAACCGGGAGACGCGGTCGACGGTCCGGGGTTTGCGGACGCGGGTGGCGCGGCGGGAGCCGTCGGAGGACCTCCCGGCCCGTTCCGGGGCGCCGCCCCGGTCGGCGGTCTGCTGCGCGCTCCTGCGGCCCCGCTGGGCCGTGTCCTGTCTGATCCGTCCGGTGGAGCGGCGGCCTCCGCGGGGCTTGTGGCGGGCCCGGGAGGAGCGCTGCTCGGTCTCGGCGGGGTGGTCGTGGCCGTCCGGGTGGTGCTCTGTCGCGGTCCGGCGTCCCGACGTGCGGTTCCCGGCGGGATCGGCGTTGTGCAGCTTCACGTACTCATCCAAGGGGTGCGGGCCCCTCGCGGCGGTGCCGCGAGGGGGAGAGCCTTGTGTGTCAGTCCCGCGACTCGTCTTCTCGGGTCGGGGGCTCGGTCGAAGCGGTGTCCTCGCCCTGCGCCGACGGCCGGGAGCCCGACCGCACGGTTTCCTCCTCGGCGAGCGACTCGGTGGCCAGGACGGTGTCCGGTCCCTCCTCGTCGATCTCGGCGCCGATCATCTGGGTGCCCTCGTCCTCGCCTTCGGGCAGCACCCGGGAGGAGAACGTGTTGAGCCGCCGCCCGGCCCACACGAAGTAGGCGAGGGCGCCGAGGAAGACCAGGAGGGAGGTCCAGTTGTTGAGGCGCAGGCCGATGACCTCGTGGGCGGGGTCGACCCGCAGGTACTCGATCCAGAACCGTCCCACACAGTAGCCCATGACGTAGAGCGCGAACAGCCTTCCGCCGCGCAGCGCCTCGCCGTAGCGGCGTCCCAGCCAGGCGAGCGCGACCGCCAGGGCCAGGCACCACAGGAACTCGTAGAGGAACGTGGGGTGGTAGGTCTCGGCACCGGGGACCATCCCGGGGCGCAGCGCGCCGTTCTCGTAGGGCTCCACGCGCAGCGCCCAGGGCAGGTCGGTGGGGGCGCCGAACAGCTCCTGGTTGAAGTAGTTGCCCCAGCGTCCGAAGGCCTGGGCGAGCGGGATGGTCGGGGCGATCGCGAACGACAGCTGCGACAGCGACAGGCCGCGCCGGTGGGCCACCCACCACACGCCCAGCGCGCCCAGCGGGATGGCCCCCCAGATGCCCAGGCCGCCGTTCCAGATGTAGAGGGCGCCCATGGGGTCCTTGCCCGGGGCGAAGTACAGCTGGTAGTCGGTGATGACGTGGTAGAGGCGCCCGCCGAGGAGCCCGAGGAGCACCGCCGGGACCGCCAGGTCCATGATCGTGCCGGGGCGTCCGCCCATGGCCGCCCAGCGGCGCTCGCTCCAGTAGACCGCGACGATGACTCCGGCCAGGATGCACAGCGCGTAGAAGTGGATCTTCAGCGGCCCCAGCTCGATGGCGTTCGTGCCGGGGCTGGGAATAGCCGCGAGGGCGCGGCCGAGGTCGGCCGCGCCCGCGGTGGTGCTCAACGGACTCGTCATAACTCCGGGTTTTCCTTAGGCCGGTGGGGAGGACGGCGAAGCCGAGGGCGTCACGGAGTCGTCCTGGACTGCCGGGCGTGTGTCGACCTCACCGGCGGGTGCGGACCGGACCACTTCACGGAAGTCGGTCGCGGAGTAGGTCTCGTTGCCCAGGAGTTCACCGTTGACGTAGATGGACGGGGTGCCTCCGAACGCGTTGGCGCCCTCGGAGTACTTGGCGTTGACCGCGGCGGTGGCGTCGAGGACGGTGCGGACGTAGCTGCCGTCCAGGAAGGAGGAGTCCACGCCGTTGTCCTCACCCCATTCGATCAGCTCGCTCAGCCGCATGGTCCGGAGCTGGTCCTCGGGGAGCTCGGCCTGAGCCTTGGTCGACAGTTCAGGGTAGTAGCTCGTGACGAACTCCTCCACGACCTCGCTCTCGGAACGCACCCGTTCGGCGAAGGCGGGGTCGGTGATGCCGGCCTCCTCCCCCCAGGCGACGAGGTCCTCGACGGTGTAGCCGTCCTGGTTCATGCCGGGCTGGTGGTCGAAGAGGAGGTCGTTGTACTCGACGAACCTGCCGTGGTCGGCGGCGGCCCGCGCCGCGGCGGCCGCGCGCAGCGAGTTGGCGCCGGCGGGGGCGCCCGCGTCGGCGAAGATGCTCACGGGGCGGAAGTGGACGATCGCCTCGCCCTCGGCCGCCAGCTCCTTGAGGTTCTCGCCGTTGACCAGTTCGAACCTGGCGCAGTGGGAGCACTGGTAGTCGGCGTAGACCTCCACAACGGGCGCTTCGGCTCCGTCGCGGGCCATGACGACGCTGCCGTCCTCCTGGAGGGTCTGGGGGGCGAGCGCCCCCTGGTACTCCTCGGCGGAGGTTCTGTTCGACGCCTGCATGATCAGGTAGCCGCCGCCCACGACGAGGGCGACCACGGCGACCGCCGCGCCGATGGTGGCCAGGAGTCTGTTGCGTTTGGCCCGCTGCTGCTCCCTGATGCGCTCCTGCCTGAGGCGCTCGCGGTTGGCGCGCCGCGACTCCTTGCTCATCAGCCGATCACCATTTCCTCGTTGGACCACTGTGTCTGCCGGATCGGGGCATGGCCGCCGTCCGTGTCCGCACCGCCCGGGGCGTGCCGCCGCCCGCGGGGTCGGTGGAGTTCTACCGTTCCCGGTCGGAGTCCGGGTAGAGGCCAAGGGCCCCGTCCAGGGCGAACCGCGAGCGCGGCCAGATCGCGAGGAACAGTCCCAGCGCCATGAAGCCGAGGTCGCGGGCGATGTCCAGCCCGTAGGCGGTCTCGTCGGCGTCCACGGGGCCGCCGGTGCCGAAGCATCCGCAGTCGATGGCCAGACCGCGTGCCCACGCCGAGGCGATGCCCGCGATGAACACCAACATGAGCAGGGCGGAAACGATTCCGGTGGCCCGGGTGGCCAGTCCGGCCAGCAGCAGCAGCGCCAGGGCGATCTCGAACAGGGGGAGGGTGTAGCCGATGAACTGGTTGAGGCCGTCTCCGAAGAGTTCGTAGGCCGCCACCGACTCCACCGAGAGGGCGGGCACGATCACCTTGGTGTATCCGGCGTATCCGAGGATGCCCGCCAGGGCCAGTCGCACGGCCAGGCTCAGCCACGGCTGGAGCAGGGCCCATCCGGAGGCGGTGGCCGGGCGCCCCTCGCCGTGGGCGCTGTCCGCGCTGCCGCTCCGGGCGTTCTCTTCGGTGCCGGTCGACATGCCTCTCCCCGAACGTGTCGTGAGGTGTGCGGGCGTCGTGGACGCGGGTGCGGACGCCGCAGGAACGACACAGAGACTACTACTCTCCGTGTCGGAAGCGTCACATCGCGCCCGAAGGGCCGGTCGCGGCGTCTCTTCCGCACCCTAGCCCCCCGGTGGGGACCGGGGGGCTGGGGACGGAATTCAGCGGGGAACTCTCACCGAATTTTCACCGAGCGGCCGCGCGCACGCCCTCGGCGAGCTCGGCGGCGAAGGAGCGGACCCGCGCACCCGCGGTGTCCAGGTCGGGGGCGTCCAGCACCCGCCGGCAGAAACCGGTGCCGACGATGACCCCGTCGGCGTAGGAGGCGACCTCGGCGGCCTGGTCGCCGTTGGAGATCCCCAGGCCGACGCAGATCGGCAGGCCGCTGTCCCGGGTGGCCTCGCGGGTGCGCTCCACCAGCTTCCGCGCGGTCGCGGCGACCTTGTCCCGGGTGCCGGTGACCCCCATCAGCGACGCCGCGTACACGAACCCGCGGGAGGCGTCGCAGGTCAGCTTGAGGCGCCGGTCGGTGGAGGAGGGGGCGACCAGGAAGATCCGGTCGAGGCCGGCGGCGTCGCTGGCGCTGATCCAGGGTCCGGCCTCCTCGGGGATCAGGTCGGGGGTGATCACCCCCGATCCTCCCGCCGCGGCCATGTCGGCGGCGAACGCGTCCACGCCGTACCGTTCGATGGGGTTCCAGTACGACATGACCAGGGCCGCCGCTCCGGCCTCGGCGACGGCGCGCACCACGGCGAACACGTCCTTGGGGGTGGTGCCCGCCGCGAGCGCCCGGTCGGCGGCCTGCTGGATGACGGGGCCGTCCATGGTGGGGTCGGAGTAGGGCAGGCCGACCTCGACGACGTCGCAGCCGCCCGCCACCATCTCCTGGACGATCCGGATGGAGGACTCCACGTCGGGGAATCCCGCCGGGTAGTAGCCGATCAGCGCGGCCCGTCCCGCCGCCCTGGCCTCGGCGAGTGTGCGTTGCAGCGTGGTCATCGGCTCTGCTCCCCCTCGCCGCCGAGCAGTCCGAAGTAGGCGGCGGCGGTGTTGACGTCCTTGTCACCCCGGCCCGACAGGCTCACCAGGACGGTGGCGTCCGGGCCGAGTTCGGCTCCGATGGTGCGGGCCCCGGCGAGCGCGTGCGCGCTCTCGATCGCCGGGATGATGCCCTCGGTGCGGCACAGCAGGCGGAACGCCTCCATCGCCTCGGCGTCGGTGACGGGGGCGTAGGTGGCGCGTCCGCTGTCGGCGAGCCAGGCGTGCTCGGGGCCGACCGCCGGGTAGTCGAGGCCGGCGGAGATGGAGTGGCTGGGCACGGTCTGGCCGTACTCGTCCTGCAGGACGAAGGTGCGGGCGCCCTGGAAGACGCCGACGCTGCCGCCGGTGATGGAGGCGGCGTGCCGGTCGGTGTCCACCCCCTCGCCGCCCGCCTCGAACCCGTACAGCCGCACCGTCTCGTCAGGGATGAAGGCCGCGAAGATGCCGATGGCGTTGGAACCGCCGCCCACGCAGGCGGCGACGGCGTCGGGCAGGGCCCCGGTGCGTTCCAGGACCTGTTGGCGCGCCTCGGCCCCGATGACGTAGTGCAGGTCGCGGACCATGGCCGGGAACGGGTGGGGGCCGGCGACGGTGCCCAGCAGGTAGTGGGTGGTGTGGACGTTGGCCACCCAGTCGCGGAACGCCTCGTTGACGGCGTCCTTGAGGGTGCGGCTGCCCACGGTGACGGGGACGACCTCGGCGCCGAGCATCCTCATGCGGGCGACGTTGAGCGCCTGCCGGCGGGTGTCCTCCTCCCCCATGTAGATCACGCACTCCAGGCCCAGCAGCGCGCACGCGGTGGCGGTGGCCACGCCGTGCTGGCCCGCCCCGGTCTCGGCGATGACGCGGGTCTTGCCCATGCGCCTGGTCAGCAGCGCCTGGCCGAGCACGTTGTTGATCTTGTGGGAGCCGGTGTGGTTGAGGTCCTCGCGCTTGAGCAGGATCCGCGCGCCGTTGCAGTACTCGCTGAAGTTGCGCGCCTCGGTCAGCGGGCTGGGGCGGCCGGTGTACTCGGTGAGCAGCCGGTGCAGCTCGGCCTGGAACTGCGGGTCGTTCTTGGCCTCCTCCCAGGCCGCGGCGACCTCGTCGAGGGCCGCGACGAGGGCTTCGGGGCTGAACCGGCCGCCGAAACGGCCGTAGTGCCCGCCCTCGCCCAGGTAGGGAGGCACGGGGTGTGCGCTGTTGGTCTTCATCGGGTCTCCAGGTGCCCCTCGGGGCACGGGCGTGAGGTGGACGGTGTCGCGGCGCAAAACCCGTGTTCAGGCAGCCGCACGGGTTTCCTGCTGAGGCCACGTGGACGGTCTGCGGTCGCCCTGTGGGGCGGTCGGGCCAGGTGGCTGTGGTCCTGCACCCCGCCTGCGATCGGCGCGCACCCGCTGCCCGGCACCGAGGATCGTGCCGCACCTACCGACAGTATGCACGGAAACGTCCGGCTCGGGGCGGGGCCGAGGGGGCGGTACGCAGCCCGCCGACCGGTCCGCGTGGCCTCCGGCGCCATCGCCGGGGCGGCGTCGCCGCGCGCGGCGCACGGAGCACGTCCACGGTCAGTGCCGGTCCCGCAGCGCGGGATGCGCTCCGGCCGTGACGAGGTCGGCGACGGCCTCCCGGGGTTTGCGTCCGATCACCAGGCTCTCGCCCACCAGCACCGCGTCGGCTCCGAAGCTCGCGTAGGCGAGCAGGTCGTGGGGGCCGCGCACACCGGACTCGGCGATCTTGACCTTGTCGTCGGGGATCATCGGGGACAACCGGGCGAAGGTCTCCCGGTGGACCTTCAGGGTCTTGAGGTCACGGGCGTTGACGCCGATGACCGTGGCCCCGGCGTCCAGGGCACGCTCGACCTCCTCCTCGGTGTGCACCTCGACGAGCGGGGTCAGACCGAGCGACTCGGCCCGTTCCACCAGGGAGACCAGGGCTTCCTGGGACAGCGCGGCCACGATCAGCAGGACGGCGTCCGCGCCGTACACGCGCGCCTCCCACAGCTGGTAGGAGCTGACCACGAAGTCCTTGCGCAGCAGCGGCGTCTCCACGGCGGCGCGCACCGCCGCCAGGTCGGCCAGGCTGCCGCCGAAGCGGCGCTGTTCGGTCAGGACGCTGATCATGCAGGCACCGCCCGCGGCGTAGTCGCGGGCCAGCGCCGCGGGGTCGGCGATCGCGGCGAGCGCGCCCTTGGAGGGGCTGGAGCGCTTCACCTCGGCGATGACCTGGACTCCGGGAGCACGCAGCGCCGCCACCACGTCCTTGGGCCACGGTAGGGTCGCGGCCTGCTCTTTGAGCTGATCCAAGGGTACGGCGGCCTGGCGTTCCGCGAGATCCGCGCGCACTCCGTCGATTATCTCGTCGAGCACGCTCACGTGAGAGGGCCCCTTCTTGCTGTCGACTGGGTGACTGGGAGTGAGAGGGCTCACTCCCGCCGTGTATTCACGATCGTATCCACCCCGGCGAGTCACCGGACACCGGCACCGCTGTTGGCGTCTTCGGGGGTGGGGTTCGGCCGTGGGGCGGCCGTGCGCGGCGGGGCGCCGGCTAGGCCAGGAGCGGCGCCGGGATCCCGCCGGGGGCGAGGAAGGCCCCGAAGGGGAGGTTGCGCACCAGCCAGAAGACGAGGATGACGCCGGGCAGCGCCCACGCCCAGAACGGGTGGAGCCGCGCGGGCGGCCGGTCGGAGGGCCGGAAGGAGCGGTAGACCCAGCGCAGGTAGGCGAAGGCCATGAACGGCAGCGCGGCCAGCAGCAGGATGTTCAGCTGCGCGGCGGCGAGCACGTCGAGGTGGGTCAGCGCGTGCAGGGCCCGGGTCGTGCCGCAGCCGGGGCAGTAGGTGCCGGTGAGGGCCAGCCACGGGCAGGTGGGGTAGAACCCGGGTTCGTTGGGGTCGACGAGGTGCACCACGACCGCGCCGACCGCGCCCAGGGCCCCCAACGCCAACGGCGCCGTCGCAGGGTGCAGACGGCGCCGCAGTCGCTCCAGTACCGATGCCTCGGTCATCGCTCAGTAGGTGGAGTAACCGGGGTCGTAGGTCGCCGCGGCACCGACGAGGGCCACCGCGAAGATGATGTAGAGGATGACGGAGATCACCGTCAGGATGAAGCCGATGAGGCTGATGATCCCCAGGATCTTGGCGGTGTTGGCCGAGCTCTCCGCACCGGCGTAGTCGCCCATGCTCCACTTGCTGTTGACCTGGAGGGAGAAGATCAGGCCGATGATGCCGATGATCGTGCAGCCGAAGATGCCCAGGATGTTCATCCACAGGTAGTTCTTGGGCGGCTGCGCGGCGGGCTGTCCGCCGCTGGGGTAGGCGCCGGGAGGCGGACCGTAGCCGCCGGGGGGCGGGGGGCCGGGAGGACCGTAGCTCATGGTTGGTGTGTCTTTCCGTTGTGGCGGATCGTCAGGTGTGCGTCGCGACCCGGAGAGAGGACCAACGGGTGTCACGGTTGGCTGTACCGCTCCATTGCACGCCGCAGACGCGCGAACGACCGAATCATGCCAGATTTTTTTGTTGTGTGCGCACTCGGAACCAGTAACGATCGGCGATCGATCCCGAAGCGGACGGGCCGGTCCCCGGGACGGACCCGGAGACCGGTCGGTCACACCCCGGCGGTCTCGCCGCTCTCGACGGTCTTCTGCTGCGCGGCTTCGGCGAGCTTCGCCTCGTACTCCTCGCGGGTCATCGGGTAGGGGCGAGGCGCCTTGCGGCCCATTCCCGCCTTCTTCATCACACCGGCCACGATGGCGCAGACGACGCTGGCGCCCAGGCCGATGGCCGTCCAGACGAAAAGGTCCAGGCCGGCGATGATCGCAACCGCGGCCGCTGTCCAGACGACGATCCACGAGATGGTGAGGAACCAGCCGGCAACGGTGTTGCCGTGGTCGTCGTGGTGTTCTTCGGCCATCAACGCTCCTTCGGTTCAGCGTTCTCATCGGTGGGATCCGCGCCGCTGTCGAGCGACCTCCACAGCTCTGCGGGAGCGTCGGTGCGGGTCGCGCGGGGGGCGCTGTGGCGATCGTATCGGCTACTCATGGCGGGCCACGCGGTGCCCCTGACCAGGGCCAGTACTCCCGACACGAGCAGCACCGCCGCGCCGGCGCAGGCCAGTGCCGGCCACGCCCATGCCACGGTGAGACCGTCGAGCCCTCCTTCGGCGGTGGCGGACCGCGCCGCGGCGTCGGCCAGGGCGGCCGGACGCAGACCGGCCGCGACGGAGCCGAGGGCGCCGAGCCCCAGCAGCGCCACCAGGGCTCCGACCAGGCGGCGGGCCGCTCCCGTGGTCGCGACCAGCGCGGCCAGCGCGGCCAGCGCGGCCCAGCCCAGCGCGGAGACGGCCGGGACCGCCTGGGAGGCGGACAGTTCCACGGTGACGGGGGCGAGGTCGCCCGCCAGTTCCATCCGGGCTCTTGCCCAGACCTGCGCGGAGGAGGCGAGCAGGGCGACCGCGCCGAGCGCGGTGAGCGCGAGCGCGGCCAGGTACTCCCGGCGGCGGACCGCGTCGGGCGCGGCGGCTGCTGCGGCTCTCACAGCAGCCGGTCCGCGTCGAAGCAGGTGCGGTCACCGGTGTGGCAGGCCCCGCCGGTCTGGTCGACCTTGACCAGCAGGGTGTCGCCGTCGCAGTCGAGCGCGACGGAGACGACCCGCTGGGTGTTCCCGGAGGTGGCCCCCTTCACCCAGTACTCGCCTCGGCTGCGCGACCAGTAGGTGGCGGCCCGTGTGGTGAGGGTGCGCCGCAGCGCCTCGTCGTCCATCCAGGCGAGCATGAGGACCTCCCCGGTGTCGTACTGCTGCACGACGGCGGGCACCAGGCCGTCGGGGGTGCGCTTGAGGCGTGCCGCGATACCGGGGTCCAGTCGGGGAGGGCTGCTGCTCATGTCTGCAAGACTACGGCCGCCCGGTCGCGGGCGGGGACGGGGGCCGGGCTTGTCCGGTCCGGAGGGCCCGCCGCCGCGCCTGCGGCCTCCCGCCGCCCGCGCACCGCCGGGGATGCGAGGATGGAGCTGTGGTGACCGTCGAACAACTCGCGGCCGACCTGTCCGCCAAGGCCGCGGCCCTGCACGGACTGGCCGACCACCTGTCCCGCCACGACCCCTATGCGGCGCTGCCCTCCCTGCTGGACGACGAGCCCGCCGCGGTCGTGCTGCTGGGGGTGGGGGCGGGGTACTACGCCTGCCAGGCCGCGGGCCTGCGGATGCGCCGTTTCGGCCTGGGGGCGTTCGCCGAGTCCGCGACCTCGGCGCACCTTCCCCCCGGCGGCCCGGACACCCTGGTGGTGGCGGTGGCGCTGGGCAGTGGGCGGCGTGAGCTGCGCGAGTCGCTGGAACGCTACGCGCACTCCGGCCCGGTGGTCGTGCTGACCGACTCCCCCGAGTCCCCCGAGGCCCGCTACGCCGACGTGGTGGCGCCGCTCATGGCCGACGGCTCCGCCCGGGAGCTGGAGGTGGTGGCCTACCAGCAGGCGGTGGCGCTGCTGCTGGTGCTGGCGGCCCGGCTGGGCGCGGCCGCGCCGGGGGTGGCCGACCCGTCGGCGACGCTGCGGCGCGCGGCGAACTCCGTCACCGACCTGTGGGAGCGCGCCCCGTCCTGGGTGCCCGGGGTCGCCGAGGCGTTGCGGGGACGTTCCGGGACGGCGCTGGTGGCCCCGGCGGAGCTGCTGGCCTCGGCCCGGTTCGGCGCGTTGACGCTGCGGCGCGGCCCGGTGCTGGTCGCCCACGCCTGCGAGACCGGTGAGTGGTCGCACGTCGACCGCTATCTGGCGGCGGTGCAGGACTACCGCGCGCTGCTGTTCACCGGGTCGCGGTTCGACGGGCGGTTCGCCGAGCACCTGGCCGCGCTGCGGGGCGTGTTCGTCGCCGTGGGCGGGGAGGTCCCGGGGGCGGCGGTGAGTCTGCGCTACCCGGGGGAGAACGACCCGGACGTGCGTCTGCTCGTCGACCCGCTGGTCGCCGAACTGCTGGCGCTGCACTGGTGGCGGGAGCGCGGCGGCTGAGCGGCGCGGGGGCGGGGAGTCCGCCGCGTCCGGGGAACCGGGCCCGCCCGTCTCCCCGTGCTCACGCCGAACTGCTCACCCAGGAGGCGTGCAGGTCCGCGTAGACGCCCGGACACGCGACGAGGTCGGTGTGGGTGCCGCGTTGCACGATGCGGCCGCGGTCGAAGACGAGCACCTCGTCGGCGGCCTCCGCGGTGGAGAGCCGGTGCGCGATCGCCACCGAGGTGCGGCCCCGGGTGAGCCGGTCCAGGGCGTGTTGGATACGCACTTCGGTGGCCGGGTCGACCGCCGAGGTGGCCTCGTCCAGGACCAGCAGGTCGGGGTCGGCGATGAAGGCCCGGACCAGGGCCACGAGCTGGCGCTCCCCCGCCGACAGGGACTCGCCGCGCTGTCCCACGGGGGTGTCCAGGCCGTGCGGCAGGCTGTCCAGCCAGTCACGCAGTCCCAGTTCGGCGATCGCCTCGCTGATCTGCTCGTCGGTGGCCTCGGGGCGGGCGAAGCGGATGTTGTCGCCCAGGGTGCTGTCGAACAGGAAGCCTTCCTGGGGGACCATGACCACCCGGGACCGCAGCGAGGGGAACGTCACGTCGCGCAGGTCGACCCCGTCCAGCAGGACCGTGCCCTCGACCGGGTCCATGAGTCGGGTGAGCAGTTTGACGAAGGTGGTCTTGCCGGAGCCGGTCTCGCCGACGACCGCGACGCGGCTGCCCGGGGCGATCTCCACGTCGATGTCGTCGAGCACGCGGGGGCCGCCGGGGTAGGCGTAGCTGACGTGGTCGAAGCGGATCGTGACGGGGCCGCGCGGCAGCTGCCTGCCGGCGGGGCCGGGGTCGGCGATGTCGGGGTCGGTGTCGAGGACGCCGAGCACCCTGCGCCATCCGGCGATCGCGTTCTGCGCCTCGTTGAAGATCTCCGTGGCCATGGTCATGGGCGCGATGAACAGGTTGATGAGGAACAGGAAGGCCACCAGCTGCCCGGCGGTGAGGGAGCCCGTGACGCCCAGCGCCACCCCGACCGCGATGACGACCGCGTAGGTGAACGCCGAGACGAGTTCGGCGAGCGGGGAGATGGCCATGGACAGGCGCTGGGCCCTGACCTGGGCGGCGCGGGTGGCCAGGACGGTCGTGTCGACGCGTGCGGCGGTGCGCTGCTCGGTGCCGTGGGCGCGGATGACCGCGGCGCCGACGACGGTCTCGCTGACGACGCCGAGCATCTCGCCGGTGCGTTCCCGCACCTTCAGGTAGGCCTTGGACAGCAGCCGCTGCAGCCGGCGCACCCCGAACAGCAGGGGCAGGAAGCACACCCACACCAGCAGGGTCAGCTGCCAGGAGTACACGGCCATGAGCACGGTGGCGATCGCCAACTGCCCGGTGCTGACCACCAGCAGGATGCCGCCCCACTGCATGAAGGTGCTGATCTGGTCGACGTCGCTGGTGACCCGGGACACCAGGGCGCCCTTGCGTTCGCTGTTCTGGGTGAGCACCGACAGGTCGTGCACGTGGCGGAACGCCTTGCGGCGCAGGGTGGCCAGGCCCGACTCGGTGGACCGGTACAGGCGTGTGTTCATCGCGTAGGAGCACAGCGCGGTGACGGCGACCAGGACGGCGCACAGTGCGACCGTGCCGACCACGAAACCGATGTCCGGGCCGCCCTCGGCGAGCAGGCCGTTGTCGATGATCTGCTGCACCGCCAGGGGCACCACGACCTTGCCGACGGTGGCGAGTGCCGCGAGGGTGACGGTGACCGCCAGTCCGCGGGTGAACTCGGGGGACAGCGCGATGCCGCGGCGCAGGGTGGCCCACGCCGAGTCGGTGGAGCGGTGCAGCGCGGGGGCGGTCTTCCGGTTGTCGGTGCGGGGGGTCCGGGTGCGGGCCGGGGCGCTCATCGGAGGGCCTCCTGGTCGGCGGGTCGGGCGGCGGCTTCGGCTCTGCGTTGTGCGGCGGCCTGCTCGTAGGCGGTGACGAGCCGGTGGTATCCGGGGGAGCGCACCAGCAGCTCCTCGTGGGTCCCCCGGTCGCGGACCGTGCCCTGTTCGAGGTAGACGACCTCGTCGGCGAGTTCGATGGTGGCCCTGCGGTAGGCCACGACGACGACGGTGGCTCCCGCGAGGTCGGCTTCCCGCAGCCCGCCCAGGATCTGCGCCTCGACCTGGGGATCGACCGCGGAGGTGGCGTCGTCCAGGATGAGCAGTCGGGGGCGGCGGACCAGGGCGCGGGCCAGGGCCAGGCGTTGGCGCTGGCCGCCGGACAGGCTGGTGCCGCGCTCGCCGAGCCGGGTGTCGAGCCCCTGTGGGAGGGCGGCGACGAAGGAGTCGGCGCGGGCCAGCCGCAGCGCCTGCCACACGGCGGCGTCGTCGACGTCCATGCCCAGGGTGATGTTGTCGCGGACGCTGTCGTCGAAGACGAACGTGGTCTGCGGGACCAGGGCGACGGCGCGGGACAGTTCCCCGGGAGCGTAGTGGCGGGCGTCGACCCCGTTGACGAGCACCTCGCCCCGGTCCGGGTCGACCAGCCTGGCCAGCAGCATGGTGAGGGTGGACTTGCCCGCCCCGGTGGGGCCGACCAGGGCGGTGACCCGTCCGGGGGCCAGTTCCAGGTGCACGTCGCGCAGGACGGTGGTGCGCGGCAGCTCCGCGTCGCCGTCCGCGTTCAGGCCGCGTCCGCCGTCGTCGCGGTTCTCGGTGTAGGTGTCGACGTAGGAGAAGCTGAGGCCGCGGACGCTGACCGCCAGGCCGCCCTCGCCGCGGAGCACGGCGTCGCCGTGGTCGGTGCCGCCCTCGGCGTCGAGCACCGCGCTGACCCGCCGCCACCCCACCACGCTGCGCGGCAGGTCCCCCAGCAGCCAGCCGAGGGAGCGCACCGGCAGCGACAGCAGGGTGAACAGGTAGGCGATCTGGACGACCTCGCCGGAGGTGACGGCGCCCAGGTCGAGGCGGATCAGGCCGATGAGCAGCACCACCAGCACGCCGAGGTTGGGCAGCGCCTCCAGGAGCGGGTCGAACGCGGCGCGCATCCGACCGACCCTGATCTGGGCGTCGCGCAGCTGGTCGGCGGCACGGGCGAACCGTTCCGTCTCGGTGTCCTCGCGGCCCAGCGTCTTGACCACGAGCGCGCCGTCGAAGGACTCGTGCGCGACCTCGCTGACCTGGGAGCGCAGCGCCTGGGCGCGGGTGGCGGCGGGTGAGACCCTGCGTTGGAACACGATGTTGGCCACGGCCAGCGTGGGAAAGACCACGAAGCCCACCAGGGCGAGCACCGGGTCGGTGACGAGCATCGCGACGGCGGCGATCAGCAGCATGACGACGCTGCCCACGGCCATCGGCAGCGGTGCGAGCGGCTGCCAGGCGGCCTCGACGTCGGCGTTGGCGTTGGACAGCAGCTGTCCGGCGGGGTGGCGCTGGTGCCAGGCCAGCGGCAGCTGCAGGTACTTGCGGGCGACCGCGCGCCGGTACCGCGCCTGCATGCGGAACTGCATGAGGCCGGCGTAGAAGCGGCGTGCGCCCAGGCCCAGCGCCCTGAGCGCGCCGACGCCGAAGACCACCGCCGCGGCGGTGGCCACCGCGGCGGTGGTGGTGTGTCCGTTCTCGACGGCGGGCAGGATGACCTGTTCGGAGACGGCTCCGAGGACGGAGGCGGAGGCGACGGAGGCGGCCGCGTAGAGCACTGCGCCGACCAGTGCGGCGGTGAAGACCGCCGGTTCGGTGCGGATCGCGGTCCACAGGACGCGCATCCCCTCGGTGAAGACCCGAGAGCCGGCGTTGGACTTCGCGGCGGCCGACCCCTGTGCCATTCGTCCCCCCGTTGTGTTGTTGCGGTGGTTGGCGCCCTCCCCTGGCAGGCGCAACGGTTTCCCACCGTACCCACCGGACTGTCGGACTGCACCGGTCTGGTTCAGCGTTGTGGACAACTCGGCTATTCCGTCCGCCCACGGCAGGAGTGTCCGCTTGTGGCCACCGTCGCCGGGGTCCCGTTCGCGGGGCCGGTGCGGGGCGGCGGTCTCCCGGCGGGGGCCGCTCGGAGCCGCCCCCGGCCTCCTCCCCGAGCCGGCCGAAGAACGCCGGGGGCGGGACCCGCGACGGTCCCGCCCCCGGCCGGTGTCGTGCGGCCCCGTGCCGGGGCCGTGCTTCAGCGCACCGGATGGCCCTTGGCGCGCAGGTCCGCCTTGACGTCGTTGATGGTGAACTCGCCGAAGTGGAACACGCTGGCGGCCAGGACCGCGTCGGCGCCCGCCTCCACGGCCGGGGCGAAGTGCTCCACGGCGCCCGCTCCTCCGCTGGCGATCAGCGGCACGGTCACCACCTCGCGCACCGCACGGATCAGCTCCAGGTCGAATCCGTTCTTGGTGCCGTCGGCGTCCATGGAGTTGAGCAGGATCTCGCCGGCGCCGAGTTCCACGGCCTGCTGGACCCACTCGACCGCGTCGATGCCGGTCCCCTGGCGGCCGCCGTGCGTGGTGACCTCGAAGCCGCTGGGGGTGGCGGTGCCGTCGGCGGTGCGCCGCACGTCGGCGGAGAGGACCAGGACCTGGCTGCCGAACCGCTGGGCGATCTCCCGGACCAGTTCGGGGCGGCGGACCGCGGCGGTGTTGACGCCGACCTTGTCCGCTCCGGCGCGCAGCAGCCGGTCGACGTCGTCGGTGCTGCGCACTCCGCCGCCGACGGTGAGCGGGATGAACACCTGTTCGGCGGTGCGGCGCACCACGTCGTAGGTGGTCTCGCGGTTGCCGCTGGAGGCGGTGACGTCCAGGAAGGTCAGTTCGTCGGCGCCCTCGGCGCCGTAGCGCCGGGCCAGTTCGACGGGGTCGCCCGCGTCCCGCAGGTTCTGGAAGTTGACGCCCTTGACCACCCGTCCCGCGTCGACGTCCAGGCACGGGATGACACGGACCGCCAGGCTCATCGGGCGGCCTCCCGCACCACGGCCAGGGCCTCCTCCAGGGTGAACGCGCCCTCGTACAGGGCGGTGCCCATGATGGCGCCCTCCACTCCCTCGGGCACCAGGGCCGCCAGTGCCCGCAGGTCGTCGAGGCTGGACACGCCGCCGCTGGCCACGACCGGCCTGTCCGTGCGCGAGCACACGTCCCGCAGCAGGTCGAGGTTGGGGCCCTTGAGGGTGCCGTCCTTGTTGACGTCGGTGACGACGTAGCGGGCGCAGCCCGCGGCCTCCAGGCGCTCCAGGGTCTCGTACAGGTCGCCGCCCTCGCGGGTCCAGCCGCGCGCGGCCAGGGTGGTGCCGCGCACGTCCAGGCCGATGGCGATCCGGTCGCCGTGCTCGGCGATGATCCTGGCGCACCAGTCGGGGTTCTCCAGTGCGGCGGTGCCGATGTTGACGCGGCGGCACCCCGTGGCCAGCGCCGCGTTCAGCGACTCGTCGTCGCGGATTCCCCCGGACAGTTCCACCTGGACGTCGAGCCTACCGACGATGGAGGCCAGCAGTTCCCGGTTGTGGCCCCGGCCGAAGGCGGCGTCCAGGTCGACCAGGTGGATCCACTCGGCTCCGGCGTTCTGCCAGGCCAGGGCCGCTTCCAGCGGGTCGCCGTACCGGCCGCCGGTGTCCGCCCTGCCCTGGACGAGTTGCACTGCCTGGCCGCCCGCGACGTCGACGGCGGGCAGGAGTTCGAGTGTGGGCGCCATGTGGGTGAACCTTTCACGGAGATGGGAGGGTGGCGTCAGGGCCTGTCCGGCCGCGTGACGGCCTGTTCAGAGCGTCGCGATCCAGTTGGCGAGCAGTCGGGCCCCCGCGTCACCGGACTTCTCCGGGTGGAACTGGGTGGCCCACAGCGGACCGTTCTCCACGGCCGCCACGAACGGGGAGCCGTGGGTGGACCAGGTGACCAGCGGCGGCTTCAGGTGTGGGCTGGTCGCCTCCATCTCCCAGGCGCGCACGCCGTAGGAGTGGACGAAGTAGAAGCGCGTGTCCTCGTCGAGCCCGGCGAACATCTCGGATCCGGCGGGCGTGTCGACGGTGTTCCAGCCCATGTGCGGGACGACGGGGGCGTCGAGCCGGTCCACGGTGCCGGGCCACTCCCCGCAGCCCTCGGTGGTGACGCCGTGTTCGACCCCCCGGTCGAACAGGACCTGCATGCCGACGCAGATGCCCAGCACGGGACGGCCTCCCGCCAGGCGTTTGCCGATGACGCGGTCGCCCCGGACGGCACGCAGCCCTCTCATGCAGGTCTCGAACGCCCCCACGCCGGGCACGACGAGCCCGTCGGCCTCCAGGGCGGTGTGCGGGTCGCCGGTGACGGTGACGCGGGCGCCGACCCGTTCCACGGCCCGCTGCGCGGAGCGCAGGTTTCCCGATCCGTAGTCGAGGATGACGACGTGTGGCTGCACGGGTGGACGTGCCTTCCTGTGGGGACGGTCAGAAGTAGCCGAGGCGCAGCACCCCGGCCGCCAGGGCCAGGACCGCGCAGGCGGCCAGGCCCACGGCGATGGCCTTGTTGGTCTTCCACAGCGACAGGGTGCCGCCGAACAGCAGGCCGCCGAGGCCGATCAGCAGCACCCCCAGGACCGTGGTGCTCACAGGGCTCCCTTGGTGGAGGGCACCCCGCTGACGCGGGGGTCGCGTTCGCAGGCGAACCGCAGGGCCCGGGCCAGCGCCTTGAACTGGCACTCCACGATGTGGTGGGCGTTGCGTCCGTAGGGGACGTGGACGTGCAGCGCGACGCGGGCCTGGGCGACGAAGGACTCGAAGATGTGCCGGGTCATCGTGGTGTCGTAGTCGCGGCCGATCACCGGCGCCATGCCCGCGGGCTCGGAGTGCACCAGGTAGGGCCGGCCCGAGACGTCGACGGTGACCTCGGCGAGCGCCTCGTCCAGGGGGACCTTGACGTCGGCGAAACGGCGGATCCCGGTCTTGTCGCCCAGGGCCTCCCGGAAGGCGGCGCCGAGGGCGAGGGCGGTGTCCTCCATCGTGTGGTGGGAGTCGATGTGCAGGTCGCCCTCGGTGTGCACGGTCAGGTCGAACAGTCCGTGCTTGGCGATCTGGTGGAGCATGTGGTCGTAGAAGCCGACGCCGGTGGAGATGTCGGCGGCGCCGGTGCCGTCGAGGTTGATCTCGACCAGGACCTTGGTCTCGTTGGTGGCGCGTTCGACGCGGCCGATGCGGCTCATGGGTGGTTCTCCTCGTCGTGGCGGTGCCAACCGCCGGGTGTCGGGTCGTGTGTCGGGAAAGGACCGTGGTCAGGCACGGCCGGTCGCCGTGAGCAGCGCGTCGCGGAAGAGCGCCATCTCCTCCGGGGTGCCGACGGTGACGCGCAGCCACTCGGGTGGTCCCACCTCGCGGATGAGCACCCCCTGTTCCAGCAGTTTCCGGAACACCTCCGAGCGGTCGGGAAGACGGCCGAACAGCACGAAGTTGGCGTCGGAGTCGGCGACCTCGAAGTCGTGGGCGCGCAGCCAGTCGACGAGCGCGTCGCGTTCGGCGCGCAGCGTCTCGACCGCGCCCAGCAGTTCGTCGGCGTACTCCAGGGCGGTGCGGGCCACCGCCTGCGTCACGGCCGACAGGTGGTAGGGCAGCCGCACCAGTTGCAGGGCGTCGACGACGGCCGGGTGCGCGGCGAGGTAGCCGAGGCGGGCCCCGGCCAGGGCGAACGCCTTGGACATGGTGCGCGAGACGATGACGTTGGGGTGGATGGGCAGCAGCGACAGGGCGCTGGGGGTGCCCTCGCGGCGGAACTCGGCGTAGGCCTCGTCGACCACGACGACGCCGGGGGCGGCCGCGGCGACCGCCTCGACGGTCTCCAGCGGCAGCGCGGTTCCGGTGGGGTTGTTGGGCGAGGTCAGGAAGACCACGGAGGGCTGGTGCTCCTTGACCGCGGCCACGGCGTCGGCGGCGTCCACCTCGAAGCGTGCGGTGCGGGGCACCGACACCCACCCGGTGGCGGTGCCGCGCGCGATGATCGGGTGCATGGAGTAGGACGGCTCGAAGCCCACGGCCGTGCGGTCGGGGCCGCCGAACGCCTGCAGGATCTGCTGGAGGATCTCGTTGGAGCCGTTGGCGGCCCAGACGTTGGCGGCGTCCAGGCCGTGGCCGAGGTGGTCGGCGAGCGCCCGGCGCAGGTCGACGGCGTCGCGGTCGGGGTAGCGGTTGAGGCCGGCGGCCGCCTCCGCGGCGGCGCGGCCGATGGCCTCGGCCAGCCGGGGCGACGGCGGGTACGGGTTCTCGTTGGTGTTGAGGACGGCCCGCACCGTCAGCTGCGGGGCGCCGTAGGGGGACTGTCCGCGCAGGTCGTCGCGGAGGGGCAGGTCCTCCAGCCCGAAGTCGGTGTGTCCGAAGTCGCTCACGTCTGCTGTTCCTCCAGCGGGATGCGCGCGGTGACGGCCTCGCCGTGCGCGGGAAGGTCTTCGGCCTGGGCGAGGGCCACCACGTGGTGGGCGACCTCGGCCAGTGCGGCGCGGTCGTACTCGACGACGTGGATGCCGCGCAGGAAGCTCTGCACGCTCAGTCCGGAGGAGTGGCAGGCGCAGCCGCCGGTGGGCAGCACGTGGTTGGAGCCCGCGCAGTAGTCGCCCAGGGACACCGGCGAGTGGTCCCCGACGAAGATCGCTCCGGCGTTGCGCACCCGGGCGGCGACGGACCGGGCGTCGGCGGTCATGACCTCCAGGTGTTCGGGGGCGTAGGCGTTGACGACGTCCAGGCCGTGGTCGAGGTCGTCGACGAGGACGATGCCGGACTGGGGTCCGCCCAGGGCCTGGGCGACGCGGTCGCTGTGCTTGGTGGCGGGCACCCTCGCGGCGAGTTCGGCCTCGACGCCGGCGGCGAGGCGCTCGGAGGGGGTGACCAGGACCGAGGCGGCGACGACGTCGTGCTCGGCCTGGCTGATCAGGTCGACGGCGACGTAGCCGGGGTCGGCGGTGTCGTCGGCGAGGATGGCGATCTCGGTGGGCCCGGCCTCGGAGTCGATGCCGATGATGCCCTTGAGCAGGCGCTTGGCCGCGGCGACCCAGATGTTGCCGGGGCCGGTGACCATGTCGGCGCGGGCGCACTCGCCCGCGCCGTAGGCGAACATGGCGACGGCCTGGGCGCCGCCCACGGCGTAGACCTCGTCGACGCCGAGCAGGGCGCAGGCGGCCAGGATGGTGGGGTGCGGCAGCCCGCCGAAGTCCGCCTGCGGCGGCGAGGCCACGGCCAGGGAGGGCACCCCGGCCTCCTGGGCGGGGACGACGTTCATGACGACGCTGGAGGGGTAGACGGCGCGGCCGCCGGGCACGTACAGCCCGACCCGGTCGACGGGGACCCAGCGTTCGGTGACCGTGCCGCCGGGGACGACCCGGGTGGTGGTGTCGGTGCGGCGCTGGTCGCGGTGGACCAGGCGGGCCCGGCGGATCGACTCCTCCAGCGCGGCGCGCACGGCCGGGTCGAGCTCGGCCAGGGCGGTGTCGAGGGCGTCCGCGGGGACGCGGAGGTGGGCGGGGCGCACCCCGTCGAAGCGCTCCCCCAGCTCGATCAGCGCCTCAACCCCGCGATGGCGCACGTCTTCACAGATGGGGCGGACTTTCTCGACCGCGGACGCGACGTCGGTCTCGGCGCGCGGCAGGGACTCGCGCGGGTCAGCGGGGTTGCCTCGGAGATCGATTCGGGAGATCACGGACCTCATTGTAGGGGCGGCTCCGCGTCGGGGCCGTCGGGGCGGCGCCGCCTGTGGACAGGCGCGTCTCCCCGGTTTCCGCATACTTCGTCCCGGTGTGGTCAGCGGCACGGTATGACTACCGACGTCCACGGTTCCGAGCACGGTCTTTCCAAGTTCCACCAGCTCCTCGTCGACCAACTGCGCCACGAGTTCACCGCCTCGCAGCAGTACGTGGCGCTGGCGGCCTGGTTCGACGGCCGGGACCTGCCGCGGCTGGCCGGGTTCTTCTACCGCCAGGCGCTGGAGGAGCGCGACCACGCGATGATGATCCTGCGCTTCCTGCTCGACAGCGGCGTGCCGGTCACGGTGCCGGGGACCGACGCGGTCCGCAACGACTTCGACACGCCGCGCGACCCGGTGGCGCTGGCCCTGCGGCAGGAGCGCGCGGTCACCGACCAGTTCCACCGGCTGGTCGCGGCCGCGCGCGAGGAGAACGACTACACCGGCGAGCAGTTCCTCCAGTGGTTCCTCAGGGAGCAGGTGGAGGAGGTCGCCACGATGTCGACGCTGCTGGCGGTCGTGGACCGGGCCAGTGGCGACCTGTTCGACGTGGAGACCTTCGTGGCCCGGGACCTGCGCCCGGCGGAGGCCGTGGAGGCCGGCGCCCCGGAGACGGCGGGACCGGCCGCCTCCTGACGCGGCCCCGCCGACGGCGCGGCGTGCCGCCGGCGGGCATACTTGTACGGTGTCCACCACGCTGCCGCTCTTCCCGCTCGGCTCGGTCCTCTTCCCGGGGCTGACCATGGCCCTGCACGTGTTCGAGGACCGCTACCTGAGACTGGTGGACGACCTGCTGGACCTGCCCGCCGACCGGCCCCGCCGCTTCGGGGTGGTCGGCATCAAGCTGGGCCGCGAGGTCGGGGAGGGGGCGACGCACCAGATCGCCGAGGTCGGCTGCACCGCCGAGATCAGCACGGTGCAGCACCGCTCCGACTCCGGTCTGGACCTGGTGGTGACGGGCGTGGAGCGGTTCCGGGTGGTGGAGCCGGTGGAACCGGACGAGGAGACGCCCTACCGGCGCGCGCGGGTCGCCCCGCTGGCCGAGGAGGTCGGCGAGGACGCCGGGGCCTGGTGGGAGCGGACGGCCCGGCACTTCACGGTGTACCTGGAACGCCTGGACCGCATCGGGGTGGTCGTGGCGGCCGGCGCGGAACTGCCCGCCGAGCCGGTGGAGTCGTCCTACACGGTGGCCGACGCGATGGTCCTGGACATGTCCGACAAGCAGGCGCTGCTGGAGGCCCCCTCCGCGGCCGAGCGCCTGGCGCTCGCCGTCGACCTGCTGCGGCGGGAGAACCGGGTGCTGTCGGCGTTCCGCCTGCTGCCCGCGGGCCGGTTCCCCCACCAGGTGATCAACCTGAACTGACCGGTTCACGGCACGGAAGGCGGACGGCGTTGGGCGGTAGGGGTACTCCGGCCACGGTCGCGGCCGCGCGCGGCGGTATCGCGTTCACCCTGCACACCTACACGGTCACGGGGACGGGCTCCTATGGGGAGGAGGCGGCCGGGGCGCTGGGGGTGCCGCCCGAGCGGATGTTCAAGACCCTCGTCGCCGAGGTCGACGGCACGCTGACCGTGGGGGTGGTGCCGGTGGCGGGAAGGCTGGACCTCAAGGCGCTGGCGGCGGCGGTGGGAGGGCGGCGGGCCCGGTTGGCCGATCCCGCCGCGGCCGAGCGCGCCACCGGGTACGTGCGCGGCGGGATCAGTCCGCTGGGCCAGCGCAGGCGGCTGCGGACGGTGGTGGACTCCTCGGCAGCGGACCACGAGACGGTGTACGTGTCCGCGGGCAGGCGGGGCCTGCAGATGGAGGTGGCCCCCGCCGACCTGGTGCGGCTGACCGGGGCCGTCACCGCGTCGATCGCCGCGCGGGACTGAGCCCGGCGGGGCGGCGGGCCGCGGCCGGTCACGCCGCGGACACGGAGCGGTCACCGCCCTTTCCAGGCCCGAGGAACCGGCCTACTGTGATCAATATCCGGTTGACACAGGACAGGCGAGGAGTCCGCGATGGTCGCCGCGATCGTGTTGGGCACGGCTCTGCACTACCTGCTCGTCACGTTCTGCTATGTGGTGACCCGGGTGCGCTACTCGCGGGTGCGTGCGGCCGGTCCGCTGCGGCCCGCGGTGGGACCGGAGGACCTGGACCCCTACGAGCTCGCCCTGCTCGCGGGGGGCCGGACGCGGGTGGGCGAGGTCGCGGTGGCCGAACTGTTCCTCACCGGGCGGCTCACCGCGTGGGGGCCGGGCATGGTCGCGGGGGTCCCCGGACGCTGCGGCGCCTCCCCCGCCCCGCTGTCGGACGCGCCTTTCGTACGGGCGCTCTCCGCGCGCCTGGTGGCGGGCCGGCCGTTGTCCGTGGACCGGCTGGCGTCGGCGGCGACGTGCGGGGACGCGATCACCGCGGCGTTGTGGCGGCTGCGCCGGCTGGGGCTGTTCCTGGCGGCGGGGCGGCTGCTCGGGGTGGTGGCGCTCCGGCGGGCGGCGTGGCTGTCCCAGGTGGCTCTGGGGGCCGTGGGCGTGCTGGCCGCGGGGTTCGTGGTGGGGTGGACGGTGTCGTCGGCTCCGGTGGACCGCTCCCCCGTTCCGCTGCTGCTGGTCCTGCTGCTGGGGTACCCCTTCCTGCTGCACGTGGGGTTCCGGGCGGTCGGCGGGGCCGCGGGAGCGGTGGGGGCGGCGGCGCTGGTGGTGGCGGTGAGCGCGGTGGCCGGGGGGTCGGCCGGAGAGCTGCTGGCCGCCGTGGTGCCGTTCGGCGGGTGGTTCGCGGCGTACGCGGTCTACCGGGGTACCGGGGGCAGGCTGGGGCCGCGCACGGTGGCCGGGGACGTCCTGCTGGCCGAGGCCCGCGCGGAGGTGGCGGTGCGGTGCGACGGCGGGGCGCTGCTGCGGGTGACCGCGGTGGCGGGGTTCCGGGGGCTGCGCACGGGGAGCGTTCCGGCGACGGGTGCGCCCCGGTTGGCGCGGCTGGCCGCCTTCGCCGCGGCGTGCGGGCGTTCGTTCGGCTCGGCGGACCGGGGGGTGGGCGGTGACTTCGGTTGGGACGGGGCGCGCGGCGACTGGACCGTGCACGGTGAGGTGCTGCCGCTGCCGTCGTCCGCCCCGCGCGGGGGGCGGGACCGCCGGGGGCCAGCGAACGGCCGTTCCTGATCCGGGGCCCGTGCCGCCGGGGCGGCTCCGGTGGCGGACTTGGGCATTGCCATCGACCAGTATCCGATATATCGTCAACATGTCGATAGTTCGAATACTGTCGCAAGTGTTCCGAAGGAGGGACGATGGTCACCGCAGCGATGCCCTGGGACTGGAGGCGCGGCCCCCGCCGCGTCGGTCGCCGCACCTGGCTCTTCGCGCAGTGGGCGGGCGGGGGCGGTCCGCACCGCCGTAGCGGGTTCGGGCCCCCGGTGCCGCCCCCGCCGCCGAACGGACCGTGGGGGATGCCCCCCGCCGGGCCGTTCGGCGCCCACCACGGCCCGTTCGGCCTCTTCGGCGGCCGTCGCGGCGGCCGCGGTCCGCGCGCCCGGCGCGGCGACGTGCGCACCGGAATCCTGCTGCTGCTGGCGGAGAAACCGATGAGCGGCTACGAGATCATCAAGGAGGGCCGGGAGCGCAGCAACGGCGCGTGGCGGCCCAGCCCCGGCTCCGTCTACCCGATGCTGCAGCAGCTGGAGGACGAGGGCCTGGTCGCCCCCGCCGCCGGCGGGGAGGGGCGCCGCCGCCCCTACGAACTGACCGAGGAGGGGCACGCCCACGTCGCCGAGCACGCCGCGGAGCTGACCCCGCCCTGGGAGAGCGCCGCCCGGGAGTACGAGGAGGAGCACGCCCAGCACGCCGAGCTCGCCTCCCTGGCCGCACAGCTGGCGGCGGCCGCGGCCCAGGTCTCCCACGTGGGCACCGCCGAGCAGGTCGAGCGGGCCAAGCGGTTGCTGGCCGAGGCGCGCAGGGGCGTGTACCGCATCCTCGCCGAGGACGAGGACGGGGCCCGGTGACCGGGCGCGGCCCCGTGCCCCGGTTCAGTCCCGGCCGGGGCGGCCCCCGCTCCCGGCGGCCGCCCCGGTCCGGGCGGACTCCTCCGCCCCGTCGTCCGGCTCCGCCTGCCACAGGGTGAGCGCCTCGAACAGTCCGTACTGCAGGACCGCGCTGAAGGGCCACAGCAGCAGCGCGCTGTGCGCCCGCAGGGCCAGCCCGGTGCGGACGACGTCGCCGGGGCCGGCCAGCAGGAGGGCGTCGTCCGCGGCGCGCAGGTCGAGTCCGACGCCCACGCCCCAGGCGACGAGGGAGCCCGCCGCGGTTCCGGCGGCGACCCCCAGCAGTGTGGGCAGCCGCAGGTCCAGGCGGTGCCGGTGGGATACCCGCTGCTGGACGAGATAGCAGACGTAGCCGACGGCGAGCCCGGCGACCAGCATCATGAGCGAGTAGTGGCCGTCGACGGCGAACCAGGTCTGGGAGAGCGGGTAGTAGGCGAGTCCCCGGGAGGTGACGGTCGCCTCGGGGCGTGGGGCGATCAGCCACCACAGCAGTCCCAGCGGCAGTCCGAGCAGTGTGATGCCGCCGAAGACCACCGTTCCCACGGCGAGTTTACGCCCCATGACCGGCCCACCCGTTCACCCTCGGTCGTTGTGCCCACCAGAGGGTATCCCCTGCCGGGACGGCTCCCCGCCGCACCGGCCCGGCGGGAGCGGGACGCCCCGAAAAGAAATCAAATTTTGAACCAAAATTCAGCGGCCGCTCACCGCGACTTTCCCGGGACGCTCCCCTTCCCCCGCTCCGCATCTCCCGAAAACTCCCGCCGACACCCTTCGCCCACCCACCTACCGGGTGGTCTATTCGTATTGCGAATCGTCCTCGGTCAGCCGTTCCGGCTCCGCCCTCCCCCCGTCGCCGCCCCTTCCTCCACCGCAGCCGCCCACTCCCGTTCCCAGCAGCGCCGAAGCGAATAACGGGACCGGTCGGGACGCTTCCCGGAGCACTCCCGCCCCCCGGAGGCGGCCGCCCGGCGACGGGGCCACTCCTCCGACCTCCCGCGGCCGACCGCCCCCCGAAAGGCCGCCACCGCCCCTCCCGACCTCTCGACACCTCCGCAAAGACACCGTTCCCACCAGCGAGAACACGTCCCTTTACCACTCTTGCGCACCACAATCCACCCCCTCTTTTATGTCACCATTCGTCTTACCAATCCTTTCTTCTCGCACCTGTTGCCATACGCATCGGAATCCCCTAGCCTTTGTGCCGCATGCCGGCAGTTACCCAGAGCGCTCACCCAGATACCCCTTTCAGGAGGAGAGGCAGATCATGCAGGAAAAGAAGCCGACGCAGCGCAAGAAGTACACCGCCCCGCAGATCGCCAAGGCCGGCGGCTTCAAGGAGTCCACCGGCTGGTACACCGCGAATTCGGGCGTCGAGATCTACCTCATCTTCCCCCGCTGGCTCCGCTAGTCGCCCGTCTGCACGCAACATCGTTTCCGGAGGGTCCGTGGTCGGTCGTATCAGCCCCTACTTCGCCGTTTTCCCCGACGAGGACGCTCTCGGGCGTGCGGCCGACCGCCTTCCGGCAGCGCAGTGCCTGGCCACCCACCGCTCGGGACGCCCCTGGATCGTGGGCTCCCTCCCCGACGACCAGTTCCTGCTGGTCGAAGCCGGGGAACGGCGCCTCGCCGTGATCGGACGCTGCGCGGTCGGGCCCGAGCGGCTGCGCGCCGAGCTTGAGCGGCTCGACGGCCTGGCCGGGCTCGACCGGGTCGCGCACGCCCTGCCGGGCAGCTTCCACCTCGTCGCGGTGGTGGGCGACCGGATGCGCGTGCAGGGCAGTGCCTCGGGACTGCGCCGGGTCTTCCACGCCCGGGTCGGAGCGGCCCGCGTCGCCGCGGACCGCTCCGACGTCCTGGCCGGCCTGTCCGGCGTCTCCCCCGACCCCGACGTCCTGGCCCTGCGGCTGTTCAACGGCCTGCCGCACCCGCTCACCGAGACGTCCGTGTGGCCCGGCGTCGACCCCGTTCCCGCGTGGCACTACCTCGACCTCGGCCTGCACGGCGGCGACCACCGGGTGGTCCGGTGGTGGCGGCCCCCCGAACCGGAGCTGGACATCGCGGCCGGGGCCCCGCTGCTGCGCGCGGCCCTGACCGACGCCGTGGACGCGCGCACCCACGGCGGACAGGTGGTCAGCGCCGACCTGTCCGGCGGCCTCGACTCCACCCCGCTGTGCGCGCTGGCCTCCTCCGGTCCCGCGAAGGTCGTCGCCCTGACCCTCAGCAGCGACCTGGACACCGACGACGACCTGCACTGGGCGAGGATCGCCCTGCGCTCCTTCCCCTCGGTCGACCACGTCGTGTTCTCCACCCGGGACCTCCCCGACTTCTACGCCGGTCTCGACGGGGAGGAGCTGCCTCTGCTGGACGAGCCGTCGGTGGCCGTCCTGAGCGCCCCGCGGGTGCTGGGCCGACTGCGGCTGGCCCACCGGCACGGCGCCCGCCTGCACATGGACGGCCTGGGCGGCGACCAGCTGCTGTGCGGGACCCCCACCCTCTACCACGACCTGCTGCGCAGCCGTCCGCTCACCGCGCTGCGGCTGGTCCGCGGCCACCGCCTGCTGCTGGGCCTGCCCCTGTCGGAGACCGTCTCCTCCCTGGCCGACCGCCGCGACCTGCGCGCGTGGTTCGCCGCCACCCGACGCCTCGTGGCCACCGGGGAGGCGCCCCGCAACGCCCTGTTCGGCTGGGACTCACTGCCCAGCTGCGGCCCCTGGCTGACCGCCGAGGCCAGGGAGCGCGTCCTGGCCCGCTTCGACGCGGCGGCCGAGACGCTGGAGCCGCTCGCCCCCACCCGCGGCCGCCACGCCGACCTGGCCACGGTCCGCTCCACAGGCCGCGACCTGCGGCTGATCCACCAGATGAGCGTCGACGGCCTGCCGAGCGCGGAGTCGCCCTTCCTCGACGACCGGGTCGTGGAGGCCTGCCTGCGGGTGCGCCCCGAGGGGCGGTCGACCCCGTTCGAGTTCAAACCCCTCATGAAGGCGGCCGTGTCCGACCTCCTCCCCGAGGAGTTCCTGCACCGCCGCTCCAAGACCGACGGGACTCCGCTCGCCGCGGAGGGGTTCGCCGAACAGCGTGACCGAATAGTTCAGATATGGCGGGAGTCCCGGCTCGCGGAACTGGGCCTGATCGACCCGGAGCCGCTGGTGGAGCAGGTCATGCGGCCGTACTCGTTCCACGGGCCGAACTGGGGGATGGAACTGACCCTCACCGTCGAGTTGTGGCTGCGTTCCCGCGAACGAGTCCTACAGGGAGCAAACGGTGGAGACAACAGGAGCTGAGTTCCGGCTGCGCCCGGACGTCTCGGCGGCCGAGACCGACTACGGCATGGTGCTGCTGGACGGCCGCAGCGGCGAGTACTGGGAGCTCAACGACACCGCGGCGCAGATCGTCCAGCGGCTGCTGGACGGGCAGGCGCCCGCCGACGTCGCCCAGTTCCTGGTCGGCGAGTACGAGGTGGAGCAGGCCACCGCCGAACGCGACGTCGCCGCGCTCGTCACCGGCCTGCTGGAGAGCGGGATGGTCCTGCGATGAGCGAGAACGTGGTGCTGCAGCGCAGCGACGTCCGGCTCACCGTGCGGGAGAAGTGGGCCGCGCGCTGCGCGGTGGGACTGGCCCGGCTGCTGGAGCGCAGGTCCCCCGAGCGCATCAGCGCGACCCTGCGGCGCATCCGGGGCTCGGCGCGCCCCGCGACCTACGCGGAGGCCAAGGCCGCCCGCGACGCGGTGCTCGCGGTGAGCCTGCGCTGCTCCGGCCTGGGGGCATGCCTGCAGCGCTCCCTGGCCGTGGCGCTGCTGTGCCGGATGCGCGGCACCTGGGCGGTCTGGTGCGTGGGGGTGCCCCGGCGTCCGCCGTTCGCCGGACACGCCTGGGTGGAGGCCGAGGGCCGCCTGGTCGAGGAGGGAGTCGGTTACGACTACTTCAGCCGCCTGATCACCGTGGACTGACCCCGCCGTGTCCTCCTCCCCTCCCCGTTCCCTGCGGCTGCTGGCCGCGCACCTGTGGCCGCACCGCAGGGCCGTCGGCTGCGGCGCGCTGCTGGGCCTGCTCGGCGGCGTCGGCACACTCGCCGAGCCCCTGGCCGCCATGGCCGTCGTGGACGCGCTCGCCGACGGCTCCCCGCTGGGCGGGCTGCTGGCCCTGCTCACCGCCCTGGTGGTCGGCGGGGCGCTGGTCGCCGGGCTGAGCTCCTACGTGCTGCAGCGCACCGCCGAGAGCATGGTCGCCGCGGCCCGCGACCGCCTGGTCTCCCACATCCTGCTGCTACGCGTCCCCGAACTGGACCGGCTCAAGCCCGGCGACCTGCTGTCCCGGGTCACCTCCGACACCGCCCACATCCGGTCGGCCGCCGGCCAGGCGCTGGTCGACTCCGGCAGCGCCCTGCTCGTGGCGGTCGGCTCGATCGTGCTGATGGCCTGGATCGACCTGCCGCTGCTGCTGGTCTGCCTGGCGGTGATCGCGGTGATCGGCGCGGGCTCGGTGCTGCTGATGCCGCCGATCCGCCGGGCCAACGAACGCTCCCAGCGGGCGGTGGGCGAGGTCGGCGCGCTCCTGGAACGCTCCCTGGGCGCGTTCCGCACGCTCAAGGCCAGCGGGGCCGAGCAGCGCGAGACCGTCTCGGCCCGGGCCGCGGTGCGGCGCGCCTGGCGCGACGGGGTGCGCGCCGCCGCGTGGACGGCGGCCACCCACGTCGCCGGGGTCGTGACCTCCCAGGCGGCGTTCCTGGTGGTGCTGGGCGTGGGCGGTGCCCGTGTGGCCACGGGCGCGCTCGACGTCTCCGGACTGATCGCGTTCCTGCTCTACCTGATGCGGCTGACCGGCTTCGTCGTGCAGTTGGCGCAGGGCGTCAGCGGACTGCAGAGCGGGCTGGCCGCGATGCGCCGCATCGACGAGGTGGAGCGGCTGCCGGTGGAGCGGCGCGGAGCGGCCCCCCGGCGCGGCGCCCAAGCTCCCGCTCCGGCGTCGGTGTCCTTCACCGGGGTGTCGTTCCGCTACCGCGACGACGCGCCCCCGGTGCTGCGGGACGTGACGCTGGACGTGCCCGCCGGAGGGCTGACCGCGCTGGTCGGCCCCTCCGGTGCGGGCAAGACCACACTGTTCTCCCTGGTGGAACGGTTCTACGACCCCGCGGAGGGCACGGTCTCGCTCGACGGCGTCGACGTGCGTGACCTGCCGCTGGCGCACCTGCGGTCCATGATCGGCTACGTGGAGCAGGACGCCCCCATCCTCTCGGGCACCCTGCGCGACAACCTCTGCTACGCCGCTCCCGACGCCGACGAGGCGGAGGTGCGCCGCGTCGTGGCGCTGACCCGGCTGACCGCCCTGGTGGAGCGGCTGCCCGACGGGCTGGACACCGAGGTCGGCCACCGCGGGACCACCCTGTCGGGAGGCGAGCGCCAGCGGGTGGCGGTCGCCCGGGCCCTGCTGCGCCGTCCCCGCCTGCTGCTGCTGGACGAGGCCACCTCGCAGTTGGACGCGGCCAACGAGACGGCGCTGCGCGAGGTGATCGCCGACGTCGCGCGGACCACCACGGTCATGGTCATTGCGCACCGGCTGTCGACGGTGGTCGACGCCGACCAGATCGCGGTCGTCGAGGGCGGCCGGGTCCGGGCGGTGGGCCGCCACGCCGACCTGCTGCGCTGCGACGACCTCTACCGGGAGCTGATCCAGGCCCAACTGCTGGACGCCTGAGGCGGCCGGCGCCGCGGGCCGGCGAGTCCGCCGATCGCCTCGGCCAGCTCCGCCGACGCGGGCCGGCGGTCGGGGTCGGTGTGCAGTGCCGCCTCCACCCAGGGGCGCAGGAGGCCGGGGGTGCCGTGCAGGTCGGCCTCGCCGTTGAGGACCCGCGCCGCGGTCTGCCGCAGCGTGCCCGCCCCGAAGGGACGCCGCCCGGTCGCGGCGTAGGCGACCAGCCCGCCCCAGGCGAAGACGTCGGCGGCGGGGCCGGGAACGCGGTCGTGGAACTGCTCGGGGCTGATCCATCCGGGAGACCCCAGGATCTCCCCGGAGCCGGCGTCGAGGTCCTCGTCGCACCTGCGGGCGATGCCGAAGTCGATGATCCGGGGACCGTCCCCGGCCAGCAGCACGTTGCCGGGTTTGAGGTCGCGGTGCACGATGCCGCCGCGGTGCACGGCCGCGATCGCCTCGGCCAGTCCGGCGGCGAACTCCAGCAGCGCCACCCCGGCCAGCGGCCCCTCGGCGTCGACATGGCCGCCGACGGTGGGGCCCGCGATGTAGTGCATGGCCAGCCAGGGCCGTGCCGCACCGACGTCGGCGTCGAGCAGCGGGGCGGTGTACTCGCCGGCCACCGTGCCGAGCAGGGCGACCTCCCGGGCGAACCGCTTCCGGCAGGCCGCGTCGGCGGCGACCGCGGGGTGCAGGACCTTGACCGCCGTCCACCGCCCCGCGGGGTCGAGTGCGGCGTAGACCGCCGCGGCACCTCCGGTTCCGATCCGTTCGACGATCCGGTGTCCTCCGACCTGCGTCGGCTCCTCGGGTTCGTCTGCGCCGTCCGCGCCTTCCACCAGGGTGTAGGGAACCGTGCCCAGCTCACCGGAAACCACCATGAAAGTCCCCCCGAACGCAAAGCAGTCAGGTGCTCACCTACCGGCCGCCACTTCCCAAACCGCCCACTGTTCTCACACGCGCGCTCGGAGAAAACCGGCAAACACTCGGTGGAGGGTCAAACGGTCACGTTCCGCCCCCACAGCGCAGGCGGTCGGCGTCCAGGTGGGGGCCGCAGAAGTTCCCGCCGACGGTGGGGCCCTCGGGGTCCAGCTCCTCGGCGGGGACGCCGGCCTCCCACTCGGGGGCGAACACCTCGGCGTCGTCGCGCGGCGTGTACCCCAGCGAGCGGGCCTCGTCCAGGGACCACCAGCGCCGGGTGTTGTCGGAGACGCCCCACACCACGCGGAATCCGGGGGCGGGGGCGCTCAGGCAGGACTCCACCAGGTTCGCGCAGTCGTCGGGGGACAGCCAGGTGCCCAGGCCGTGCCGGCCGAGCGGGCGCGGACCGCAGTAGCCGATGCGCAGGCACACGACGTCCATGCCGTAGCGGTCGGCGTACAGGCTGCCCAGCGCCTCCAGGGTGACCTTGCTGACCCCGTAGTAGGTGTCGGGGCGGGGGAACAGGTAGTCGGGCGCGGTCCCGGCGGAACGGGGGTGGAATCCCACGGCGTGGTTGGAACTGGCCAGCACCAGTCGCGTGACCCCGGCGCGCCGGGCCGCCTCCAGCACGACGTAGCCGCCGTGGATGTTGGTGTGCAGGATCTCCTCCCAGGCCGCCTCGGTGCTGCGGGCGGCCAGGTGGACCACGGCGTCCACCCCGTCCATCGCCTCGGTCACGGCGTCCAGGTCGGTGGCGTCGCCGGTGACGACCTCCACTCCCGGGCCCGGTTCGAGGGGGCGCCGGTCGTGCAGCCGCAGGACACGTCCGGGGCGGGTCATCCGGGGGCGCAGCAGGGTGCCGATCCGGCCCCCCGCGCCGGTGAGGAGGATGCGTTCGGTCACGTGGCTTCCTTCCGGACTGTGCCCAGCAGGGCGAACACCGCCCACCCGAGCACCGGGGCGGTGAGTGCGGCGGCGACCGCGTTGAGGCCGCCGTACCCCAGGTGCGCCAGCAGAATCCCGGAGAGGGCTCCGCTGGCGGCCCCGCTCGCGTTCATCAGCAGGTCGGACAGCCCTTGCACGGCGGGACGCCGTTCGGGCGGCAGCGACTCGGCCAGCAGCGCGGAACCGGAGACCAGTCCGAGGGACCAGCCCACCCCCAGCAGGACCAGACCGACGGTGATCATCGCGGTGCCGTGGCCGGCCAGGCCGGACACGGCCGCGGCGGCGAGCAGGACCCCCTGGCCGGCCAGCAGCACGGGAACCCGGCCGAGGCGGTCGGCGAGCCAGCCCACCAGCGGGGACAGCGCGTACATGCCCGCGACGTGCAGGCTGATGGTGAGGCCGACGGTGGTGAGGTCGGCCCCGCCGCGCTCCATGTGCACCGGCGTCATGGTCATCACCATGATCATGACGGCCTGCCCGCTGGCGACCGCGACCAGCGCCAGCACGGCCCGCGGCGCCCCCCTCAGCGCGGCCAGCGCGCCGGACCGTGGGCCGCGCGCGGCCGCGGCGGGAGCGGGGGAAGGGGCGAGGGCGCGGGCGGTCAGCAGCGGGTCGGGGCGCATCAGGGCGAGGATCAGCAGGCCCGCGACCGTGAACGCGGCCACGGAGATGGCGAAGACGCCCAGCAGCGGACGCAGGCCGAGCCATCCGGCGACGACCGCTCCCGGTTCGGTGAGGTTGGGGCCGAGGACGGAGCCGATCGTGGTGGCCCACACCACGACCGACAGGTCACGGCCCCGGGTGCGGTCGGCGGCCAGGTCGGCGGCGGCGTACCGGGACTGCAGGTTGACGGCTCCCCCGGCGCCGAACAGGACCATGCCGAGCAGGAAGACGGAAAACAGTCCGGCTTGCGCGCCGGCCACGGCGACGGCCCCGCCTCCGGCCGCGAACAGCCAGCCCGCGCCGAGGGTGACGCGCCGGCCCCGGCGGGCCGCCGCTCCGGCCAGCGGCAGCGCGAACACCGCCGCCCCCAGGGTGAACATGGTGGTGGCCGTTCCGGCCCAGGCCTCGGTCCCGGTGATGTCCCGGGCGACGATTCCGCCGACCGTCAGCGAGGCCCCCACCCCGATTCCGCCGACGGCCTGGGCGGCCACCAGCACGGTCAGGACCCGCCGTTGGATCCCGCGGACCCGGGAGTCGGCGGGAGCGGTCCCACCCGCCCGCTCTCCTGTCTGCGTCATCAACCACCACCCGGGGCTCCCGTGGGATTTCGTCCCACCTCCTGTGTCGGCGGTCAGAGCCTAGTGCCCCCGCCCGCCCGGGACGAGCGGTTCTCCTCCGGGGCGGGCGCGCCCCGGCCCGCACCGGAACGGCCGTCCCGCCGCCCCTGTCGGCCCTGGCGCACGACACGCCGCGGCGGTGCGCCGTGCGCCCCGGGGCCGCGGCACTGGACTCTCCCACGAGGGGAGGGGGCAGGATGGCCTCATGTCCGAAGAGCTGATGTCGATCGGCGCCTTCGCCCGGCTGTGCCGGTTGAGCGTCAAGCGGCTGCGCCACTACGACGAACTGGGGCTGCTGCCGCCCCGGCACGTCGACCCCGCCACCGGCTACCGGTACTACGGTCGCGACCAGGTCCGCGACGCGATGACCATCGCCCTGCTGCGCGGGTTCGACATCCCGCTCCCGGTGATCACCCGGGTCCTCGCCAGCGACCGGGACGCCCGGGAGGCCGCGCTGCGCGCCGAGCAGCGCCGGCTGGAGGAGCGCATGGCGGCCCAGCGGCGGGCCTGGCAGGCGCTGGAGCGGCTGGTGAGCGACGGCCTGCTGCACCAGGAGGTCGCGCTGTCCCGGGAACCCGCCCGGCGCCTGCTCGTCAGCGCGGCCGAGTGCGCGCCGGAGGAGATCGGCGCGGCCGTGAGCCGCTGCGTCGCCCAGGTGACGTCGGCCGCGGCGGACCTCTCCTGGACCCCGCCGCTGTGGGGGTGTTTCCCCGTCGACCTGCGGGAGCGGATGACCGTGGCCGCCGGGGTGGAGGCGCCGACCGCCGCCCCGGTCCCCGGCACCCGGGTGGAGCACCTGCCGCCCGGGCTCGCCGCGACCGCGGTGCACACCGGCCCCTACGAACAGCTGACCCTGACCTACCAGGCGGTGTTCGCCTGGATCCACGAGCGCGCGCTGCGCCCCCGCGGCACGGTCTACGAGGCGTACCTGGACGATCCCGCGACGAGCGACCCGGCCCGGCTGCGGACCCGGATCGTCGTCCCACTGCACGAGGAGGAGTGACATTGACCACCGTGCCGAGGACCGACTTCAAGAAGCAGTACCGGAACCTGTACTCGGCCACCGCGGCCCCCGCGGTCGTGGACGTGCCCCCGCTGCGGTTCCTCGCGGTCGACGGGGTCGGCGACCCCTCGGGGCCGGCCTACCGCAGGGCCGTCGAGGCGCTGTACGCGACCTCCTACGCGCTGCGGTTCGCGTTGAAGCACGACGCGGTGGTGGAGTACCCCGTCATGCCCCTGGAGGGGCTGTGGTGGGCCCCGGGACGCCACGACCTGCCCATGGAGGACCGGGACGCGTGGCACTGGACCATGATGATCATGCAGCCGCCCCAGGCGGACGCCGGACGGGTCGCCGACGCCCTGGCCGTGGCGGCCCGCAGGAGGCCCTCCACCGCCGTGGACCGGGTCGAGTTGCGGGAGTTCGCCGAGGGCCCCAGCGTCCAGGTCCTGCACACCGGACCGTACGCGCAGGAGTGGCCCGCGGTCGAGCGGCTGCTGTCCTTCGCCGACGCGCACGGCTACCGGATCTGCGGCCGGCACCACGAGATCTACCTGTCGAACCCGGCGCGGACGGCGCCGGAGCGACTGCGCACCATCCTGCGCTACGCGGTCACCGGACCCGGTGCGGCTCCCTCCGCTACGCCGGGGGAGCCTCCAGCTGCACCATGATCGCGCTGCCCTCGGCGGTGACCTTCCCGTCGCAGCGGATCTCCCCGGAGACGAACACCTTGCGGCGCTCCACGCCGGTGATGCGGGAGGAGACGGTCAGCGGGGTGTTGAGGGGGGTGGGCCGGCGGTAGTCGACGGTGAGGTTGCCGGTCATGCAGACGCGGCCGAAGACCGCGGTGGCCTCGCCGAGCACCTGGTCGAGCAGGGCCGCGACCCATCCGCCGTGCACGAATCCGGGCGGCCCCTCGTAGAAGCTGTCGAGGGTGACCTCGCCGTACAGGCCGTCGTCCGTCGCGCGCAGGTTCCGCAGCGGCGCGACCGGGTTGGCCGGGCCGCTCACCACGTTGGCGAGCGTGTTGTAGTCGACGCGGCCGCCCTCCCAGGTCTGGCGCACCATGGCGCCGACGGGGCGGCGCCGGGCGCCGAGGCGTTCGGTGAGCTCGTCGACCGTGCGGCTCGCGGCGGCCAGTTCGGCGGGGTCGGCGTCGGTGTGCGCGACGGCGTCGACCAGTTCGCGCACCCGGTCGACCAGGGTCAGCAGCTCGGCGGGAAGCTCGTGGGGGTCGACCACGGTGAACCCGTAGTCGGCCGGGTTGGGCAGCTCCGCGATCGGGTGTGCATCGACCGTCATGGGAATGTCGTCAGCCCTTCGTGAAGATCAACTCGGCGCGGGGTGCCGCGACCACCCGAAATGTTACTTGTCAGTAAGTGGACGGGCCACCTCGACCGCCGGAAAACCGAGCGAAATTCGGGTTATCTTGGCCACGCTGCCCGGCCCCGCGTCACCCGCCGCGCCGCGCCAACTCCTTGCGCATGCTCCGGTGCGCGATGCCCGCCTCCTCGAACTCCGGCCCGTAGGCGGTGTACCCCAGGCGCTCGTAGAACCCCAGCGCGTGGGTCTGGGCGTGCAGCTCCACCGCGACCAGCCCCCGCCGCACGGCCCGCTCCTCGATGGCGGCCACCAGCGCCGCCCCCACGCCCGCCCCGCGGAACCGGCGCAGCACCGCCAGCCGCCCCAGCACCCCCTCGTCACCGTGGACGACCAGCCGCCCGGTCCCCGCCGGGACACCGTCCCGCAGTGCCAGGAAGTGGTCGGCCACGGCGTCGCGCTCGTCCCACTCCTCCTCGACGGGCACGCCCTGCTCGGCGACGAAGACCGCGCCCCGCAGGACGAAGACCGCCGCACGCTCCCGCTCACTCCGGGCCACAACGATGTCCAGCACGCCACGACGATAGTCCGGTCCGCTTCCCGATCGGGACAGCGGATCGGCTAGGTTCGCTGACGTGAACCGTCCAGCCCTGCTTCCCCGTCTGTCCTCCCTGGCCCGCAGGCCGCCCGTCCGTGACGGATTCGGTGTGGGCCTCGCCGTCGGATTCTCCGGACTCGCCTTCGGCACCACCGCGGTCACCTCCGGCCTGTCGGTGGCGCAGGCGTGCGTGCTCAGCCTGGTGGCGTTCACCGGGGCCTCCCAGTTCGCCCTGGTCGGCGTGGTCGCGGGCGGCGGCAACCTCATCGCGGGGGCGGTGGGCGCGCTGCTGCTCGGCTTCCGCAACACGCTCTACGGGCTGCGGCTGAGCGAACTGCTCGGCTGGCGCGGCCCCGGGCGGGCGCTCGCCGCGCAGGGGGTGATCGACGAGACCACCGCGGTGGCGCTGGCCCAGCACGGACGCTCGGACGTCCGCGCGGGGTTCACCACCACCTTCGTCACCCTGTTCGTCCTGTGGAACGCCACCACGCTGCTCGGCGCGGTCGCCACCGAGAGCATCGGCGACCCCACCACGTTCGGCCTGGACGTGGTGGGTCCGGCGACCTTCCTGGCCCTGCTGTGGCCGCGGCTGAAAGAGGGCGGCCGCACCCTGGTCGTGGCGCTGCTGGGCGCGGCGATCGCGCTGGCCGCCACCCCGCTGCTGCCGCCGGGCGTGCCGGTGCTGCTGGCGTCGATCGCGGCCCTGGTCGCGCTGGGCGAGGACGGGGAGAAGACCGGGTCGGAGGGGAGCGGGGCGTGATGCTGTGGCTCGCCGTCCTGGTCACCGGACTCGGCTGCTACCTGCTCAAGTACGCGGGCCTGGCCGCTCCGCGCGCCCTGCTGGAACGACCGCTGGTGCGCCGTTTCGCGACGGCGGTCCCGGTGGCGCTGCTGGCCGCGCTCATCGCCCTGCAGAGCGTGGCCGAGGGCAACCACCTGGTCGTCGACCTGCCCCGGCTGGGCGGTATGGCCGCCGCGGTGGTGGCCCTGCTGCTGCGTGCTCCCTTCCTGCTGGTGCTCGTGGTGGCCGCGGCGACCACGGCGGGCCTGCGGGCGCTCGGAGTGGGCTGAGCGGGCCGCGCCGACCGATACCGGAGCCCGGAGGTCCGCCCCGCCGGGCTCGCCGCGGACCCGTCTCCCCGGCGGACGTCACCCCAGGTTCTCCTGGTAGAGCTCGAACGCCCGGAGCACCGCCTCCGGGGCGGCGTGCTCCTCGGTCTCGCCCGCCAGCAGACCGTCCAGGTCCCCCACCTCCACAGCGGTCAGCAGCTCCCCCCGGACCGCTGTCTCACCGCTGTCGACGACGTAGACGGCCTGACCGCCGCCCCCACCGATTTCCTCGTCTCTGTCAGGCATGGTGAGCTTTACCGCTTTCCCTCTCGGTGGCTCTCGCCCGGAGAGCAAAAATTTTTCAGAGAGTAACAGCGCCAATCCCGAGAGACAACAGCAGAAAACGAATATCGTCCTTTTTCCCACCCTTCACCCGGCGAATTCGGCCCGCGGTACGGAACGGCCCGGACCGTCTCCGGGAGGGGGCGCACCGCGCTGTCCCGGCAGGGTTCCCGCTCTACGGGTTCCCGGGGCGGCCGAGGCGGCCACCGGGAGATTCCATTGCGTTCCGCGTGCCCGGTGCGCCTCTGCGATTTCCGCTCCCGCGGCCGGAGCGCGTCCCTTGGCGGCGACCGGCGGCGGAACGGAGCCACCGCGGGAATCCGTTTCGTCCGCGGCCGGGACGAAGCCGTGGAAACGGCGGCGGCCCCGAAGGGGAACCGCTCCGCCGCCGCCTACTCGCGGCGGGGCGGACCGACCTCGCGGCGCAGTTCGGCCCGTTCGATGTCGGTGGCGGCCCAGATGTATCCGGCCAGGGCGGCCAGCTCCTCCTGCGTGGCGCCGCGCCAGACGACCTGGACCCGGGTCGACAGGGCGAGGTCCAGGTAGAGGGTGGGGCCGTTGCGGGGGTCGCGCAGCAGGACGAACCCGTCGTCCCTGAGGGCCTCGTCCCCCTCCCCCACCTCGATCTCGTCCCACGACCACCAGTCCGCCGCCTCGGGACGGTAGGCGTACAGGGTGAGCGGCTCCGCGTCCGCCCTCTTGACGTGGCGGTACTCCACCAGCACCTCTCCCTGGTCCGGGGACGCCTCGACCTCCGCCAGGTCCCAGTCGGGGTGGCGCAGCACCGGGATGGCGGCGTGCCGGTCGAACTCGGCGCGCGGCGCGATCCGCGTCACCGTGCCGCCCAGGCCCACTCCCCCGGCGAGCACGGCGAGGGCGAGTACGGCGACGGCCGCCGTCACCGCCCTGCGGCCGCGCAGCCCGGTCGCGACCAGGCAGACCAGCGCGCCGGAGAGTGCGGCGAGTCCCATCGACCACCACAGGACGCCGACCGGACCGTACAGCGCCCCCTGAGCCGCCGCGTGTCCCACCGGGACCACCAGGGCGAGCGAGGCGGTCGCGGCGGCGCGCCGGACGCCGAGGCCGTGCAGGGTCCGTGCCAGCACCGCCCACAGCCCCAGCAGGGTCAGGAGCCCGGCCAGGCCGAGGGCGGCGGTGGCGCCGGGGGCCAGCATGGTGTGCCCGCCCGGCCGCAGCAGGTCGACCGGTGCGGCGACGGCCGCCACCGCCGCCACCGCCATCACCGCGGAGGCGACGGCGAACAGCAGCGCCCCCAGGACGCGATGCCACCACACCACCGGCGGGGGTTCACCGATGTCGGTCGCAGGGCCGGGGCGTTCGGACAGGGAAGCGGTCATGGGTTCGCAGTCCAGTCGTCTAATCTGATGATTGGGAGCGCTCCCACAATCTAGACCACTCCGGTTGGGAACAGTACGCGCTCACCCCGTCCCCGAGTGTGATGTTCACTGCAGTCCCCATCCCGGAGCGGGCATCCGCCCCTCCGCACAGCGGAGACAGCACCAATAATCCGTTCACATACTGCAATATTACCTTTATGGCGTAGATCTGTCGTTGTGAACCGTTCTGCGCAGACCGCCGATTCGGGCCTCCCCCTCTCCTCTCCGGGAGTGCGGGAGTAGTCTCGCCGCGTGACGAACACCGAACCGCGCGGCGACGTACGCCCGCCGAAGATCCGCGCCGACGAGCGGACCACCCTGCTCGCCTTCCTCGACTACCTGCGCGAGTCGATCTCCCTGAAACTGGCGGGACTGACCGAGGAGCAGGCCCGCACCCCGGGAGTGCCGTCCGGCACCAGCCTGCTGTGGCTCGTCAAGCACCTGGCGGCGGTGGAGCACGACTGGTTCGCCTGGGCCTACGCCGGGGACGCGGGTCCGCAGCGCCACCCCGGGCTCCGGGTCACCGGCGAGGACACCGTGGAAAGCGTGCTGGCCGCCTACCGCGAGGCGGCGCGGCGCTCCACCGAGATCGCGCTGGCCTGCGACGGCCTGGACCGCCCCGGTGTGCGGTCGCTGCGGGAGCACGAGCCCGCGCCGTCACTGCGCTGGGTGCTGGTCCACCTGGTGGAGGAGACCGCCCGCCACTCCGGCCACGCCGACATCCTGCGGGAGCGGATCGACGGCGCGGTGGGACGGTAGCCGGCCCTCCGGCGAAGCGGTTCCCCGGCGCGGGGTCCCGGTTCCCCGGTGCGCCGGCACCGGAAACAATGGACACGCCGGGAGGCCCGGCGGAGGAGGACACCCATGACCGCCCGACGGATCTGGCTGGACGTGCCGTTCGCGGAGAAGGACGAGGCCAAGGCGGCGGGCGCGCGCTGGGACGCGGCCGCGAAGCGGTGGTACGCGCCCCGGCCGGGCATGGCCGCGCTGCAGCGGTGGGCCGCCGCCCCCGAGGTGCCCGATCTGCTGCCCGGGGAGGACCGGTCGCTGGGGTCGGGGCTCTTCGTCGACCTGGTGCCCAGCACCTGCTGGTTCACCAACGTCCGCTCGTGCGTGGACGCCCGCGACTGGGAGCGGCTGCGGCGGATGGTGACCCGCCGGGCGCAGCGGCGCTGCGAGATCTGCGGGGCACCGGAGGACCGCACGGTGCGGCGGTGGCTGGAGGCGCACGAGCGCTGGGTCTACGACGAACGGTCCCGCGTGCAGACGCTGCGCCGCCTGATCTGCCTGTGCACCGACTGCCACACCGTCACCCACTTCGGCTACGCGCAGGTGCGCGGCCTGGGCGCACGGGCGCTCGCGCACCTGCGGGAGGTCACCGGCATGACCGAGGCGCAGGCCCGCCGCCACGTCGAGGACGCTTTCGCCGTGTGGGAGGCGCGGTCACAGGTGGTGTGGACGCTGGACCTGAGCATGCTCACCGACGCCGGCATCCGCCTGGCCCCGCCGCCGGAGGCGGTCGAGCGCGCGGCGGTCGCCGAGCGGCGGCTGCGTGCGGAGCACGGGACGGGCCGGTGGTGAGTCCTCTCCTGTGTCCTGTGCCCCGCTGTCTGTGGAGAGTGACCCGTCAGGGCTTGCGCAGGACGCCGCCGAGCTCCCAGATCTTCTTGCCCTCCGCCGCGCGGCCGACGTAGGGCCGCAGCGGGGCGGGGACGGGGCTGAGCGGCGGCTGGTCGGGGTCGGGCCGCCACTGGGAGACGTCGACGATGCCGGGGTCGACGGGCTCCAGGCCGGCGACGAACGCGTGCAGTTCCTCCGGGCGGCGCACCCGCCCCCACGGTCCCAGGGCGAGCATCTCCTCGGTGAAGGCGTCCCCCGCCGCCACGTCGTCGCTGCACAGGTGGGAGACGGCGAGGTGGCTGCCGGACGGCACCGCGTCCAGCATGGTCCGCAGCACTCCGCCGGGGTCGGCGCTGTCCGGCAGGCAGTGCAGCACGGAGAAGTACAGCAGGGCGACCGGCTGGTCGAAGTCGATGAGGGAGCGCAGGTCCTCGTGGGCGAGGATCTCCTCGGGTTGGGCCATGTCGGCCGTGATCACCGTGGTGGTGTCGTTGTCGGCGAGGAGTGCGCGCCCGTGCGTCAGCACGATGGGGTCGATGTCGACGTAGACGACGCTGGCGTCCGGCTGGAACTCCTGGGCGACCTGGTGCACGTTGTTCCGGGTGGGCATGCCGCTGCCCATGTCGATGAACTGGCGGATCCCGGCGTCGCGGGCCAGGTACCGCACGGCCCGGTAGAGGAAGAGGCGGTTCTCCCGGGCGACGTCGAGCATTTCGGGCGAGGTCCGGGCCAGGAGGAGCGCGGCCTGCCGGTCGACCTCGAAGTTGTCCTTGCCCCCCATCCCGTAGTCGTAGATGCGCGCGACGGTGGGCTGGTCGGTGCGGATGTCGGGGGGAAAGGACGAAGCCGATGAGGACACCTGGCGCACACTCCTCGCGGGGGACTGTCACTAGTTCGCGGGCGTAACGATACTAATCGCTGAGGGAAAGCTCGACGGCCCTTTTGCCGGAACCGATTCGCGACCGTTGAGTGCCTCCGGGGGGAATGTGCCGGGGATGACTTTTGTGGACATCTGACGTGTTTCCTGCGAAAGGGCTGGGTGTGCGGGGTACGGCGCACTCGGGCGGCGGGCGGGGCCCTCTCCGGCCCCGCCCCACCCCCGCGCGGTGGCCGGTTCCGGCCACCCGGCTCCTCCCCCGACGGGGCTGGACGGGGGCGTGCGCCGTTCCCCCACAGTGATCTTGTCCCCAGAGCCAACTGACACGTCGTTCATGGCCCTGGCGCCATCACGGATCGGGGCCCGCAAGAACGTGGACCGCACAGCGGAACGGGCGGCGCAGTGGGCGGCACGCGGGTTACAGTGACGCACACAGCCAGCAGGCGCTCCCCCGTCGAGAATGGAGTCGGTTCCATGGCCGGTACGGTCGAACACCGCGTCTACACGGTCCGTGAAGGACTGCTGGACGAATGGGTACGGCGCTGGCGCGAGGAAATCGTCCCGCTGCGCCTGGAACTCGGGTTCACCATCGGGGGAGCGTGGGTCGACCGGGAGAACAACCGGTTCATCTGGACGCTCGGCTACGACGGGCCCGAGGGCTTCGCCGAGGCCAACCGCCGCTACTGGGCCTCCCCCGAACGCGCGGCGATGCAGCTCGACCCCGAGGACTACCTGGTCTCCACCGAGAAGACCGTGGTCACCCGGGTCTACTGACCTTCCGAACTGCTTGATCTTGTTCCCAGAGTCAACCGACACGTCGATCATGGCCCTGGCGCCATCACGGAGACGCATGCGGAGCTTTCCGTTCCCTCCCACAACCGACGCCACCGGGACCGGAGTCGTCCAGGTTCCGGTGCTGCGGGCCGAACACAGGGGGAGGCGGTGCTTGCTACCGTGTCACCACAACCAGCACACCGGGGAGGAAACGTGGATCTGTCGCGTGTGAACGACGACTCCGTGGACTACGTGACTCCCCGTGCCAGGGGAATGGCTGACCCGTGGTCGGCACAGGGTGGTGGAAAGACTTCGCAACGTCTGGCCGAGGTGGCCGAGGTCCCCGCTCCCAGGCCGGTAGCCGAGGCGTTTGCTCTTGCGGAGGGCAGCCCGGTCGTACTGCGCCGCCGGACCATGCTGTTCGACGGTCGACCGGTGGAGTTGACCCACTCCTACTACCCGGTACCGATCGCGTCGGGCACTGGCCTGGCCGAACCGCGCAAGATCCCCGGGGGCGCGCCCACACTGCTGGCCCGACTGGGATATCCACCCCACGAGGTGATCGAAGATGTCAGTGTCCGCCCGGCCACGGCTGCCGAGGCCGCCGAACTGGAGATCGCGGAAGGGCACCCCGTACTCGTCCTGTTTCGGGTCACCCGCACCTCCGACGGCACCCCTTTCGAGGTGTCAGTGATGGTTATGCGTCCGGAAGGCCGCCATCTGCGCTACCGGATCGTGGTGGGCTGAACGGTGGCGCGTAAGAAGGACTCCCGTCCCCGACACCAGCAGATCGCGGCCGAACTCCGCGCCGCCATCATGTCCGGGGTGCTGGCCCCCGGCCAGCGGTTGCCCACCACACAGGAACTGGCATCGCGCTACCAGGTGACCGGGCAGACCGTGCAGCGCACCCTGAAGGTCCTCAAAGAGGAGGGGTTCATCGTCGGCCGGGCCGGGGTCGGAGTGTATGTGCGGGACGAGACACCTCTGACTCTTCAGCCTGCCTCCTACTTCCCTCCGGCCGGTGAGCAGCAGCCCTACCGGTGGATCAGTGAGGCGGAGCGCCGCTCCCAGCGAGGCTCCACACGCCTGGTCACCGTGGGTGAGGCCGTTCCTCCGCCCGAGGTGGCTCGGGAGTTGGGAATCGAGGCGGGGCAGCGTGCGGCACTGCGCCACCAGGTGCTGCTTCTGGACGACGAACCCGCCGAACTGGTGTGGAACTACTTTCCGATGGAGATCGCGCGCGGCACCCCCCTGCTGGAGAGGAAGAAGATCCGCGGCGGCTCCCCGCGCCTCCTCGCCGACCTGGGGTATCCGGCGCGCGAACACGTCGACCGGGTGTCTGCCCGCTTGGCCACCACCGAGGAGTTCGAGGCACTGGAACTGCCCGACGACGTCCCCGTGTTGCGTACTCTGCGCACTGTCTACACCGACCGGGCCCGCCCCGTCGAGGTGTCCATCCTCATCAAGGGCGCCCACCGGTACGAACTGCTGTACCGGGACGTCATCGGGTAACCACCGGAACACCTGTACTTGGCGGGGGGAACACAATCTTTACCTTGATTGCTTAATCATCAAAGAAGTAAGGTTGTGGCGTTTCAACCTCCTCATCTCAGCCAGGAGCCCTTCGTGCTGGAAGACTTCGAGCGCGACCGGATCACCGCTTACTTCACCAGAGTCACCAGCCAATTCGTCCCCACTCGACGCGCGTCCTCCATCGCGGTCACCCACTTGCTCGCGGAACGCCCACTCTTCCTACACGCACTCGCCCAACTGACACAGGTGTGCGCGTTGCTTCCCAAACCCAAGAGCATCGATCCCACAGCGCACCGGGAAGCCTCCCGGCACTGGAGGTGCGACCGACTCGACCGGGACCGCTTCGCCTGTCCCGAACAAGCCGTGTCCTACCTGGAGGAGCGAGCGCCCGGGCAACGTCTGGTCCTGCTGGACGTCGGCGGGTACTTCGCGCCAACTCTCCCGCAGATCTGCGACAGGTTTTCCGGACAGCTCCTGGGCGTGGTTGAGGACACCGAGAATGGGCACCGCCGCTACCTGGCCCACGACAAACCACCGTGCCCGGTGTACAGCGTGGCCCGTTCCCCGCTCAAGATCCCCGAGGACTACCTCGTGGGCCAGTCAGTCGTGTTCTCCACCGAAGCGCTGATCCGTTCCCGGGGCGAAATCCTCTACGGCCGCAGCGCGACAGTCATTGGGTTCGGGAAGCTGGGTTCCTCGGTGGCTCACATGCTGCACGCCAGGAACGTACAGGTCACGGTGTTCGACACCGACCCGGTCAAACGTACACACGCACTCGCCCAGGGGTTTCGCACGACCTGTTCCCTGCGGGAAGCACTCATTGATGCCGGCATCATCGTGTGCGCGACCGGCAACCTGGCGCTCAAGCACGGGGATTTCAACCGTGTCGCCAACGGCGCCTATATCGCATCAGTCACTTCGTCCGACGACGAACTGGAACTTGACGTACTCAACCGGAGCTACACCCGCGAGCATGTCACTCCCCATATCACTCGCTACTCCCGCACCGGTCACTACTTCTACGTCCTCAACAACGGCAACGCCGTCAACTTCCTGCACGGCGCCAGCGTGGGCGCCTTCATCTTCCTGGTTCAGGCCGAGATACTCGCTGCCGCCGCGCTGCTGGCCGATCGGGAGCACGAGCCCGGGCACCACGAACTTCCCACGGATATCCGCGAATCGATTGCGGCCACCTGGCTGGACCACTTCACTGGAGCACCATGACCGTCACCAATGACCAGATCCGCATCACCCTGGACCGCTACCTCGTGCGTTTCCCCGACGAGTACGACCAGGTCGGGCTGTTGCGTCAGGCCCTGACCGAGCGCCACGACCTGTCCTCACGCAAGGAATTCCGCATCGGCCACGTCACCGCCGGGGCGGCGGTGGTCGCTTCCGACGGTCGGGTGCTGATGATCCGACACAAAGCGCTGGACACCTGGCTGCTGCCCGGCGGGCACCTGGAGCCCGAGGACGCCGACCTGCTGGCCGCGTCCCTGCGTGAACTGGCTGAGGAGACCGGCCTGCACCGCGAGCACGTCGAACCGCTCGGCGGAGCGGACCCGGTCCCGATCGACCTCGACATCCACCAGATTCCCGCCAACCCTGCCAAGGGTGAGCCCGCACACTGGCACTTCGACTTCCGCTACCTGCACCGCGCCTCCGCTCACGGGGTGCGTCTCCAAGCGGAGGAGGTCACCGGCCACGCGTGGCGCGGCCCGGCAGAGCTTCCCTCACCGCGGCTGGTCACCAAACTCACGACGATCACCGGATGACCTCCCGGCGCCGTCGCCGTGAACGCGTCCCTGCACTGGCGGGTCCGCACCCGTGGTTGGGTTCAGGAGCGCTGGTCTTCCCGTCGAAGGGCTTACCTGCTGGATGGGCAGAGCTGTCGGGGTACGGGGCTGCTTCGGCCGGGCCTCCCGGCCGAAGCTGGACGGACAGGAGAAGCATCCGCTGAGCCACAGCCCGACGGACGTCCCGCAGTCCGGCTACAGTCGGCCGTTCCTGAGGCCGGCGAGGAACGCCACCCACTCGGCCGCAGTGAAGTCCAGGTGGCCGAGGTGACGGTGCTGGGTGTCACGCACCAGGACCGAGCCGGGGGTCCCGGCCACCTCGACACAGTTGGACACCCCGATCGAGTGGGACGACTTGTGCCAGGGGACGGCGGCCTCGACGCCGTTGCCCGCATCGCCGCTGTGGCTGGATTCGTGCCAGGTGTCTTCGAGAGCGCCCACCGATAGCTCCTCACCGCTTCGACGACCGTGCCGCCATAGTCATGCCCGTGAACGGGCCCGACCGTGGCGGCCACAGCGGTGAGAACCTACTGACCACAGCCGGTCGTTCCTGAAGTCGGTGAGAAAGGCGGTCCATCCAACCGGAGCGAAGTCCCAGTGATGACCGACCTCGCACAGCCCTCCACCTGAATCAGTCCAGGTATGAGGACCGTCCGGTACTCCCGGGTCTCTGTCGCCGACTGTTCGGGGACGGGGATGTCGGCGCGCCGGTCAGGAATCTCTTCTTTGTCGGCGAGGTTGCCCCGTAGCCGCGTGAACGATCTTCCCGTGTCGGGAAGGGAGTCCGGTGCTTCCGCGAAGTCCTTTTCGGGGACGCGTGTTCCGCGCTCAACAGCACTGAACACGGAGAGGGAAATGTTGGTGTTCTTGGCCGACTGAGCCTGCGGCAGCCCAGCCGACTGCCGGAAGCGTTGAACCTCGGAGCCGAACCTGGTCCATACCGGGTGCGGTTTCTCCACCATTTTCTACAGAACAACACAAGCCAACCGGGTTGGCCACCGGTTCCGACCGAAAAGTTCAGACAGGTGGAACCCCTGACAGGGCCTTCTGTGCGGTGGGAGCGTAATGACGGGTCTGCGGTTCCTTGGTGCACGCGACCCCCGAAGCTGCAACACAGGCGACCCCAAACCGGTGTTCCCGCACCGGATCAGGGCCTTAGCCCCCAACCTGGAGAAAGCAGGTCAAGGACTCATGCCCCAGGCTACTGCCCGCCCCACTCCCCCACCCCGGCGTACCTCCCGGGGACGCGCCCACGTGCCGTGCCGTGTTCCGGGGACGGCCCGGTGACCGTCGCGTTCACGTCCTTTCCCGGCATCCCCGACAGCGTGGCCGCCGCCCGCCGGTTCGTCGCCGCGGCGATCCGCCTGTGCCCGCAGGCCACCGCCCCGGACGAGGTGGTGGACCGGGCCGTCCTGATCACCTCGGAACTGGCCACCAACGCCCTGCGCCACACCCACTCCGGCGACCCCGGTGAGACGTTCACCGTCCGGGTCCGCACCGACGCCCGCAGTGTGCAGGCCGAGGTGCACACCCGCGCCCCACGCCGCTGGAACTCCCTTCCGCACGTGGTCGCCCCCGACGTCCCGTTCGCCGCACACGGCCGCGGCCTGTACCTCGTCGACCAGCTCGCCACCACGTGGGGCCCCCTCGCCCCCCACCGGCACGGCGTCTACTTCCACCTCACCTGGAACGACGCCCCCCTCGGCAGACTCGTCGGATAGCCGCCGCGTGGGTGGGCGCGTCTCCCGCAGGCGTCCCCGCCCGCATGGTCCGGGCCCTCCCGCAGCCCGGTGGCGGACAGGGCTGCCGCGTCTCGCGGCCGACGCGGGCCCGCGGGTCCGCTCCGGGGCCTGGCGACGGCCGTACCCGTTGCGGCCGCGCGGCCCGGCTTCTTCTCCCCTCCCGCCTCCCCGGTCAGGGGCGGGGCTGCTCCTTCCCCGGCCCCGCCCCGCTCTTCCGATCTCTGTTTCTCCACGCAGAAAGCAGCCACCCGCATGGACGACGACACCGCCGACGGTTTCGTGACCCTGTACGCAGGTCCCCTGGACGGGCTGGTGCTCACCACCGCCGCCCTCGCCGCCCTGGTGCAGGACTACGGCGCCGAACGCCTCTGCTTCCTCGCCAACCGCGGTGTCTCCGGCCTCTACCAGGAGGTCCGCGGCCGGTGGGTCTACGCCACCCCGCGCCTGCTGGACACGCCCGAGCAGCCGCCGACACCCCCGGAGGAGACCGCGTGAACCGCAACCGCACCGTTCGCACCACCGCCCCGCCGGGGAGTCCGCCGAGCACGTCCACCTGGTGCGCGGCGACCGGGTCTGGCATGGCGGCGCCGAACTGACCGGCGCGCAGGTCCGCGCCCCGGCCGCCGCGGCCCGCGCCCGCCACCGGCGCGACCGCGGACCCCGCCCCGGACACCGCCGCCTGATCGTGCCCGGCCGCGCTGTTCGGCGCCGTCCTCGGCGGCTACGCCTGCCTCACTCCCGCCACCCCCGCTGCCCTCTGTGCACCCCCTGGGACAGTGCGGACCACGCCGCCGGACCGGGGATTGTCCCCCTGGTCCGGCGGTGTTCTCCGGTCCTCGGCGAAGGAGAACCGGACACGGCGGCACGTCCCGACCGCTCCGTACACACCAAGCAGCAAACACCCCAACAACTCATAAGTAAGTTGACGGAGTTTTCGTTTTTCGCCTATGTTCACACCATCGGAACGGCGAAGCCCCCGCTCCCGGCCCCGCCGTCCGCATCCCCGCTCGCGTCCGCCCCCGCGTGTTGGAGCCCGCCATGCCCTCCCCCGACCGGCAGCCCCGCAGGGTCACCTCCACCCAACTCCTCGACATCCGCGAAACCGAGTGGCGGCCCCGCCTGGAGTCGCGCTCCCTCGTCAGCGAGACCGCGCTGCCCCAGAAACACCTGGACCAGGCCGCGATCGCGCTCGGCCGCGTCCTCACCCAGGCCCTCGACCGGGGACGCGAGCCCCGCCTGCTCCGCTGGCCCGCCTGCGTGGCCGCCGTCACCGCCGGCATCGCCACCGCCCGCTACTCCCAGGGCGCGTTCTGGCCCGCACTGTGGGAGACCGCCCGCGTGCCCGCCGCCCGGCAGGACGCCGACACCTGGGGGAAGGCGTTCCTGGGCGCCCTGGACCGGCTGGGCCTGGACCCCTTCCCCGACGAGCACTTCCCCTACGTCACGCCGATCCTCATGCACGCGGGCATCCCCACCTACTGCCTGGGCGACGTGTTCACCCTGCTGCTGGAACGCAGCGTGCGCACCCCCGGCCTGGACGCCCCCGCCTTCCACCACTGGGCCGTGTCCGGACGGCACCGCCTCAACAGCCTCGACGTGCCCGCGCGGCGGTTCATCACCGAGGGCGGCGACTACGCCCTGGAGGTCGTCGACCGCTGCCTGGACCTGCTCGACCGGCTCCGTGACGACCCCGACGCCGACTGCCGGTCCGTGGGCCTGCCGCCGCGCTTCCTCGCCCCCGCCCGCGAGGCCCTGGAACGGGCCGCCGCGTCGGGGACCCCGGTCGCGCGCCCCGCCACCGGCGGCCCCCGGCGGCAGCAGGGCGCCCGGCCCCGGCTGCGCCTCGACCCCTACGCGCACGGCGTGCACGTCGCGCTGCCCGTCATCGGCGACAGCGACGACCACATCGTGCGCTGGCGCATCACCACCGACAGCGGCACGTACCAGGTGCGCGGCCACGGCCGGTGGGCCGCCGCCGCGGGCACCGCCTCCCCCACCCTGTTCCCGCTGCCCGCCCCCAGCCGCACCGTCCGCGTGGAACTCGGCGACACCGGCTTCACCGAACACCTGCCGCTGGTCGACCCCGAGGACCCGCTGCTCGTCTTCACCGACGACGGCGACCCGCTCGACCCCCGGCTCGCGCTGCCGCCCGGCCGCCTGTGGCTGCTGCACCCCGCCGACCGGGCCCTGCTGCGCTCCGGCGGCGACACCGGCGACGACCTGGTCGGCGACACCCCCTACGGCTGGGAGGGGTGGACGCTGCTGCGGGTGAGCCTGCGCCGCGGCGACCGGATCGGCCTGGAGGGCTGCCCCGAGCGCCTCGTGCACGGCCGCGCCCGCCCCCACCTCGACCAGTCCGCTCCCGTGCGGGGCGTGGCCACCGCGGCGGGCTCCCCCGTCCACGCCGACCTGCCCGTGGTGGTGCTGCCCGACGCCGAGGGCGAGGCCGTGGACTGGCACATCGACGTGCTGCACGCCGACACCGGACGGCTGCTGGCCGGCGCCACCGGCCGCAGCGGGCAGCGCGTCAGCCCGCTGGAGGGCCTGCCCCGCCCGGTGCTGGGCTCGTTCCTGGTCACCGTGCGCGGCCCTCTCGGCCGCGGCCTGCGCCGCCACCTCACCGTCGCCGAAGGGCTCACCGCCCGCTACGAGCCCGCCTTCCGGGCGCTCACCCCCACCGGGCTGGAACCGGTGGAGGCCGTCCTGGCCGGCCCCGCCGGGCTGGACGTCGAACCGGAGGCGCAGCGGCTCGGCTCCGGCGAGGCGACGCTCGCGGCGCGGCTGCGCACCGCCGCCGCCGAGCTGGCCGTCACCGTCCGCCCGCCGCACCTGGCCGTACTGTGCACCGGCGACCCCAGCCCCCAGTGGCGGCCCCAGCCGCTGCGGCTGGCCACCGAGACCGTGACCGGGGTCGGCGACCTGCTGCTGCGCCTCCCCGAAGGCGAGGAGGACAGCGGGCTGCCCGGGCCGCTGTCGGTGATCTCCGGTGAGGACGTGGTGCAGCGGGTGGAGCCCGCGGCGCACCGGGGCGGCGCCACCGTCCGCTACCCGATCGCCCAGCTCGGCGACACCGCCGCCGCCCACCGGCACCTGCGGATCGTCGCCCCCTACCGGGACCGGGTCCTGCACGTCGCCGTGGTCAGCCCGCGCCGCCTGGCCACCGGGGCGCACCAGGAGGACGGCACCGTCGTCCTGGCGGACTTCCCCGGCCTGCCCGGGGTCGACGCCGCCCTCTACCCGCACCACGCGCCGTGGCGGCCGCCCCGGGTGGTGCCGGTGTCCAAGGACGGCCGCATCGCCCTGCCCGAGGACCTGCGCGACGGCGGCCCGCTGGAGGTGCTGCTGGCCGTGGACGACCCGTGGTCGGCGGCGGAGTGGCCCGACTGGCCCGACCGGCGCGACGCCAACCGGCTCACCTGCCCCGCGCCCGGCGTCCCCGACTCCGACGACCCCGAGGAGGTGCTGCTCTCCCGGGTCCTCGCCGGGGAGGCCGACGCCGCCCGGCTGCGCGGCACCGACGAGACCGCCGCCCGGCTGTGGCGGGTCGTGGGCCTGGCCGACCGGCTCACCGCCGTCGGCGTGGACCGCGCCGCCGTCGACGCCTGCGCCCGCGCCCTCGGCGCACACCCCGTCACCGCGCTGCTCGCCCACGGCTCCGCCGGGCTGGCCCCCGCCGACAGCGTCCGCACCCTCATCGCCAGCGGCCTGGCCGCCGCACCCCAGCACGACCGGGTCACCGTGGACGAGGCGGTCCGGCTGTGGCAGCGGCTGCCCGCCGCGGCCGCCCTGGCCACCAGCGACCTGCTGCCCCGCATCCCCACCGACCCCGCCCGGCAGCGGCCCGAGCACGCCGAACTGCTGGAGGAGCTGGAGCACAGCTGCGGGCCCGCCGCCGCGCAACTGCTGGCGGGCCGGGCAGACCCGCACGCCCGCGTCGGCCGCTTCGACGCCTCCGCCGAACACCTCGCCCGCATGCCCGAGGCTCAGGTCAAGGCCGCGTGGCGAGCCGCTGGAGTGGTGCCCCGGGCGCTGCTGGACGCCGACAACCGCTCCCAGGCCGCCCTCGCCCTGTTCGGGGTGCGCAACGACACTGCGCTGCACGGGGTGCGCTCTCGGGCGGCCACCGTCCTGAAGCTGACCGCCGCGGTGTGCGGCCGGCTCCCCGAGGCCTACCGGACGGCGGCACGCGCCCTGATCGACAGCCGCCGCCCCGACCGACCCGGGTCCTGGCGCGACCTGCCCGCCCTGTCCGCCGCGCTGGCCACCGCCGCCCGCCTGGCCGCCCGGGACGTGGACGACTGCCGACGGCTGGTGGACCGCTACCGGCAGACGTGGGCGGAACTGGCCGCCGCGGCCCCCGACCTCGCCGCCGTCGACCTCGTCCTCGCCGAACTCACCCTCGCCGGAACCGAACGCGCCCGACTGTTCAAGGAGCCGACCGCGTGACCACCACCCTGGACCCCATCGGCGTCAGCGCCCTGATCAGCGACAGCTACCGCCGCTACCTGCGCTCCCTGCTGCCGCTGCGCGACCGCACCCTCGCCCACGCCCTGGAGGAGCAGATCAGCGGCAGCCCACTGCTGACCAAGGGGCCGCTGCTGGAGGCCACCCCGCCCTACCGGACCGGCGCCACCCCGCGCCAACTGGTCGGCGAAGGCGTGCTGTCGCCCTCCTTCGCCGCGCCCGGCGGCCCCGCGATCCACCTGGACCGGCCCCTCTACCTGCACCAGGAGCAGGCGATCCGCAAGGCCCGTGCCGGACGCAACCTGGTGGTGGCCACCGGCACCGGGTCGGGCAAGACCGAGAGCTTCCTGCTGCCCATCCTCAACGAGCTGGAGGAGCAGCACCGGCGCGGCGAGCTCGGGCCGGGCGTGCGCGCGCTGCTGCTGTACCCGATGAACGCGCTCGCCAACGACCAGTTGAAGCGGCTGCGGGAGCTGCTCTCCGGCAGCCCGCACATTACCTTCGGCCGCTACACCGGCGAAACCAAGGACAGCGACCGGCAGGCCCTCGACTCCTACCACCGCCTGCACGGCCAGCGCGACCCGCTGCCCAACGAGCTCATCAGCCGCGAGCAGATGCGGCGCAGGCCGCCGCACCTGCTGCTCACCAACTACGCGATGCTGGAGTACCTGCTGCTGCGCCCCGCCGACCTCGACCTGTTCGAGGGCGAGCACGCCGGGCACTGGCGGTTCGTCGCCCTGGACGAGGCGCACGTCTACGACGGGGCCAAGGCCGCCGAACTGGCGATGCTGCTGCGCCGCCTGCGCGACCGGGTCGCCCCCGGCCGCCGCCTGCAGTGCATCGCCACCAGCGCCACCGTCGGCGACGACCCGCAGGCGGTGATGACGTTCGCGTCCCGGCTGTTCTTCGACGCGCCGTTCGAGTGGGACGCGACCGACCCCGACCGGCAGGACCTGGTGACCGCCGCCCGCCGCACCGATGCCCCGGGCCGGCCGTGGGGGCCGCTGTCGGCCGCCGACTACGCGGCGATCGGCCGCGCCGCCGACCCCGGGGCCGAGCTCGTCGCCGCCGCCCGGCGGCACGGCGTCCCCGACGGCGACGCCTACCGGGTGCTCGCCGCCGAACAGCGCGTGCGGAAACTGCGTGCCCTGCTCGCCGACGGCGGCCCGCAGCCGCTGGAGGACCTGGCCGTGCGGGTCTTCGCCGGAGAGCACGACGGCACCGTGCGGCCCGCCGCCGCGCTGGCCGCCCTGGTCGCCCTGGGCAACCGGGTCCGCGACTCCGACGGCAACCCGCTGCTTTCGGCGCGCTACCACCTGTTCACCCGCGCCACCGAGGGCGCGTTCACCTGCCTGTCCGCCAGCGGGCCGCACGTCTTCCTCTCCCGCCACGAGCACTGCCCCGACTGCCACGCGCCCGCGTTCGAGCTCGCCGCCTGCAAACGCTGCGGCGACGCCTACCTGGTGGGCACCACGGCGGCCGAGGACGCGGCGGTCCGCTTCCTGCCCCAGCGCCGCCCCCAGGACCAGGTCCTGTGGCTGCATCTGGGCAACTCCCCGATCGCCGTCGACGACGATGACGACACCCTGGAGGAATCCGCCGCGCAGACCACCCCCGAGGACGACCGCCTGTGCGTCGGCTGCGGCGCGCTCGGCACCGCGGCGCGCGCCTGCGTCCCCACCTGCCCGGGCCGTGCCGTGCGCGCGGTGCGGAAGCTGCGCAGCAGGAACAGCCGCCCCAGCGGCTGCCTGTCCTGCGGGGCACGCGGCCTCGACACGGTGCGCCGCCTGGAGAGCGGCAACGAGGCCGCGGCGGCCGTGGTGGCGACCGCGCTCTACCAGGCGCTGCCCGAGGACGCCGACGCCGGGCGCGCCGACCGCCCCGGCGGGGGCCGCAAACTGCTCACGTTCAGCGACAGCCGCCAGGCCGCCGCGTTCTTCGCGCCCTACCTGGAGCACAGCTACTCGCTGCTGCAGCAGCGGCGGCTCATCCTCGAAGGGCTGGAGCACGGCTTCGACGCCGACGACGACTTCCGGGTCGACGACCTGATCGGCCACACCGCGCGGCGGGCCGCGCGCGCCGGGAGCTTCGAGCGGCGCGTCTCCCGCCAGCGCCGGGAGCACGCCGCCGGCCTGTGGGTGATGCGGGAGCTCGTCGCCACCGACGACCGGCAGTCCCTGGAGGGGCGCGGCCTGCTGCGCGTCCGCCTGGAGCACCCCGAGGGCGTGCGGCTGCCCCCGGCGCTGACCCGGATGCTCGGGCTGGACGAGGACGAGGCGTGGGACCTGCTCGGCGAGCTCGTGCGCACCCTGCGCCAGCAGGGCGCGCTGACCATGCCCGAGGGGGTGGCCCCCGACGACGAGGCGTTCGCGCCCCGGCGCGGCCCCGTCTACGTGCGGGAGAGCGGCCCCGACCCCAAGCGGAAGGTGATCTCCTGGCTGCCCGGCCAGGGCAGCAACCGCCGCGTCGACTACCTGCGGCGGCTGCTGGACCGGCTCGGCGTCACCGGCCCCTCGCTCACCCCCGAGGACCTGCTGCGCGGCGCCTGGAAGCTGCTCACCGGGCTGGGCGGCGGGCGCGAGGGCGAGGGGTGGCTGTGCTCGGACAGCGACCGCGTCCTCGGCACGGTGTGGCGGGTCGACCACACTGCCCTGCTGCTGGCCCCCGTGGGCGCGCACGCCCCGCTCCACCAGTGCGACAGCTGCCGCCGCCTGCACCCGGTGTCGGTGCGCGGGGTGTGCCCCACCCTCAACTGCCCCGGCACGCTCCACCCGTTCACGCCGCCCGCCCCCGAGGAGGACGACGACCACTACCGGCGCCTCTACCGCAGCCTCAACCCGGTGGTGCTGCGCGCCCAGGAGCACACCGCGCAGTGGTCCACCGAGGAGGCCGCCCGCATCCAGGAGGACTTCGTCGAGGGCCGCGTCAACATGCTGTCCTGCTCCACCACTTTCGAGCTCGGCGTGGACGTGGGCGAGCTCCAGGCGGTGCTGCTGCGCAACATGCCGCCCACCACCGCCAACTACGTGCAGCGCGCCGGACGCGCCGGGCGGCGCACCGACTCGGCCGCGCTGGTGGTCACGCACGCCCAGCGCCGCTCCCACGACCTGTTCCGCTACCAGGAGCCCGAGCAGATGATCGCCGGGCAGGTGCGCGCCCCCTACGTGCCGCTCGCCAACGAGCGCATCGCCCGGCGCCACGCCCACTCGGTGGCGCTGGCCGCGTTCTTCCGGCACTGGCACCGCGCCACCGGGGAGACCTGGGCCACCGTCGGCGCGTTCTTCCTGCCCGGCGACGACGGCTCCCCCGCGCCGGTCACCCGGGTGCCCGCCTTCCTCACCCCGGTGCCCGAGGAGGTCAGCGCGGCACTGCGGCGCGTCCTGCCCGAGGCGGTGGCCGACGAGCTCGGCGTGGACCGCGGCCGGTGGGCCGCGGAGCTGTGCGGACTCCTGGAACAGCTCCGCGAGGAGGTCACCCAGGACGTGGCCTACTTCGAGCAGCGCCGCCGGGAGGCGTTCGAGCAGCGCAAGGACTCCCTGGCCGCGCGGTTCGGCAAGACCGTCAACACCATCGTGCGCCGCTCCCTGCTCGGCTTCCTGGCCACCCGCAACGTGCTGCCCAAGTACGGCTTCCCCGTGGACACCGTGGAGCTGCGCACCCACCACGCCGAGGACCAGGTGGGCGGCCGTCTGGAGCTGGCCCGCGACCTCACCTCCGCGATCTACGAGTACGCGCCGGGCGGCGAGGTCGTCGCGGGCGGCAGGAAGTGGACGTCGCGCGGCGTTTACCGGCTGCCCGGGCGGGAGCTGCGCCGCTTCCACTACCGGGTGTGCGGCTCCTGCGGGTACTACGAGGAGGCGGCGGAACGCCTCGACGCGGCCTGCGCGGCCTGCGGGACGGTGGAGGGGCGCACCCCCACCGTGTACTGCGTCCCGGAGTTCGGGTTCGCGGCCGACGCCAAACCCGAGTCGGCGGGCCTGGTCCCGCCGCAGCGCTCCTGGCACGGCACCACCCACGTACTGCGCCTGGCCACGGACCCCGTCGAGCACCGGTGGCCGCTGCCGGGCGGCGGCGAGGTGCACTGCCTGGCGGGAAGCCGCGGCGAACTGGTGGCGCTGTCCGAGGGGCCGTCCGGGCGCGGGTTCTGGATCTGCGAGTGGTGCGGCTGGGGCGGCAGCGTGGCCCGGCGCAGGCCCGAGGAGCACCCCAAGCCGCTCGGCGGCGGCTCCTGCACCGGGCCGCTCACCCGGCTGACGCTGGGGCACAAGTACGAGACCGACCTCGTCGACGTCGTCGTCAACGGCGGGTTCCACCTCGACAGCGCCTCGCCCGCGACCCGCTACTCGCTGCTGTACGCGCTGCTGGAGGGGGCGTCGGCCGCGCTGGAGATCAGCCGCGACGACATCGACGGCACCCTGTACCACCGCCACGGGGGCAGCACCAGCCTGGTGCTGTTCGACACGGTGCCCGGCGGCGCGGGCGGGGCCACCCGGATCGCCGAGCACTTCCCCGAGGTGCTGCTGGCAGCCGTGAAACGGGTGGACGGCTGCGACTGCGGCGCGGAGACCTCCTGCTACGGCTGTCTGCGCACCTACCGCAACCAGACCCGCCACGAGCTGCTGGTGCGCGGTGCGGCCCTGGAGGCGCTGCGGCTGCTCGTCTGAGGCCCCTCCGATGATCTCGACGCCGGTGGGCCGCTTTCCATGGGACGGCGCCCACTGGCGTCAAGATCATCAGGACGTCAGGACTCGGCGCGCAGGATCTCCAGGGACTTGTCCAGGTCCTCGGGGTAGGGGCTCTCGAACTCCACCGGGCGGTGCTCGGTGGGGTGCTCGAAGGCCAGCCGGACCGCGTGCAGCCACTGGCGGCGCACGCCCAGGCGCTGCGCCAGGGTCGGGTCCGCCCCGTACAGCAGGTCGCCCACGCACGGGTGGCGGGTGGCCGCCATGTGCACGCGGATCTGGTGGGTGCGCCCCGTCTCCAGGTCGATCTCCAGCAGGCTGGCCGCGCGGAACGCCTCCAGCGTGTCGTAGTGGGTGACCGACGGGCGTCCGCCCGCCACCACCGCGAAGCGGCCGTCGCCGGAGGGGTGCCGGTCGATGGGCGCGTCGATCGTGCCGCGCAGCGGGTCGGGGTGCCCCTGCACCAGCGCGTGGTAGGTCTTGTCGACCGTGCGTTCCTTGAAGGCGCGTTTGAGGACGCTGTAGGCGACCTCGCTCTTGGCCACCACCATCAGGCCGGTGGTGTTGGCGTCCAGGCGGTGCACGATGCCCTGCCGCTCGGCCGCGCCGCTGGTGGCGACCGTGACGCCCGCCGCCAGCAGGCCGTCCAGCACCGTCGGCCCGGTCCAGCCGAGGGTGGGGTGCGCGACCACGCCGACCGGCTTGTCCACCACGACGATGTCGGCGTCCTCGTACACGACGGCCAGGCCCGGCACCGGTTCGGGGCGCGGCGCCGGCGCGCTCGGCGGCGGGGGCAGGGTGACGTCCAGCCACGCCCCCGCGCTCACCCGGTCGGACTTGGCCGCGGCCGCGCCGTCGACCAGCACGTTGCCCTCGGCGATCAGTTCGGCCGCGCGGGTCCGCGACAGGCCGAACAGGCGGGCGATCGCCGCGTCGAGCCGGTCGCCCTCCAGCCCGTCGGGCACCGGCATGCTCCGGTGGTCACTCACCTTCGCCTCCTCGCGTCGCACTCCCGGACCGGTCCGCCTCGCGGGTGCCGTCGATGTTGATCCCGCGGAAGGCCAGCAGCACGGCGAGCGCGCCGCCGCACACGATCGCGGAGTCGGCGATGTTGAACACCGGCCAGTAGGGCACCTGGATCCAGTCCACCACGTGGCCGTGCAGCGGGGACGGCGGGCTGAACAGCCGTTCCGCCCACGTGCCCGGCGCGTCCGGACCGACCAGTGCCGCCGGCACCTCGCGGGTGTCGGGCCGCCAGACGCGGTCGATGAGGTTGCCGGCGGCCCCGCTGAGGATCAGGCCGAGCGACACCGCCCACCCGACGCTGCGCAGCCGGGGCGCGGTCCACAGGATGTAACTGATGACACCCACCATGATCAGGCTGAACACCCAGGTCATGCCGGTGCCGATGGAGAACGCCGCCCCCGGGTTGAACACCAGGGTCAGTTTGAGCAGGCCGCCCAGCAGCACCACCGGATCGTACGGCGAGAAGGACGCCAGCGCGATCTCCTTGGTGGCGAAGTCGGCGACCAGGGGCACGGCGGCCACGGCCAGCAGCACACCGGTCCGGCGCGGCCGGACCGGCGGGGAAGCGTTCTCGGTCTCCTCGGTGCCCCGGGCGGGGTCGACGTCGCTCAGCGGAACTCCTCAACGTGGGGTGCGGCGCACCGCCGCTTCTGTACTCTCGCGGCTGTCCCGTCCGCGCGGCGTGCGGGCCAGCCTCATTGTATGCGCCCGCACGGCTCCTCCTTCCAGGGCCGTGCGAACCGCCGCTACTCCTCGACGTGGGTGAACCCGCCGTACTCCTCGGCCAGCGCGGACAGGCCGTCCTCGTCCATGACGGCGGGGGCGCCGCCCGGTCCGGTGCGCACCTCCACCACCCAGTCGACGTCCTCGTCGTCGTCCTCGCCCGCGTACATGTCCCGGTGCACCGTGCACGGCGCGTAGCCCTGCTCCAGCAGTTGTTCGGCCAGTTCCTCGGCGGCGTCGCGCTCCGCCAGGGTCACCAGCACGGCGCCCTCGTGGGTCTGTCGTGTCACCTGTCTCTCCTCGGTCTCGCGGATTCCGGCGCAAGTATGCCCCCACCACGTCACGGCCGGAAAACAGCGCGTTCCGGCGTCCCGCGGTGGGTTATCCTCAAGCCAGCAAGGCGTTGATGGGGACGAGTACCGGCGGACACAGCCGCGAGCGACCCGGGGACGGTGGAAGCCCGGGGGCATGCCCGCACGGGAAGATCACCCCGGAGCCGCCGGAAGAACGGCGTCCCGCGTAGGCGCCCAGTAGACCCGGCAGCGTCAGGAACGAAGTGGGACGCGCGGCGCGTCGGCCGCGCGGCCAAGGAGGGTGGTACCGCGGGGCCTCGCCGCCTCGTCCCTCCGTCAGGTGACAGCACCCCTGATGGAAAGGTACGCCACGTGTCGAAAGAGTCGACCCGACCGTTCCCCGCGCTGCCCGCCCAGATCGACCTGCCCTCGATGGAGCACGAGGTGCTGCGGCGCTGGGCGGAGCACAAGATCTTCGAACGGTCCCTGGAGCAGACACAGGGCGGCCCGAACTGGGTGTTCTTCGAGGGTCCCCCCACCGCGAACGGCACCCCCGGCGTGCACCACGTCGAGGCGCGCGTGTTCAAGGACCTCTTCCCCCGGTTCAAGACGATGAAGGGCTTCCACGTCGAGCGCAAGGCCGGCTGGGACTGCCACGGCCTGCCCGTCGAGGTCGCCGTGGAGAAGGAACTGGGGATCTCCGGCAAGAAGGACATCGAGGCGTTCGGCGTCGCCGAGTTCAACGCCCGCTGCCGCGAGTCGGTGCTGCGCAACGTGGACGCGTTCACCGAGATGACGCGGCGCATGGGCTACTGGGTCAACATGGACGAGGCCTACCGCACCATGGACCGCGAGTACGTGGAGTCGGTGTGGTGGGCGCTCAAGCAGATCTGGGACAAGGGCCTGCTGGTGCAGGACTACCGGATCAGCCCGTACTGTCCGCGCTGCGGCACCACGCTGTCCGACCACGAGCTGGCGCAGGGCTATGAGACCGTCACCGACCCGTCGGTGTACGTGCGCTTCCCGCTGACCTCCGGACCGCTGGCCGGCGAGGCGGCGCTGCTGGTGTGGACCACCACCCCGTGGACCCTGGTGTCCAACACCGCCGTGGCGGTGCACCCCGAGGTGGACTACGTGGTGGCCACCAACGGCTCCGAACGGCTGGTCGTGGCCGAGCCGCTGGTCGGTGCGGCGCTCGGCGAGGGCTGGGAGCCCACCGGGCAGCGGTTCAAGGGCGCCGAGATGGAACGCTGGACCTACCAGCGCCCGTTCGAGCTGGTGGAGTTCGACACGCCCGCGCACTTCGTGGTGCTCGGCGACTACGTCACCGTCGAGGACGGCACCGGCCTGGTCCACCAGGCGCCCGCCTTCGGCGCCGACGACATGCAGGTCTGCCGCGCCTACGGGCTGCCCGTGGTCAACCCGGTGCGCGCCGACGGCACCTTCGAGGAGCACCTGGCCCTGGTGGGCGGCGTGTTCTTCAAGACCGCCGACCGGGCGCTCGTCGCCGACCTGGACGAGCGCGGCCTGCTGTTCGCGCACCTGTCGTACGAGCACAGCTATCCGCACTGCTGGCGCTGCCACACCGCGCTGCTGTACTACGCGGTGCCGTCCTGGTACATCAAGACCACCGCGATCAAGGAGCAGCTGCTCGCGGAGAACGCGAAGACCAACTGGGTGCCGGCCAACGTCAAGGACGGCCGCTACGGCGAGTGGCTGCGCAACAACGTCGACTGGGCGCTGTCCCGCAGCCGCTACTGGGGCACCCCGCTGCCGATCTGGGAGTTCCCCGACGGGCGGCAGATCTGCGTGGGCTCCCTGGCGGAGCTGAGCGAGCTGAGCGGGCAGGACCTGTCCGACCTCGACCCGCACCGCCCCTACGTGGACGACATCGTCATCCCCGACCCCGACGCCGACCCGTCGCTGCCGCTGGAGCAGCGGGTGGCCCGCCGGGTGCCGGAGGTCATCGACGTGTGGTTCGACTCCGGCGCGATGCCGTTCGCACAGTGGGGCGCCCCGCACCGCAACCTGGAGAAGTTCCAGGCGAACTTCCCCGGCCAGTACATCTGCGAGGCCATCGACCAGACCCGCGGCTGGTTCTACTCGATGATGGCGGTCAGCACGCTGGTGTTCGGCCACTCCTCCTACGAGAACGTGGTCTGCCTGGGCCACATCCTCGCCGAGGACGGCCGCAAGATGAGCAAGCACCTCGGCAACATCCTGGAGCCGATGCCGGTGATGGACCGGCACGGTGCCGACGCGCTGCGCTGGTTCATGGCGGCCAGCGGCTCGCCGTGGATGCCGCGCCGGGTGGGCCACACCGTGCTGGAGGAGATCGTCCGCAAGGTCCTGCTGACCTACTACAACTCGGCGTCCTTCTTCACCCTGTACGCGGGCGCGGGCGAGGGGTGGAGCCACGAGCGGCTCGCCGAGGCGCCTCCTCCCGCCGAGCGGCCGCTGCTGGACCGCTGGCTGCTGTCGGAGCTGCACTCGCTGGTCAAGACGGTCGACGAGGCGCTGGAGCGGTTCGACACGGCGGTCGCGGGCCGCGCGCTGACCGCGTTCGTCGACGACCTGTCCAACTGGTACGTGCGCCGGTCGCGCCGCCGCTTCTGGGCGGGCGCGGACACGCCCGAGGGGGCGTCGGCGTTCGCGACGCTGTTCGAGTGCCTGGAGACCGTCACCCTGCTGATGGCTCCGATCGTGCCGTTCATCACCGACCACGTGTGGCAGGCGCTGCGCCGTCCCGACGCGCCGGAGTCGGTGCACCTGGCGTCGTGGCCGAAGGCCGAGGAGTCGCTGATCGACCCGGAGCTGTCGGAGCAGATGGCGCTGGTGCGCCGCCTGGTGGAGCTGGGGCGGGCCGCGCGGGTGGACTCCGGGCAGCGGGTCCGGCAGCCGCTGGCGCGGGCCGTCGTGGGCGCCCGGGGCTTCGAGGGGCTGCCCGAGCAGCTGCGGGCGCAGATCTCCGAGGAGCTGAACGTGCTGCAGCTCGACCCGCTGTCGGTGGTCGGCGGCGACCTGGTGGACTACTCGGTCAAGCCGAACTTCCGGGCGCTGGGCAAGCGGTTCGGCAAGGGCACCCCGCGGGTCGCCAAGGCCCTCCAGGCCGCCGACGCCAAGGCGCTGGTGGAGCGGCTGCGCGCCGAGGGCTCGGCCACCGTGGACGTCGACGGCGAGCAGGTCGCGCTCTCCGCCGAGGAGGTGCTGGTCACCGAGCAGCCGCGGGAGGGCTGGGCGGTGGCCTCGGAGGCCGGTGAGACGGTGGCGCTGGACCTGGAGCTGACGCCGGAGCTGCGCCGCGCCGGTCTGGCCCGCGAGGTGGTCCGGCTGGTGCAGGACGCCCGCAAGTCCAGCGGCCTGGACATCTCCGACCGCATCGACCTGTGGTGGTCGGCCACCGACGCGACGACCGCGCAGGCGATGGTCGAGCACGCGGAGACGATCAGCGGCGAGGTGCTGGCGGTGTCCTTCACCGAGGGGCCCGGTGCGGCGGACGCCCACGAGGTGGTCTCGGAGGAGTTCGGCATCACCCTGCGGCTGCGCAGGGCCTGACCGGAACCGGCGGCGGGGCCGCGGACCGACCGGGTCCGCGGCCCCGCCGCTGTCCGCGGAGTCGGGGACGTCGGTACGGTCGCTCTCCTCTCCGCCTTCTGCGGGGGTCGGGAGCGGTCGGGAAGGGCTGGAAGGCGCGGGGTCAGTCCTCGGGGTCCTTGGGCGCGGCCGTGCTGCCGCGGGGCGCGTCGGCCGCGGGGGCGTCCCCGTCGGAGCCGGGAGGGGCACCGTCGTCGGAGCCGGTCCGCTCCGTTTCGGTGGTCCCGGTGTCGGAGGCCAGGTCGTCGCCGGTGGGGGTCCACCGGGCGGCGAGCGCGGCGATGGCCGCGGCGGAGACGTTCTTGTTCTCCCGCTGCTCCCTGGAGGGCAGGGTGAAGGGCGGGTCCCACTCGGCCGGCTCGCGGAACGCGATCGCGTCCGTCTCGTCGGTCTCCGTCCCGGCGGGGTCGGTGTCCGGTCCGTCCGCGGTGTCCGCGTCGTCGGAGCCGTCGTGTCCGGTGGTGCGGGCCTCGGGTTCGTCGACGGCGGTGCCGGCCACGGCAGCGTCGCGGGAGCCGGTGTCCGCTGCGGCGTCGGGGTCGGCCTCCGGGGTCTCCTCGGCAGGGGCTTCGGGGTCGTCGCTGTCGCGGGGACCGGTGTCCGCTGCGGCGTCGTCCTCGGAACGGGTTTCGGGGGTCTCCTCGGGGGCGTCCCCGTCCCCGGTCGTTGTGTCGGCGGGGTCGCGGTCCTCCACCGCGGTGGACCCGTGCGGTTCACCGGTGAGGACCGGCAGGACCTGGGTGGCGCCGGCGTCCGGGGTCCGAGCGGTCCCGGGGTCCGCTGCGGCGTCGTCGGTGCCGCTCCCGTCCGGGGGAAGGTCTGCGTCCGCCTCCTCGGGGGCGGCGCTCTCGTCAGGGTCGTCGCCCTCCTCGGGGGCGGCGTTCGTGTCGGAGGCGGCGACCTCGTCGGGGCCGCCGTCCCCTGCTGTCCCTTCGCCGTCCGTGTCGTCGGAGGCGGCCTCCTCGGAGGCGGTCTCCGACTCCGTGCGGACGGTCTCGGCCTCCTCCTCCGGGCTGTCGACCGGGGTCGGCCCGTGCGGCTCCGCCCGGGACCCGCCCGCGCCGGAGACCTCGGTCTCGACGGCGGGGGACGGGGCGGAAGCCGCCCGCACCGGTCCGGAAACCGGCGCGGGGACGGAGGGCTCGGCCACCACGATCCTGTCCCCGGCGTCCTGGACGGCCACGGGAGGACCGCCGACATCGGCGGTCGGGACCGCCCGGCCGGTGGTCGCAACCGTGCTCGGAGACTGGACGGACGCCTTCCCCAAATCGTCCGTCCGCACCTGTCCCGTCACGGCCCCGTGGAGTCCGGGAGTCCGGTGATCGGGCGGCGACTCCGCACGGCCCTGCCCGAACAGGGTTCTCCTGTTGCGGACGAACTCCACCGCGAGCAGCACGGCGGCCAGGCCGCCGAGCCCGAGCGCGATGTTGACCAGAGTCAGCTCTGCGAGCGCCAGTGCCACGCCGATCACGACGAACGCCGCTACGACCAGCACCAGGCAGACGATGATCACCGGGTGAACGCCTTCTCAGGGGTCAGGGATCGGATTGGACCGTGCGTCCCGTGGACCGTCGGTCAGTGACGGTCGTGCGGGTCGTTCGGGTGGTAGCCGTGCGGTGCCGGTTCGGGTGAGGCGAACGGGTTCGTGGCGCCCCCTCCCGGACTGGTGTGCTGCAGCGACGGGCTGCCTCCGGTGGGAGGCGACATCGTCTGGAAACCACCCGTGGTGTTCGGGTTGCTGTCGTAGCCGGGTGCCCCCTCGTTGAGCTCCCTCAGCTGCCGTTCGAAGTAGTCCTTGAGGCGGCTGCGGTACTCGCGCTCGAAGTCCTTGAGCACGGCGACCTTGTGCTCCAGCTCGTCGCGCTGCTGCACGAGCGACCCCATGACCTGGCGGTGCCGCTCCTGGGCGTCGCGGTCCAGGTTCTCCGACCGGGCGCGGGCCTCGTTGATGATCTGCTCGGCCTGGCGGCGGGCCTTGCCGAGAATGTCCTCGGCCTCGTGGCGGGCACGGCCCAGCGTCTCGTCGGCCTCCCGACGGGCGTCGGAGATGGCCTGGTCGGCGGTCTGCTGGGCGAGGGCCAGAACCCGTGCGGCGGTGTCCATGTTGTCCTCACCGCCGGGCAGTCCCATGGCCTGGGCGGGAGCCGGGGCGGGCTCGGGCGGCCGCATCGGCTCGGGCTGCCGCATCGGCATCTCGGCCTGGGGGGCCTCCTGGGGAACAGGGGGTTCCTGGGGCTGGAAGTCGTTCATTCCCGCGGGGGGAACCTTGCCACGCAGGCACTCGGCGAGCTTGCCGCGCAGCTCCTCGTTCTCCTGGATCAGACGATCGAGTTCGGCTTCGACCTCGTCGAGGAAGGCGTCGACCTCTTCTTCGTCGTATCCCGGCCGCAGCCGGGTCGTACTGAACTGTTTATTGCGTACATCCGCAGGTGTCAGCGGCATGTTCGTCTCCTTGGCGCGCTTGGACTCTGTCCGTAGGGACGCTACCTGATCGTGACCTTATGGCACTCCAGATCATGACCAAGACTCATGTATCGGAACCGGAGCCTACCTTTCTGCCGTCTCGGGTCTCGCTACATGGTCACGACAACAGACGTCACGACCTGGAGGAGGATCGACACCACAAGGAACAGGATCATGAAGCTCAAGTCGAGCGCGACACTCCCCAACCGGATGGGTTTGATGAAGCGACGCAGGAACTTGAGCGGCGGGTCCGTGACCGTGTACACCGTCTCGGCCAGGACCAGTACCAATCCGGCGGGCCGCCATGATCTGGCATACATCTGAACCAGGTCGAACACCAGCCGCCCGATCAGGGCGAACAGGAAGAGGTACAGGACGAAGATCAGAACGTTGCCGAGCACGACTTGGACGATGTTCACTCCCGTACTCCGGCTGCCTCGCTGGATGTGTGTGCTGCGCTAACTCTGATTGAAGAACCCTCGCTCAGCGATACGTGCTTTGTCTTCAGCGGTCACCTCAACATTAGCCGGAGACAACAGGAACACCTTGTTGGTCACGCGTTCGATGCTTCCGTGCAGGCCGAAGATCAGCCCCGCCGCGAAGTCGACCAGTCGCTTGGCGTCACTGTCGACCATCTCGGTGAGGTTCATGATCACCGGAATGCCCTCACGGAAATGCTCTCCGATAGTACGCGCTTCGTTGTAGGTCCGGGGATGGAGTGTCGTGATCCGGGCGAGGTCTGCGGTGGCGGGGGCTGGAGAACGCCGCTCGTTGCGTGACGAGGAGTGATCGACCGAATCCTTCACGGAGTCGCCCCGGGCGTCGTCACGGGGACCGCGCTCCCGACCGGGCCGCTCGTCGGCGGCCTCGTCGAAGTCCTCGAAGTCATCGTATTCGTCCGCATAACGGTGATCGTAACGGTCGTCCTCCACGAGGCCGAGGTAGACCGCCATCTTGCGCATCGCGCCGGCCATCTCTTGTCCTCCGTCGTCCCTGTGGTGATTCACCGCAGATGACTTGTCGATGGATTCGGTCCCCATCCACCCCTGAGCGGCGGGAACAGCGTGTGCCCCAGAGTCATCTGGGGACATTACCCCACGATCAACCCCCGATTGCCAAGCAACGCCGTACCGATTCTCAGATGTGTCGCGCCCCGTTCCACCGCGGCTTCCAGATCCCCGCTCATCCCCGCGGAGACCACCGTGGCATGAGGGTAGCGAGCCTGCAGATCGTCGGCGACCGCTTTGAGCCGGTCGAAGGCCGCCCGCGGATCGCCCTGCCGCGGTGCGACGGCCATCACACCCCCCAGGGACAGCCCCTCCTCGGCCTCGATCGCCTCGGCCAGGCCCGGCACGTCCGCCGGATCGGCGCCGCCCCGGGGGCCGAGCACTCCCTGCTCCGACTCGGGATCCAGGTTGACCTGCACCAGGCAGGTCAGGGTCCGCCCCGCGGCGCGGACCCGGCGTCCCAGCTCCGTGACCAGCCGGAGCCGGTCCACCGAGTGGACCACGTCGGCGTAGCGCACCACCGAGCGGGCCTTGTTCGTCTGCAACTGTCCGACGAAGTGCCAGACGAGATCGAGATCACGGCATTCTGTGGCCTTCGGCGCAGCCTCCTGGTCGCGGTTCTCGCCCACGTCGCGCACGCCCAGTTCGGCCAGGATGCGCACGTCGGAGGCGGGATACTGCTTCGTCACCGCGATGACGCGGACCTCCTCGGGCCTGCGTCCGGCCGCCGTGCAGGCGGCGGCCACCCGCTCCCGCACCTGCTGCAGGTTCGCGGCGAGCTGCGTGCGTCGCGCTTCCCCGCTCATGGGACCCTCCAGACGTATCCGGCGAACCGGCCGGTGGTCGACTCCCTCCGGTACGAGAACAGGTCGGGGCTCTCCCTGGTGCACCGGGCGTCATGAGTGATGTTCGCCACGCCCAGATTCTTCAGCTGTGCGGTGACTCCCGCCCGGATGTCCACCCCCGGGGTGCCCGCCCCGGTGGTGCACCGGGCCTCCGGAACGGCGCGGGCCACCTCGTCCTGCATCGGCCGGGGCACCTCGTAGCAGCGTCCGCAGATGACCGGTCCCAGCAGTGCGGCGCACCGCTCGGGACGCGCACCGTGCCGCGCCATCTCCGCGAGCAGCGCGCTCACCACCCCCGCCGCCATGCCCGGACGTCCCGAGTGCGCCGCGCCGACGACTCCCGCCTCGGCGTCGGCGACCAGCAGCGGCAGGCAGTCGGCCACCAGGACGGCGAGGGCCAGCCCCGCCTCGGCGGTGACGACCGCGTCCACGTCCCCGGCGTGGCCGGGACCGGTGACGGTCACCGCGTCGGCACCGTGCACCTGGTTCATCCACACCACGCGGTCCGGGGAGAGCCCGAAACCGCGCGCGGCCCGCCTCCGGTTCTCGGCCACCGCCTCGGGGTCGTCCCCGACGTGGCCGCCCAGGTTCAGGGTCGCGTACGGCTCCCGGCTGACTCCGCCGGCGCGGCCGGTGAACCCGGCACGCACTCCGGGGGCCAACTCGACCACGGTGCTCATCCCGCGAGCACCTCCTATCCGATTCGTGGGGGAGCGAACGGCGCGGCCGGCCCCGGGCGGGCCGGCCGGAAGCACGACTACTTGAGGAAGTCGGGGACGTCGAGGTCGTCCCCCTCGTCGAAGACCACGCGGCGCCGCGGCGTGGGGATCTCGCCGGTCCGGGAGAACGGGCTGTCGGAGGCGCGGGGGCGGCTGTACCCGCTGTCCCCCAGCGGGTGGATGCTCCCCGGCCGGTAGGGCCGCTCCTCCTCCCGGTTCTCCCGGTTGTCCCCGTCCTCGGCGGTCGGCGCGGCGTCGGCCGGCGGCTCCTCCGCCTTGGGCGGCTCGGGCGCCGCCTCGACCTCGCGGACCGGTTCGGGGGCGGGACGGACGGTGGACTCGGGCAGGGACGGCCGGCTGGAGCGGGGGGGTTCCGCCGCGCGGGGCGCGGCGGGCGGAGCCACCGGGGCGGGCGGCTCCGGTCGCCGCTCCCGCGACGGCGGTGCGGGCACGCTCGCCGCCCGGGGCGGGGGCGCCGCCTCTACCTGGGGTTCGTCGAACCCGGCCGCTATGACCGTGACCCGCACCTCGTCGCCGAGCGCGTCGTCGATGACCGCGCCGAAGATGATGTTGGCCTCCGGGGCCGCGGAGTTCGCCACCAGCTGGGCCGCCTCGTTGATCTCGAACAGCCCCAGGTCCGAACCTCCCTGGATGGACAGCAGCACCCCGTGGGCGCCGTCGATGCTGGCCTCCAGCAGGGGCGAGGAGATCGCCATCTCGGCCGCGGCGACGGCGCGGTCGTCCCCGCGCGCCGAACCGATGCCCATGAGCGCCGACCCGGCCCCCGACATGACCGACTTGACGTCGGCGAAGTCCAGGTTGATCAGGCCGGGCGTGGTGATCAGGTCGGTGATGCCCTGCACGCCCGACAGCAGCACCTGGTCGGCGGCCTTGAACGCGTCCAGGACGCTGACCTGCCGGTCCGAGATCGACAGGAGCCGGTCGTTGGGGATGACGATGAGCGTGTCGACCTCCTCCCGCAGCATCGCGATGCCCGCCTCGGCCTGGGTGGCGCGCCGTTTGCCCTCGAAGCCGAAGGGGCGGGTGACCACGCCGATGGTGAGCGCCCCCAGGGAGCGGGCGATGTTGGCGACCACCGGGGCGCCCCCGGTTCCCGTGCCGCCGCCCTCTCCCGCGGTCACGAAGACCATGTCGGCGCCCTTGAGGACCTCCTCGATCTCCTCGCGGTGGTCCTCGGCCGCCTTGCGTCCCACATCGGGGTTGGCGCCCGCTCCCAGACCTCGGGTGAGTTCCCGGCCGACGTCGAGCTTGACGTCGGCGTCGCTCATGAGCAGCGCCTGAGCGTCGGTGTTGATGGCGATGAATTCGACGCCCTTGAGACCCTCTTCGATCATGCGATTGACGGCGTTGACACCGCCGCCGCCGATTCCGACGACTTTGATGACCGCGAGGTAGTTCTGCGGTGCTGCCACGACGAGGGGCCTTTCCGCTCGCTCTTGCCAACTCCGCCGACCCTCCGGGAGGAGCGGCCGTGGGGGGCGTCCCTCCCGGATCCGGATCGGCGCGAAAGCTGTCCGGTTCTGCTTGCTTCGGTGGTTCCGGGCGTCTCCGTGGAGCCGCCCGGGAGCCGGGGGTGCGGACCGTGCGGGCACGTCCGTGTCCCCGTCCGCGCCACACGGTGGCACGGGGGTGCTCGTAGTTATGTCAACTAAAGACTGTGCTTTCCGACAGTAAGCCGCCACCCTGGTAACGGGCAACTAACCACCGACTTCAGCCTATCGGCGTGTCGCGCGGACGGGTCACCGCACGACCGCCACGCCCTCCGCGCTGACGTCGTAGTGGCGTCCCGGTTCGGGGGGGTGCTGCTCCATGAGCACCTCCAACGCCCGGGCCTTGTCGGCCGCCCGCCCGGCGTCCCCCCACATCACGGTGGAGCCGTCGGCGAGTTCCAGTGTGATGCGGGCGCGGTCGGTCGCCACGACCGTGTCGACCGCGGCCGCCAACGGGTCCGGCAGCGCTTCGACGACCAGGCAGCTCTCGGCCACGGCGGGGTTCCCCTCGACCTCGCCCGAGACCCGGACCAGGGGATGGTCCTCGGGGCGGGTGTCGGTCCGCGTCACCGCCACCCCCTCCCGGTCCACCAGGAGGTAGCCGCCCTCCTCGGCGAGGGCGAGCACGGGGACGCGTTCGGCCACCTCCAGGTGGAGCGTGGTGGGCCAGCCGCGGCGGACCTCGACGGACTCGACGAGGCGCAGTTCGGCCACGCGCGCCGCGACGGCGTCGGTGTCCACCCGGGCCAGCGGGGTGCCGACGGCCACGTCCGCGGCGGCCAGCACCTCGGCCTCGGCGAGCCGGTCCAGACCGGTGACCTCGATCTGGCGGACGGCGAGCAGCCGCGAGCCGAACAGCACCCAGAGCACCGCCCCGGCCAGCCCCACCAGGAGCAGGACGACGAAGGCGGCCCGCCACGGGTCGGACTGGCGGGAGCCGACGGAGTGGTCGTCTGTCTCCCGCCGTTCCTCGACCGTCACCCTCCTCCTCCCGGCACCGGCGGTCGGCCGCGGTCCGCGGGGCCTGCCGCGGGCGGCCTCATCCCAACGCGGCGAGGATCGCCGGGCCGAGTTCGGTGACGTCTCCGGCGCCCATCGTCAGCACGATGTCGCCCGGCCGCGCCACCTGCGCCACGCACTCGACCGCGGCCTCCCGGTCGGGCCGGTGGTAGACCCGGTCGTGGCCGACGCGGTCGGTGATCAACTCGGCGGTGACCCCCGGCTCGGGGTCCTCGCGGGCGGCGTAGATCCCCAGGACGACGACCTCGTCGGCCTTGGTGAGCGCCGCGGCGAACTCGGCGGCGAAGATCCGGGTGCGGCTGAACAGGTGGGGCTGGAACAGCACCACGATCCGCCCGGCCGCACCGCCGTCCGCGGCCTGCGAGTCCAGTGCGGCGCGGACGGCGTCCAGGTCCGCCGCGATCTCGGTGGGGTGGTGGGCGTAGCTGTCGTAGACGCGCACCCCGTTGGCCTCGCCCTTGAACTCGAAGCGGCGCGCCGTGCCCGCGAACTCGGCGAGCCCCTCGGCCGCGACCTCGGGGTCGTGGCCGAGTTCGTCGGCGACCGCGATCGCCGCCGCGGCGTTGAGCACGTTGTGCCGGCCGGGCACGGCGAGGGTGCAGTGCACCGGGTCGCCGGAGGGCGGGGTCAGGACGAAGGCCGTGGTGAACCCGGCCGCCTCGATGCCGCTGACCCGGTAGTCGGCCTCCGCGGCCTCGCCGTAGGTGAGCACCCTGCGGCCGCGTTCGCGGGCGACGGCGGCGACCCGGCGCGCGCCCGGGTCGTCTGCGCCCACCACCAGGGTCTCGGTCACCCGGTCGACGAACGCGGCGAAGTTGGCGTGGATCTCCTCCAGGCCGCCGTAGTTGTCCAGGTGGTCGGCCTCGACGTTGGTGACCACCGCGATCCTGGGCGACAGCATCAGGAAGGAGCCGTCGCTCTCGTCGGCCTCCACCACGATGACGTCGTCGGCGCCCGCGTCGGCCCCCAGCCCGGTCGTCACCAGCTGTCCGCCGATGACGTAGCCGGGGGCGGCGCCCAGGTGCTGCAGCACCACGGTGATCATGGACGTGGTGGTGGTCTTGCCGTGGGTGCCCGCGACCGCCACCCCGCGCCGGTCCAGCAGCAGCGCGCCGAGTGCGGCGGCGCGCGGCAGCACGCGCAGCCCGCGGGAGCGCGCCTCGGCCAGTTCCGGGTTGGTGTCGCGGATGGCGGAGGAGACCACGACCGTGTCGGCGGTGTCCACGTGCTCGGCGGCGTGGCCGACGTGCACGGTCGCGCCCAGCTCGGCCAGCTCCTGCAGCAGGGCGCTGTCGCGCGCGTCGCTGCCGGACACCTCGACCCCGCGCTGCAGCAGCACCCGCGCGATGCCGGACATGCCGGCCCCGCCGATCCCGACGAAGTGGACCCGCCCCAGTTTGTCGACCTCGACCGGCTCGGTCGGTTCGACCAGGCTCATCGGGTGTCTCCCGGTTCCTCCGAGTAGTCGATGGGCATGTCCACCCCGGAGCGGTCGCCGGTGGCGACGGCGATGACCTCCCGGGCCAGCGCCATGTCGGCGTCCCGGCGTCCCAGCCGCGCCGCGGCCTCCGACATCGCCACGATCCGGTCGGTGTCGGTGAGCAGGGGGATGAGCTGCTCGCGGATCCACTGCCGGTTCAGTTCCGAGTTGGCCACCATGAGGCCACCCCCGGCCTGCACGATCGGCTCGGCGTTGAGCCGCTGCTCGCCGTTGCCGATGGCCAGCGGGACGAACGCGCCGGGCAGGCCCACCGCGGTCAGCTCGGCGCAGGTGAGCGCGCCGGAGCGGCACATGGCCACGTCGGCCGCCGCGTAGGCCAGTTCCATCTCGTCGACGTAGGGCACCACCACGTAGGGCACGCCGCCGCGGGTGCGGTCCTCGGGGCCGTCGGCGTTCTTGGGGCCGACCACGTGCAGCACCTGGATGCCCGCCTGGTGGAAGTCCTCGGCGCTGTCGAAGGCGGTCTGGTTGATGACCTGGGCGCCCTGCGAGCCGCCGAAGATCAGCAGGGTCGGCAGATCGGGGCGGAGCCCGAACTTGGCGCGGGCCTTGTCGCCCACGGCCAGCCGGTCCAGGCTGGAGATCCGGGTGCGCAGGGGGATGCCGATGTAGCGGCCGTTGCGGATCTCGGTGTGCGGGTGGCCGGTGAACACGTGCGGGGTGAGCCGTGCGCCGAGCCGGTTGGCCAGGCCGGGCAGCGGGTTGGCCTCGTGCACCACGATCGGGATGCGGCGGCTGCGCGCGGCCAGGTATCCGGGGGTGGCCACGTAGCCGCCGAAGCCGACCAGGACGTCGGCCTGGATGCGTTCCAGGTGCTTGGCCGTGGTGCTGATCGCGTTGGCCAGCCTGCCGGGAACCGACAGCAACTGGGGGGTGAGCTTGCGCGGCAGCGGCACCGCGGGGATCTCTCCCAGCTCGTATCCCCGCATGGGGACGAGCCGCTGCTCCAGTCCCCGCGCGGTGCCCAGGCACAGCACCTGGGTGTCGGGGTTGATTCGCCGCAGCGCATCGGCCAGAGCCAGTGCGGGTTCCACGTGTCCGGCCGTGCCGCCGCCGGCGAGGACTACCCTCATCGTCGCCGATTCCTCCTCGCTTGAACCTGCGTCGGGCGTGTCTTGGGAGCCCGGTTGGCGCGTGCGGATCCACGGCCCGCGTCGTTACCCAGGCCCAGCCAGCTTAGAGCCCTTTGCGTAGATGTAGGACCCCGAGCCGCCAGCGCGGTGCGCGCGGCCGGCTCGTTCCTGGCCAACGCCAGCAGGACGCCCATGCCCAGCATCGTGGGGATGAGTGAGGAACCCCCCGCGGAGACGAAGGGCAGCGGGATGCCCGTGACGGGCAGCACCCCGATGACGGTGCCGATGTTGACCATCGCCTGGACGCAGATCCATGTGGTGATCGCCACCGCGGCCAGCCGCACGAACGGGTCGGCGGCCCGGGCCGCCACACGCAGCCCAGAGTAGCCGAGGACGCCGAAGAGCCCGATCACCAGGAGTGTGCCGAGCAGTCCGAACTCCTCGCCGATGATGGCGAAGATGAAGTCGCTCTCCGGGTGCGGCAGGTGCCCCCACTTCTCCCGGCTGGCGCCGATGCCGACGCCCAGCAGTCCGCCGGTGCCCAGCGCGTAGAGGCCGTGCAGCAGCTGGTAGCCGCTGTTGAGCGGGTCCTCCTCGGGGTTGAGGAAGGCGGTCAGGCGCTTGAGCCGGTAGGGCTCGACCGCGATCATGATGGCGACGAGCAGCCCGACCAGGCCGACCACGCCGAGGAACAGGCGTCCGGGGGCGCCGATGATCCACAGCAGCGCCACCAGGACCGCCATCAGGACGAACGAGGTGCCCAGGTCGCTGCCGACCAGGACCAGCAGCACCAGGATGCCGCAGCCGGGCAGCAGCGGCACCAGCAGGTGCCGCCACTCGGTCAGCTCCCGCAGCTCCTCCTTGCGGGCGAGCACGCCCGCGCCCCACAGCGCGAAGGCGAGCTTGGCGGGTTCGGAGGCCTGGACCGTGAGGCCGCCGATCTCCAGCCACCGGGTGGCGCCGTAGTACTCCACCCCCCGGAAGACGGTCAGGACCAGCAGCAGGACGGAGAGCAGCAGCAGCGGTCCGCCCAGCAGCCGCAGCACCCGCAGCGGCAGCCGGGAGGCGAGCAGCATCAGCGGGACCCCGATGAGCGCGGCGACCGCCTGTTTGAGGAAGAGGGAGAACGCCGACCCGGTCTCGGTGTAGGAGTCGACCATGGAGGAGGACAGCACCATGACCAGGCCGAGCACGATGAGCAGGATGCTGCTGCCGAACAGCAGGTAGTAGGAGGTCAGCGGACGGTCCAGCAGCCGGGCGAACTCGCGGACGCGGTCGAGCGCGGCGCCGCGGGCCGTCCGGGGACGTGCTCCTCGCCGCGCGCGGGCGGCACCTCCCCCGGAAACCGGGGAGACCGATGTGGTGGCCGCCATGTCCTTCCTCCCGCTCACGCCTCCTGGGAACCTCTCCGGTGGACGACTCCACCGGTGCTGCACCAGTCTGGCGGTTGGGAGGGGCCCGGGCCCCGCACATAACCGGCGTGTTGGGGTTTTTTCTGACACCGCGACGCCGGGGACGCACAACTCGCCGAAAGGTTCACCCGCCCCCGGTGTCGATACGGACGCGGTTCGGTCGCGGTTCGGGTCAGGCGAGCAGGGCGCGGACCTCCCGGGCGAACGCCTCCCCGCGCTCGACGTAGTTGGTGAACATGTCCATGGAGGCCGCCGCCGGGGCGAGCAGCACGGTGTCGCCCTTCTGGGCGAGCCGCGCGGCCTCGGCGACGACCTCGGCCATCGCCGCCTCGTCGGTCCGGGCCACGTCGACGACGGGGACGTGCGGCGCGTACTCCTCCAGCGCCTCGCGCAGGTGCTGCCGGTCCGCCCCCAGCAGCACCACCCCGCGCAGCCGGTCGGCGGCGCTGCGCACCAGGTCGGTGACGTCGGCTCCCTTGAGCAGTCCGCCGGCCACCCACACCACCGAGGGGTAGGCGGCCAGGGACGCGGCGGCGGCGTGCGCGTTGGTGGCCTTGGAGTCGTCGACGTAGTCGACCCCGTCGACGGTGGCCACGTGGGCGATGCGGTGCGGTTCGGGGCGGAAGTCGCGCAGTCCGGCGCGCACCGCCTCGGGGGCCGCGCCGACCGACCGGGCCAGCGCGGCGGCGGCCAGCGCGTTGGCGACGTTGTGCGGCGCGGCCGGGGTGACGTCGGCCAGCGAGGCCAGCTCCACCGCCCCGGTGCGCGGGTCGGCCACGAACGCGCGGTCCACCAGCAGGTCCTCGACCACGCCGAGTTCGCCCGCGCGCGGAACGCCCAGGCCGAAGCCGACCAGCGGGGCCGCGGGGTCGCCGTGGGTCTCGGCGAGTTCCCGGATGAACGGGTCCGCGGCGTTGACCACCCGGATGGTCCCGGCGCCGTAGACACGGGCCTTGGCGGCGGCGTAGGGGGCCATGCCGCCGTGCCAGTCCAGGTGGTCGGGGGCGATGTTGACGATCGCGGCGGCGTGCGGGCGCAGCGTGGCCGACCAGTGCAGTTGGAAGCTGGACAGTTCCACGGCGAGCACGTCGTAGCGGTCGGGGCCGTCGGCGAGCGCCGCGTCGATGACGGGGGTTCCCACGTTGCCCACGGCCAGGGCGCGGCGGCCGTCGGCGCGCAGCATCGCCTCCAGCATGCGCACCGTGGTGGTCTTGCCGTTGGTGCCGGTGACGGCCAGCCAGACCTGGTCGGCGGGCCGCAGCCGCCAGGCCAGCTCGACGTCGCCGATCACCTCGATCCCGGCGTCGGCCGCCGCGGCCAGCACGGGCGCGTCGGGCCGCCAGCCGGGGGAGGTGACCACGAGTTCGGTGCCCGCGGGCAGACCGGCCTCGCCGAGCTCCACGGTGGCGCCGAGGTCCCGCAGCCGCCGGGCGCGTTCCCGGTTCGCCTCGTCGTCGCGGCCCTCCACGACCGTGACGCGGGCTCCCCGCTCCAGCAGCGCCCGCGCGACCGGGGGCCCGGAGACCCCCAGCCCGGTCACGCAGACCCGGCGTCCGCTCAGCTCCGTCGCGGTGTCACTCATCGCTTATCGAGGCATCCATTCCAGGTAGAACAGGGCGATCGCGGCGGCCACGAACAGCCCCTGGATGATCCAGAAGCGGATCACGATGGTGGTCTCGGCCCACCCTTTCAGCTCGAAGTGGTGCTGCAGGGGGGCCATGCGGAACACCCGCTTGCCGGTGAGGCGGAACGAGCCGACCTGGATGATCACCGATGCGGTGATGAGGACGAACAGTCCGCCGATGACCAGCAGCAGCAGCTGGGTGCGCGTGGTGATGGCCAGGCCCACCAGCAGGCCGCCCAGGGCCAGGGAGCCGGTGTCGCCCATGAAGATCTTGGCGGGGGGTGCGTTGAACCAGAGGAAGGCGATGCAGCCGCCGAGCGCGGCCGCGGCCACGACGGCCAGGTCCAGGGGGTCGCGCACGGTGTAGCAGTTGGGCTCCAGCGCGTTGACGCAGCTCTGCCGCAGCTGCCAGTTGCCGATGATGACGTAGGCGACGAGGGAGAGGATGGTCGCCCCGGTGGCGAGCCCGTCGAGTCCGTCGGTGAGGTTGACCGCGTTGGAGGTGGCCACGATCAGCAGCAGCGCCCAGATGACGAACAGCCACACCGCCATGGGCGGGCCGAAGTCGCGCAGCAGCGACAGGTGGGTGGAGCCCGGCGTGTAGGTGTAGGAGTTGGGGAACATCGTGACGCCGATGGCGAAGCCCACGCCCACGATGACCTGGCCGAGCATCTTCGCGCCGCTGCGCAGGCCCAGGCTGCGGCGCTTGTAGATCTTGATGAAGTCGTCGAGGAAGCCGACGCAGCCCAGTCCGACGAACAGGAAGATCACCAGCACGCCGGAGACGGTCGGGGGCGTCATCGTCACCGCGTGCGCGCCGAAGTAGCCGACGACCGACCCGAAGATGATGGCGATGCCGCCCATGGTGGGCGTGCCCTGCTTGGTCTTGTGGCCCTGCGGGCCGTCGTCGCGGATCTCCTGCCCGAACTTGAACCGGTACAGGATCTTGATCAGCGGGGGCATGAGGGCGAAGGAGACCAGCAGGGAGATCCCCGCGGCCGCGATGATGCCGGTCATTCGGCGGCCTCCACACCGATCAGCTGCTCGGCTACCTGCTCCAGCCCGGCCACTCGTGATCCCTTCAGCATGACGATGTCCTTGGGTCTCAGACGCTCCCTGAGCACCGCGACCGCCTCGGCCACGTCGGCGACCGCCACGGTCTGCCCTGTCCAGTCGGCGACGGAGGCGGCCCCGTCCGCGATACCGGCGGCCTGCTCGCCGACGGTGACGAGGACGTCGACTCCGCTCTCGGCCGCCAGCCGCCCGACCCGCTCGTGCTCGCTCCGGTGGGCGGAGCCGAGTTCGGCCATGTGTCCCAGCACCGCGAAGGATCGGCGGCTCGCGGCCAGTGTGGCCAGCGTGCGCAGGGCCGCGCTCATGGATTCGGGGTTGGCGTTGTAGGCGTCATTGACGATGGTCACCCCGTCCGGCCGTTCGGTGACCTCCATGCGCCAGCGGCTCACCGGCCCGGCCTCGCCCAGGGCCGCGGCGATGTCGGTGGCGTCCCGGCCCAGTTCGTGCAGGACCGCGGCGACGGCCAGGGCGTTGTGCACCTGGTGGACGCCGACCAGCCGCAGCCGCACCGGGGCGGTGTCCCCGCCGACGGCGAGGGTGAAGCGGGGGCGCCCCTGTTCGTCGAGTTCGACCTCGTCGGCCCGCACGTCGGCACTCTCGGCCAGGCCGTAGCTGAGCACCCGGGCCGGGGTGCGCGCGGCCATGCCGATCACCGCGTCGTCGTCGGCGTTGAGGACGGCCACGCCGCCCTGCTCTGCCGGGGGCAGGGCCTCGACGAGTTCGCCCTTGGCCCGGACGATGGCCGCCCGGTCGCCGAACTCGCCCATGTGGGCGCTGCCGACGTTGAGCACGACCCCGATGCGCGGCGGCGCGATCCGGCACAGGTGCGCGATGTGTCCCACACCGCGCGCGGCGACCTCCAGCGCGATGAAGCGGGTGGTCTCGTCCGCGCGCAGGACGGTGAGCGGATGGCCGATCTCGTTGTTGAACGACCCCGGGGGCGCGACGGTGGGGCCGATCCGCCGCAGCACCTGGGCCAGCAGGTCCTTCGTCGTGGTCTTCCCCGACGAGCCGGTGACGCCGATGACGTCGGCGCCGGGGAGTTGTGCCACGACCGCACGCGCCAGCCTGGCCAGGGCCGCCACGACCTCGTCGTCGCCGCCCTCGACCAGCAGGTGGGGTGCGTCCACCGGGCGGGAGCACAGGACGGCTGCCGCTCCGGCCGCGACCGCGGCCTCGGCGAAGTCGTGGCCGTCGACCCGGGCGCCGCGCAGGGCGACGAACAGCGAACCGGGAGCGGCCTCCCGCGAGTCGATGACCACCGGGCCGTCAACAGTGTCCGTGGGCTGCGCCGATCCGCGTAGTCGTGATCGGGTGATCTCGGCGATCCGATCGAGCGTCAGCGCGATCAAATCCACTCCTCATGTCGGGCCCGGTCCACCACGCTCGAAGCGCCGTGATTGACAGTGAACAGCGTGCGAGAAACGGGGATGCTGTACAAAAGCCGCGAAGCGGCGTGCGGACGCCACGGTGCCGGGCTGAGATTGCCGCACCTAACCTTAGAACAAGATCGACGGCCCGGGTTGCGCTCAGACCCGAATGTGGCACGAGTGAGACCCGTTTCGGGCCCGGCGCCCGAAAACCGGGTGGTCGGGCGGTGTGCGGGGAAACGTCCGCGGCGAACCGCCGCCGAACAGGCGGTTCGGCCCGTGCCGCACCCGGCGCCGCGGCCGCCGCCCCCCGTGCTCGCGGCGCACCGGAGGGCGCCGGTCGCCGGGGGCCGCCCTCCCGGGCGCGGACGGCCGGTCAGTCCCCGTCCATCTGCCAGCGCAGCGCGTCGCGCAGCACCTCGCGGTCGTCGAACGGCAGGACGCGCTCCCCCACCTGCTGGCCGCGTTCGTGTCCCTTTCCGGCCACGACCACCACGTCGCCGGCCCCGGCGCGCTCCACCGCCAACTCGATCGCACTGCGCCGGTCGGGTTCGACCGTGATACGGGCGCGCTGCTCCACGGGAACCTTCGCCACTCCCTCCAGCATGCTGGTGACGATCGTGATCGGGTCCTCGCTGCGGGGGTTGTCGTCGGTGAGGATGACCGCGTCGGCGAGACGGGCCGCGGCCTCCCCCATGAGGGGGCGTTTGCCCCGGTCTCGGTCGCCGCCGCAGCCGACGACGATGGTCAGGCTGCCCTCGGTGACGGACCGCAGCGCGGTGAGGACCGCCTCGATCGCCCCGGGTTTGTGCGAGTAGTCGACGACGGCGGTGAAGTTCTGCCCCTCGTCGACCCGCTCCATCCGGCCGGGCACGCCCCGCGCCGCCGCGACCCCCTCCAGGGCGGTGGGCAGCGGCACCCCCGCCTCGATGAGGGCGACGATCGCGGCCATGGCGTTGGAGACGTTGAAGGGGCCGGGCAGCCGCACCGAGGCGTCCATCTCCATGCCGCCGGGGCCGACCACCCGGAACCGGCTGCCCTGCGGTTCGAGGACGACGTCGGTGGCGTACCAGTCCGCCTCGGTGTCGCCCTCGGCGGAGAACGTGGTGACCGGGATCGCGCCCTGCCCGGTGATCCTGTCGACGAGCGCCCGCCCGAACGCGTCGTCCCGGTTGACCACGGCGACCTTGGCGAACTCGGGCGTGAACAGCCGCGCCTTGGTGTCGAAGTAGTCGTTGAGGTCGGAGTGGAAGTCCAGGTGGTCCTGGGAGAGGTTGGTGAACACGGCGACGTCGTAGCGCACCCCGTCGACCCGTCCCAGCGCCAGGGCGTGGCTGGAGACCTCCATGGCGGCCCCGTCGACCTCGCGTTCGCGCATGAGGGCGAACAGGCCGTGCAGGTCCGTGGCCTCGGGGGTGGTCAGGGAGGAGTCGACGCGCTCGTCGTCCACCCGGATCTCCACGGTGCCCACCAGTCCGGTGCGCATCCCCGCGGCGCGCAGCCCCGACTCCACCAGGTAGCTGACCGTGGTCTTGCCGCTGGTGCCGGTGGTGCCGACCAGCAGCAGCTCCCCGGCCGGGTGGCCGTGGATCCAGGCGGCCACGTCCCCGAGCCGGGCGCGCGGGTCCGGGACGGTGATCACCGGCAGCCGGGTGGCCGCGGCGCGGTCGTACCCGGCGGGATCGGTGAGCACGGCCGCGGCCCCGGCCCGGGCCGCCTGTTCGGCGAACTTGGCTCCGTGGACGCGCTGTCCCGGCAGCGCCACGTACAGGTCTCCGGGGCGCACCGCGCGGGAGTCGTGCGTGACGCCGGTGACGGTGACGGAGTCGACGTCGCGGACCTGCTCGGACTCGGCGGGTTCGGCGGCCGCCGCGGTGCCCAGCGGGGGCTCGGCGGGGTCGACGCACGTGACGAAGGCGTCCGGTCCCAGCAGCGGGACGAGTTCGGAGAGCGGACGTGGCTGGACGTGTTCGGGTCGCATGACGGGTGACACCTCGTGAGGTTATCGGTTCACCGCTGGTGGAGGTCAATTTCTCCGCGGAGACGGTCGGGCCGGGACGCTTCGGTGTCCGCCCGGCCCCGTCGCGGGTGGTGGTGCGGCTGGCTCCGCGGCGGGGACGGCGGTGTCGGGCGTCGGCGGATGTCCGAAAGCATCGGGTACCACGCCGCCGCCTGGCAAGCGCATCCGACCGGTGTGTCCGGTTTCGCTCCGCGGTGCGGTCCCGCTCACTCCACCAGGCGCAGTGCGGGCGGCTCGGTCCCGGTCGGCGGCACCCGCGCCGTCTTGAGTGCGAACGACATCACGTCGGCGAAGACGGGGGTGGCCGCCTCACCGCCGTAGTACTCGTCCTCGGGGCCGTGCAGCACCACCAGGACGACCAGTTCGGGGTCGTCGACCGGGGCGAGGCCGACGAAGGAGCTGACGTAGCCGCCGCCCTCGTACCTGCCGGTGTCGGGGTTGATCCGGTTGGCGGTGCCGGTCTTGCCGCCGATCCGGTAGCCGTCGATGCGGGCCCGCTGGGCGGTGCCCATCTCCCCGGTGACGGCCTCCAGCATCAGTCTGAGGTCGGCGGCGGTCTCGGCGCTGATCACCCGTTCGCTCGCGGGGTCCGGCGCGGCCTCGAACTCGCCGTCGGCGTCCGTCGTCCCCGCCACGAGCGTGGGCTCCACCCGGACGCCGTCGTTGGCGATGGTGGCGTAGACGCTGGCCAGCTGCACGGCGTTGACCGAGACGCTGTGCCCGAAGGAGACGGACGGCAGGTCGGTGCCGGACCAGTTCCGGGGCTCGGCGAGGAGCCCCGCGTTCTCCCCGGGCAGGTCCAGGCCCGTGGGCCGGCCGATCCCGAACCGGTGCAGGTAGTCGTACATCCGCTCGGCGCCCACCTCCTCGCCGATCTTGATGGCCCCGACGTTGCTGGAGGTGGCCATGATCCCGTTGACGGTGAGCCGCTGCGGCGGGTGGGGGCTGGAGTCGCGGAAGACCCGGTCGTAGCGGGTGATGGAGTCGGGGACCAGGTAGACGGTGTCGGGGGTGGCCAGCCCTTCCTCCAGGGCCGCGGCGACGGTGACGGCCTTGACGGTGCTGCCCGGCTCGAACGCGTCGGCGACCGCGCTGTTGCGGCGCTGTTCGGCGCTGACCGAGGAGAAGTCGCTCGGATCGTAGGTGGGGTAGTTGGCCATCGCCCTGATCCGGCCCTCGCGGGTCATCACGATCACGGAGCCCGCCTCGGCGCGCAGCTCCTCGGCGCGTTCGGTGAGGGCCTGCTGGGCGTACCACTGCAGGTCCAGGTCGAGGGTGAGCCGGACGGTGCGGCCGGGGACCGGTTCCTGGACCAGTCCGCCCGCCATCGGGATCTGGGTGCCGCCGCCGCCCACCTCGACCTGCTGCTGTCCGGCCTGTCCGGCGAGGGTCGAGTCCAGCACGGCCTCCAGGCCCTCCAGGCCGTGGCCCTCCGCCCCGACGAAGCCGACCAGGTTGGCCGCGCCCGTCTCACCGGGGTAGACGCGCTTGTAGGCGCGTTCGGCCGAGACCCCGTGCAGGTCGAGCGCGTCGATCTCCTTCCACTCCTCGATCGGCACGCCCCGCTGGACGACCTCGTAGCGGCTGGGGCGGCCGTCGACCCGGGCGTCGAGCTTGGCGGCGACCTCCTCGGGGGACAGGCCGAACCGCTGGGACAGCTCCCGGATGATCTCGTCCCGCTGGTCCGCACGCACCTCGGCCGGGTCGACGAAGACGGTGCGGACCTCCACCGACATGGCGAAGGGCCGCCCCGAGGCGTCGGTGATGTCGCCGCGGACGGTGGGGATCTCGATGGTGGTCAGGCGCAGGTCGGCGGCCGCCTCGGCGTAGTCGTCGGCGTCGATGCCCTGGATCTGCACCAGCCGTGCGGCGAAGATCAGCAGCACGGTGCCGAGGATGGCGCCCATGGCCCGGATGCGCGGCTGGGGGGCCCTGCGGCGGAACCGGCGGCGCAGCGGTGAGCGGACGCCCCCGGCCGGCCGTGCTCCGCGCGCAGCCGCCGCGCCGGTTCCGTTCCCCGGTGCGGCACGGCGCCGCGCGGCCCCGGCCTGCCGGGTGGAACGCCGCGCGGCCTCCGCGGAGCGCGGCCGTTGTCCGCGCCCCCTGCGCGCCGCGGCCGACGGCCGACGCGGATCTTTGGGACTGCGGTCGCGCGGTGTGCTCAACGGTGGACGTTCCCCCCTGTGCGGTGCCCTGTCGCGGTGGTGCGGACCGGTGCCGTGCCGGTCATTCGCCCGTCCCGTCCGGGTCACCGGTGATCCGGCCGCTCTCCAGGTCGAGGAACTGGGGTTCGGCTCCGGGGCGCATGCCCAGCTCCTCGGCCGCCTCGGCGATCGCCTCGGGCGACTCGGCCTGCACGACCCGCTCCCGCAGCGCCTGCTCCTGCTGGCTGAGTTCGCGGTTCTGCTGCTGCAGCGTCGCGATCTCGAAGGTGTCCTCGGCGAGGACCGCGTGCAGCATCAGCAGGGTGACCATCGCCCCGCCGAGCAGTCCCAGGATGAGCAGCACGAACGGCAGGCGTGGTGCGGAGGTCCGGGCCGCGGCGCCGCGGCGCGCGGCACCGGGGCGCACGCCGCGCGGTCGGCGCGGCGCCGGGCGGGTCCTGCTGCGTGCGGTCGTGGTGCGTTCTTCGGTGCTGGTCTCCACTGTGGGTTCTCCCGGACGCCGTCGACGGCTCCCGGCGCGGGCCGGAAGCGCACTCGTGCTGTGTGGCGGGGCCGGCGTTCACGGCTCCCGCGTCCTCTCGGCGGCCCGCAGCCGGGCCGACGCCGCGCGGGGGTTGCGTGCGGTCTCCTGCTCGGTGGGGGCTTCGGCCCTCCGGGTGAGCAGGCGCAGTTCCGGCTGCCGGTCCGGCAGGGGCACCGGCAGTCCGGGCGGGGTGGTGTCGGTGCTCAGCTCGGCCAGGACGCGTTTGGTGATGCGGTCCTCCAGGGAGTGGTAGGACAGCACCACGACGCGTCCCCCCACGGCGAGGCGGGAGATCGCCGCGGGCAGGGCGCGTTCCAGGATGGTCAGTTCGGAGTTGACCTCGATGCGCAGGGCCTGGAAGGTCCGTTTGGCGGGGTTGCCCCCGGTGCGGCGGGCCGGTGCGGGGATGGCCTCGCGGACCAGGTCGGCGAGGACCCCGGTGGTCCGCACCGGCTCCTTGGCGCGCCGCCGCACGATGGCCTGGGCCACCCGGGAGGCGAAGCGCTCCTCGCCGTAGACCCGGAGGATCCGGGTGAGCTCGCCGGCGGAGTAGGTGTTGACGACGTCGGCCGCGGTGCGCTCCTGGGTGCGGTCCATGCGCATGTCCAGCGGGGCGTCGTAGGAGTAGGCGAAGCCCCGGTCGGCCTCGTCCAGTTGGGGCGAGGACACGCCCAGGTCGAGCAGGACGCCGTGGACCCGGTCGAGGCCGAGGCCGTCCAGGACGCGGGGGATGTCGGAGTAGACGGCGTGCGCCAGGTCGACGCGGTCGGCGAAGGGGGCGAGCCGCCGCCGGCTGCGTTCCAGTGCGGTGGTGTCGCGGTCCACGCCCACCAGGCGCAGGCCGGGGTGGGCGGCGAGCAGCGCCGCGGCGTGGCCGCCGAGGCCGAGTGTGCCGTCCACGACGACGGCGTCCGGCCGGTCCAGCGCCGGCGCGAGCAGTTCCAGGACCCGCTCCAGCATGACCGGTACGTGTGCTGGGGCGGGGTGGTCGCGGTGTCGTGGTGCGCCCTCGGACGCGTCGCCTGTCACTGGCCCCCCTGTCCTCGCCGTCCCCGTTTCCCGTGGCCGTCGCTCCCGGAGCGGGCGCGGCCGGACCTCCAGACGCGCCCGTCGGGCGCGCTTGCCCTGTGTCCCGTCGGTCACCTGGCGCCGGGGAAGATGCGCCAGCTGACCCCTGGTCGGCCACGTCTGGAGGCCTGGACCCGACAGGGATTGACGGTCGGTGACCCCTGTCACGGCCCGCGGTGCCGCCCCGCGGCGGCGCTGCGGTGCTGCGGGGTCACAGCACCCCCGGCAACACCTCCTCCGCCAGTTCCGCGAATACCTGCTCCTGTTCGGCCTCGTAGTCGGCCCAGGTCCGGGCGTCCCAGATCTCCAGGCGCGTGTTGGCCCCGATGACCACGCAGTCCCGGTCGAGCCCCGCGTAGGCGCGCAGGTTCGCCGGTATGGTCACCCGGCCCTGCCGGTCGGGGAGTTCGTCGGAGGCGCTGGCGAAGAAGACACGGCTGTAGTCGCGTACCGCCTTGGCGGTGACCGGCGCGGCGCGGAGGACCTGGGTGATGCGTTCGAACTCGCGCACCGGGAAGACGTAGAGGCAGCGCTCCTGGCCCTTCGTGACCACGAGTCCCCCCGCCAGTTCGTCGCGGTACTTCGCCGGGAGGAACATGCGTCCCTTCTCGTCGAGACGCGGCGCGTGGGTGCCGAGAAACACCGCCTCTCACCTCCCGGGCTGCCGCCATGACCTCTTCCTCCACTTGGCTCCACTGTACTCCACTTTCCTCCACCGTCAACAGCCAGGAGCGTCCCCGAGCCCCTGCCACACCGGCGAAACAGCAGTTCGGACAGGGGTGGTGGAAGGTGGAGCGGGCGCGGCGCGACGGAGGCGTCCCGGTGCGTTCCCCGCCCGCTCCGCCGCGGCGCGGGGACACGCCGGCCGGCGTGTCCCCACCCCCGTCCTTGTTTGCAAACCCCCGCTTTGGCCCTAGCCTCGTGATGGACCAGCCACGACACATGACGAGGGGGACACGTGTCGCTCGACACCCGGGTGGACGGCCCCGCCGACAGTCCCGTCGGCGTCAGCGGCCTGCTGGCCCCCGCCCACCGGATCCGGTCGGCGATCGAGACCGTGATCACGGGCAAGCCCGAGGTCGTCCGGATCGCGCTGACCGTCCTGCTGGCCGAGGGGCACCTGCTCATCGAGGACGTCCCCGGTGTCGGCAAGACCATGCTGGCCAAGGCGCTGGGACGGGCCGTCGACTGCGCGGTCAGCCGCGTGCAGTTCACCCCCGACCTGCTCCCCAGCGACATCACCGGCGTCAGCGTCTACCACCAGCAGCGGCGCGAGTTCGAGTTCCGTCCCGGGCCGGTGTTCGCCAACATCGTGCTGGGCGACGAGATCAACCGGGCCTCCCCCAAGACGCAGTCCGCGCTGCTGGAGTGCATGGAGGAGGGTCAGGTCAGCGTCGACGGCGTCACCCGGCGCCTGGAGCGGCCCTTCATGGTGATCGCCACCCAGAACCCCGTCGACACCGAGGTGGAGGGCACCTATCCGCTGCCCGAGGCGCAGCGGGACCGCTTCATGGCGCGGGTCTCCGTGGGCTACCCCGACCCCCGCGCCGAACTCGACATGATCGACGCGCACTCGGTGCGCTCCCCGCTGGACCGGCTCGCCCCGGTGACCACCGTCGCCGAGGTCAACTCGATGATCGAGCGGGTCCGCCGGGTCCACGTCGCCCCCGTGATCAAGCGCTACGCCCTGGACCTGGTCACGGCCACCCGGACCACCCCGGCCCTGCTGCTGGGCGCCTCCCCCCGCGCCACCCTGCACCTGGTGCGCGCCGCCCGCGCCTACGCCGCCCTGGACGGCCGCGACTACGTCCTGCCCGACGACCTCCAGGCGCTGGCCGTGCCGGTGCTGGCGCACCGTCTGCTGCCCGGCGCCGCGGCCCACCGGTCCCCCGCCGACGTGGTCGGCGAACTGGTGGCCGACGTCCCCATCCCCACCCACGGCTGACCTCCGAGGCGAGGAACCGGGACGGTGAACGTACTGCGATCTCTTACCCCGCGCGGCTGGGCCCTGCTGGGAGCGGGGGTGGCGATCGGTGTCGGCGCGCTGCTGCTCGGTGAGCGCGACCTGCTGCGCCTCGCGGTTCTCGTGACGACGGTCCCGCTGGTCAGCGCGGGACTGCTGGCCGTGTGCGCGCCCCGGTCCCTGGAGCACACGCGGGTGCTGTCCGCGTCGCGCATCCCCGTGGGCGCCGACTGCCGGGTGACGCTCACGCTGTCGCCCGCCGAGGCGGCGCGGCCGCTTCCGGTCGGGCCGCTGCTGGCGGAGGACCGGCTGCCGTTCGCGCTCGGCAGTCCGCCCCGCTTCTCCCTGGGGCCGCTGCGCCCCGGGGAGAAGCGGACGTTCTCCTACCGGCTGCGCTCGCACGCGCGCGGCCGCTACCCGATCGGCCCGCTGGTGCTGGTCGTCACCGACCCGCTGGGCTGCGCCCGCCTGGAGCGCCCCCTCGGCCCGGAGACGTCGCTCCTGGTGTTCCCCCGGACCGTGGAGCTTCCCGTCGTGGCACGCCTCGGCGCGACGGCCGCGGACGGACCGCGTCCCAGCCCCGTGCCCGCCGGCGTCGACGGGGGGACCACGCCGCGCCCCTACCGTCCCGGCGACGACGTGCGCCGGGTGCACTGGCGCTCCACCGCACGACGCGGCCACCTCATGGTGCGCAGCGAGGAGCAGCGGCGGCTCGACCGCAGCACCGTCCTGGTGGACCTGCGCCCGGCCGCGCACACCGCCTCCTCGGTGGAGGACGCGGTCGTCCTGGCCGCGTCGGTCGCCGTGCACCTCGCCGACCGGGGGCACCGGCTGGGCCTGCTGGGCGGGGGCGTCGGGCCGGCCGTGGAGGCGCGCCACCGCGACACGGTCCTGGAGGCGTTCGCGCTGGCCCGTCCCGTCGCGGCGCCCTCCCTGCTGGAGGACGTCGCCCGACTGTCGCGCAGCCCGGTGAGCGGCCGCGGAACGCTGGTGGCGGTGCTGGGGGCGCTCACCCCCGAGGAGTCGGCCGCCCTGGCGGCCTGCCGCAGCGGCCGGTCGGGCAGGCGGATCGCGATCCTGGTGCCGCAGGCCCCGTGGCCGGAGGAGGCACGCCGGTGGGCCGTCCACCGGCTGGCGGAGGCCGGTTGGCGGGTGCTGTGCCCCGACCGTGTCGCCGACCTGCCCGAGCTGTGGCGGAGCGCGGGGGAGGCCCGGTGAGGCCCGTCGCCCAGGCCCTCCCGGCCTGCCTGCTGTCCCTGGCCACGGCGGTCGCGGCACTGTGCGCGCTTCCTCTGCTGGGTCCGCTCTTCGCGGACGCCGACTGGTGGCGGGGACCGGCCTCGGCGGTGGTCCTCCTGGCCGTCGTGGGCGCGGCCGCGCAGTGGGTCCGCCTGCCCGCCGCGGTGGCCCCCGTCCTGCAGCTGGTCGCGCTGACCGCGGCGGTGACCGCCCGTCACGCGCCCGACGCCGCACTGCTGGGGGTCCTGCCCACGCCGGCGGCGGCGAAGCGGCTGATCGGCCTCGTCCTCGCCGGTGTCCTCGACATCCGGACCAACGTCATCCCGGTTCCCGCCACGGACGGGATCGTCCTGCTGGTGACCCTGCTGCTGGGGGTGCTCACCGTCTCCGCCCACCTGATGGCGGTGGCGCTGCGCGTGCCGGGGGTGGCCGGCGCCGCCCTGCTGTCCCTGGTCGCCGTCCCGCTGACGGTGCACCACGAGGGGGTGGGCCGGAGCGCGTTCGCCACCGCCGCCGCGGGGTTCCTGCTGCTGTTCGCCGTCGACTCGGCGGTCCGGGCGGCGGCCTGGGGGCCCCGCACGACCCCGCGGGGCGGCCGGGAGGCCCGGGGCCGGGCGGCCGTCGCGGCGGGGCTGTGGGGGCTCGGGGCCGCGGGGACCGCCGCGGTCTGCGTGGTGCTGGCCCTGCTGGTGCCCGCCCTCGTGCCCGGACTGGCCAGCGGCTCGGTGTTCTCCCTGGTCGAGCAGTTGCGGGCGGGCGGACGGACGGTGACCACGGTGGACCCGCTGACCAGTCTGCGCGGCTCCCTGTCCTCGCACGGCAACCGCCGGGTCCTGGAGTACCACACCAGCGACCCCGACCCCGAGTACCTGCGCACGCACGTGCTCGACACCTTCGACGGCGAGACCTGGACGATGTCGCCGGTCGAGGCTGCTGCGGAGGACCGGCTCAACGGGACGATCCCCCGCTCCCCGGGGCTTTCCGGCGGCTCCGCCGGCACCTCGGTGACCACGGACGTCACCGTCTCCGCCGAGGTCCGCGGCATGGACTTCCTGCCGTTGCCCTACCCCAGCAGCGACGTGCAGGTGACCGGCGAGTGGTACGTCGACCCCGACACGCTCATGGTGTTCTCCCCCGACGGGGAGGCCGCCGGACTGACCTACCGGGTGACCAGCACCGCCTCGACGCCGGACGGGGACGCCCTGCGCTCGGCCGCCTCCGCGGCGTCCCTGCGGGTCGACCAGCGCTACCTGGACCTCCCGCCGCTGTCGGCGGAGGTGGCCCGGCTGACCGAGGACATCACCGCCGACGCCGCCTCCCCCTTCGACCAGGCGCTCGCCCTGCAGGACTGGTTCACCGGCGGCGACTTCACCTACGACCTGGACCCGCCCCGGGTCCCCGGCGGCACCGACCCGCTCGCCCACTTCCTGCTGGACAGCAGGACCGGCTACTGCCAGCACTTCGCCTCGGCGATGGCCGTCATGGCCCGGCACCTGGGCATCCCCGCGCGGGTCGCGGTGGGCTACACCGCGGGCGAACACGTCGGCTCCGACCGGTGGACGGTGCGGGAGAGCGACGCCCACGCCTGGCCCGAACTGTACTTCGCGGGGTACGGCTGGCTGCGGTTCGAGCCGACCCCCGGGGCGGGCCAGCCGAACGCCGCGCCTCCCGACTACGCCGCGGCCGCGCCGGAGCGGACGCCCGCCGGGGAACCGCGGGAGACCGCCGGGCCCGAACCGTCCACCGCGCCGGAGCGGACGCCCGCCGGGGAACCGCAGGAGACCGCCGCGGGGGAGGACTCCCGGGACGGGGAGCGGTTCAGCGCCGACCCCGCCGCGGACGCGGACTCCGTCGACGGCGGGTGGGGGGCCGCCGCGTTCGCGGCCGCCGCGGCCGTGGCCGCCGCTCTCCTGGCCGTGCCCGCGCTGGTTCGGCACCTGGTCCGCGCGCTGCGGTGGCAGCGGAGCCGGGGCGCGGCCGAGTCGGCGCGGGCCGCCTGGTCGGAACTCCGCGACGACCTGGTCGACCTGGGCTGGGAGTGGAACCCGGCGCACAGTCCGCGCACCGTGGAGCGCCTGCTGCTCGCCCGGGGGCCGGTGGCCGACCGGGCCCGTGCGGCACTGCACCGGATCGTGGCTGCGGAGGAGGCGGTGCGTTACGCCCCGCACACCCCCGCCGTCCCGGACCTGGCCGAGGACTGCCGCACCGTGCGGCGGGCGCTGGCCGCGTCGTCCCCGCCGCTGTCCCGCGTCCGCGCGGTCCTGCTGCCCCGGTCGCTGTGGGCGTCGCGGCCGCGGCGCGTGGACGCACGGGGGATGCAAACGCGTGGGGGTCGCGGTGCCCACCGCGACCCCCACGCGTGACGGAAGTCAACCAGCCCGCACCCGGCGGGCCCCTCCTAGTGTTCGCCTTCCTGGCGGCGGCGCCAGCGCTCCTCGAAGCGGTCCATCATCCCGGGGCGCTGACGCTTCGGCCCCCTGTCGGCACCGACGGAGGCGCTCCCGGCGGCGCGCCGCCACCCGGACAACCCCCACAGCGCACACACCAGCATGATGACGAAACCGACGACGCTGACCGGTACCGCCTGAAAGACCATGCCTCCCAGGAGGAGGCCGATGCCGGCCACGAAGCCGAACGACGCCTTGACGAGCCGACGCTTGTAGTGGACCTGCGGGTTCGTCTGCCGCACGGTGTTGGCGAACTTCGGGTCCTCCGCATACAGCGCCCGCTCGATCTGTTCGAGCATGCGCTGCTCGTGTTCAGAGAGCGGCACGGCGCCTCCCAAAAGCAGTCCCCGGGTGGGGCAACGGGTGCTGAACAACTATCTGATGGCCAGTGATATGCCCAGAATAAGGGGACTTAGCGCTCTGTGAAAAGAAAAGATACGCGCTCTGGCCCCTTCCATCGACCACAGTACCCTCGACCACGCTGGCTTTCACCAGCCCGCCCCCTCTCCCCATCGTTCCGGGGAATCGTGTCCTCGGTCCGGCCCGCTCCGGCCGGCCCCATCACATACAACACTCGCGGAACGAAAAAGTTGCCGTATCATACGTCATCTTCGTCACAGAAAGCCAACGACGCTGGTCTGAGCGCTCCGTCCCCGAAACGGCGCACCACCTCGTCCTGGAGCTTCTCGACCGTGCGCCAGCTCGGCCCGTCCTCGTCCAGCGCCAACTGGTGGTGGACGCGGTCCGCGGGCACCAGTCCCTCCACTCTGACGCCCACCAGCCGCAGCGGGGTTCCGAGCAGCCCGGAGGCCGCGTAGAGTTCCCGGGCGACCGCGGCGATCCGCCTGGCCACGTCGGTGGGTTCGGACAGGGTCCGGGAGCGGGTGACCGTGCTGAAGTCGGCCCGGCGCAGCTTGACCCCCACCGTGCGTCCGGCCTGCCCCGCGGCGCGGAGCCGGCGCGCGACCCTCTCGGCCAGCCGCAGCAGTTCCCGGCGGATCTGCTCGGGGTCGTGGACGTCGGTGTCGAAGGTCTCCTCGGTGCTGATGCTCTTGTCGACGGTCTCGGCGGTGACCGGCCGGGGGTCGCGTCCCCACGCCAGTTCGGCGAGCTGGCTGCCCAGCGCCCGGCCCAGCTCGTGGCGGAGCGTGTCGGGCGGGGTGCGGGCGACGTCGCCGACGGTGCGCAGCCCCATGCGCCGCAGCGCCTGCTCGGTGCGCTCCCCCACCCCCCACAGCGCCCCGACGGGCAGCGGGTGCAGGAAGTCGGTGACGTGCTCGGTGGGGACCAGCAGCAGGCCGTCGGGCTTGCAGCGGGTGGAGGCGAGCTTGGCGACGAACTTGGTGGCCGCCACCCCGACCGAGCAGGTGAGCCCCTGCTCGGCGCGGACCCGGGCGCGGATGAGCTGGGCGATGTGCGTCGGACCGCCGCCCAGGCGGCGGTCCGCTCCGGCCACGTCCAGGAACGCCTCGTCGACCGAGAGCTGCTCCACCTGCGGGGTGATCGAACGCAGGAGGTCCATGACGCGGGCGGAGACGCGCCGGTAGGTGGCGCCGTCGGGCGGGAAGACCACCGCCTGGGGGCAGAGCCGCAACGCCCGTGACATGGGCATCGCCGAGTGCACGCCGTGGCGGCGGGCCGGGTAGTTGGCGGCGGCGACCACGCCGCGCGGTCCGGTGCCGCCCACGATCACCGGCCGCCCCCGGACCTCGGGGTGGCGCAGCTCCTCCACGCTGCTGAAGAAGGCGTCCATGTCGATGTGCAGCACGGTGCAGTCGGCGTCGTCGACGGGACGGCCGTCCAGCGGGACGATGCCGCGCCCGGTCAGGACGCCGCGCACGGGCTCGCCGCGTTCGAGCTGTCGACGGCTCATCGGCCCTCCTCCCCGGCACGGTGTCGGTGCTGTTCTACCAGGGAGGGTGGACAGTCCGGCCGGGGCGGGTCAGGCGGGCCGCCGCGCGAGCAGGTGCAGCTGGGTGGCGATGCCCGACAGCTCCGGGTGGACCGACGCCGCCTTCTCCAGGGCCACCAGGACCTCGGGGGTCTGCGGGTCCTCGAACACCCGGCCGGGGAGCAGGTCGCCCAGCACCCGCACCCCGCGCAGGCCGCCCGGGTCGAGTCCGGCCTCGCGGACCAGGGCGGTGAGGCGTTCGGCGGTGAGGCGGCGCGGCATCGGGTCGCCCGGACCCCAGCGCCCCTCGGGGGACTCCAGCAGCGCCAGCGCGTCGGCGAGGTGTCCGGCCAGGGCCCGGTGCAGCACCGCCGCCACGGCGTTGGCCGTCATCACGCTGACCGTTCCCCCGGGGCGGGTGACGGAGACGACGTCGCGCAGCGCGGCCAGCGGGTCGTCCACGTACTCCAGGACGTTGTGCACCAGGACCAGGTGCGCGCTGGCCTCGGGGAGCAGGTCGCCCAGGTCCCGGGTGTCGCCCTGGACCGCGTTCACCCGCACCCCGGCCTCGGCCGCCCGGCGTTCCAGGGCGGCCAGCGAGTCGGGGCTGGGGTCGACGACCGTCACGCGGTGGCCGAGTTCGGCGAGCGGTACGGCGGCACCGCCGGTGCCGCCGCCCGCGTCGACGATCTCCAGGGGAGCGGCGGACTCCTCTGCCGCCCGCGCCAACTCCGCGGTCAGCGCCTCCCAGACGACTGCGGTGCGTGCGGCGCTGGAGGCGCGCCGGGGGCCGACGGTGGAGGAGTCCACGATGCGAGTCCTTTCCCCGCCCCGCGTGCCCGGGGCGACGCTACAGCGACAGCGATGCCTTGTTCTCCATCAGGCGGGAGAGCAGGCCGTTGACGAAGACGGGCGACTCGTCGGTGGACAGTTCCTTGGCCATCGCCACCGCCTCCGCGATCGCCACCCCGTCGGGGATGTCCTCGGCCCACAGCAGCTCGTAGGCGCCGATCCGCAGGATGTTGCGGTCCACCACCGGCATGCGCTCCAGCGTCCAGCCGATGGAGTAGGTCTCCAGCAGTTCGTCGATCCGTTCGCGGTGCTCCTCCACCCCGGTGGCGAGCCGCTCGGTGAACTCGTTGATCGGCGGCTCGGCCTGCGCCCGGCGGCGCTCGACCACCTCGGCGACGGGGACACCGCGGACCTCGGCCTCGTAGAGTACTTCGACCGCACGCAGCCGGGCCTTGTGCCGTGACCCGCGCATCAGTTGACGCGGCCCAGGTATTCGCCAGTCCGGGTGTCGACCTTGACCCTGTCGCCGGTGGCGACGAACAGCGGCACCTGGATGACGGCCCCGGTCTCCAGCGTCGCGGGCTTGGTTCCGCCGGTGGAGCGGTCGCCCTGCAGGCCGGGGTCGGTCTGGGCGATGGCCATCTCGACCGCGGCGGGCAGCTCGATGTAGAGCGGGGTGCCCTCGTTGACGGCGACCGTCACGATGGCGCTCTCCAGCAGGAAGTTGGCGTTGTCCCCGACGACCTCGCGGGGGACGTAGACCTGGTCGTAGGTCTCGGTGTCCATGAAGATGTAGGAGTCGCCGTCGGCGTAGAGGTACTGCATCTCGCGCCGGTCGACGTTGGCGACCTCCACCTTGACGCCGGCGTTGAAGGTCTTGTCCACGACCTTGCCGGAGGTGACGTTCTTCAGCTTGGTGCGGACGAAAGCACCGCCCTTACCCGGCTTGACGTGCTGGAATTCAACGACGTTCCACAGCTCACCACCGTCGAGCCTGAGGGTCATGCCGTTCTTGAGGTCGTTCGTCGTCGCCACTTCGGTCGTCTCTCTCAGCCAGTAGGGCACAGTCCGATGGTCCGCGGCCGCGTTGCCCCGATGGTGCGCGGCCGCCTGGGCGGGGGTTTGCTGTCCGGCCCGCTGCGCCCGGTCGAATCCGGGCGATCGTGATGAGCTGCCGGAACCGCTCCTGCGTGTGAGTCTAGTGGGTGTCGGGCACATCCGGCGCGGCGCCACTCACCGCCCGGTACGCCTCGGCCAGCAGGGCGTCGGAGGGACCCGCCAGGATCGCGGGTTCGGCCACGTCGTCCAGGACGACGAAGCGCAGGGTCGCGCCGCGGGTCTTCTTGTCCACCCGCATCGTGTCGCGCAGGACGGGCCAGGCGTCGGCGCGGTAGCGCACCGGAAGCCCCACCGACTCCAGGATACGGCGGTGCCGCAGCACGGCGGCCTCGTCGACGCGGCCGTCCAGGCGGGCCAGTTCGGCGGCGAAGACCATGCCGACGGAGATCGCGTAGCCGTGCCGGAAGGTGTAGTTCTCGGCGCGCTCGATGGCGTGGCCGAGGGTGTGGCCGTAGTTGAGGATCTCGCGGCGGCCGCTCTCCCGCAGGTCGGAGGAGACCACGTCGGCCTTGACCGCGACGGCGCGCTCGACGAGCTCGCGGGTGTGCTTGCCGTCGGGCCGGGCGGCGGCCTCGGGGTCGGCCTCCACCAGGTCCAGGATGACCGGGTCCGCGATGAACCCGGCCTTGATGATCTCGGCGAGGCCTCCGATGTAGTCCGCGCGCGGCAGGGAGGGCAGCGTGTCGAGGTCGCACAGCACCCCGGCGGGCGGGTGGAACGCGCCGACGAGGTTCTTGCCCTCGGCGGTGTTGATGCCGGTCTTGCCGCCGACCGCGGCGTCGACCATGCCGAGCAGGGTGGTGGGCACCAGGACCGCGCGCACCCCGCGCAGCCAGGTCGCCGCGACGAACCCGGCCAGGTCGGTGGTGGCGCCGCCGCCGACGCCCACGACCACGTCGGTGCGGGTGAAGGCGGCCTGGCCCAGCCGCGCCCACAGCTGCGCGGCCACCGACACGTCCTTGACGGCCTCCCCGTCGGGGACGGGCAGCGGGTGGACCTCGTAGCCGGCCGCGCGCAGCGTCTCGCACACCGGCCGGGCGAGCTCCTCAAGGCCGCGGGGGTGGACGACCGCGACCCTCTGGGCCCCCTCCCCCACCAGGGCGGGCAGCTCCGTCAGGACGCCGGTGCCCACGACCACGTCGTAGGGCGCGGAGGTGCCTCCGACTCCGATGCGGGTGACCGTCATGTCTGCTCCAGTCGTTGACGTACGCCTTCACCGGGTCCCCGGGAACCGGCGGGGCCGGGCCGCCTCCCGTGGCGGACGGCCGCGGTGCCCCGGGGCGCCCCGGGGTCAGTCACCGCTGTCCCGCAGCTCCCGCGCGATCCGCTCGGCGGCCTCCTCGGGGGAGTACTCGCTGGTGGACACGGTGACCGTGGCCAGGCTCTCGTAGATGGGCAGGCGCTCCTTGAGCAGCGCCTTCAGGCGGGCGCGCGGGTTGCCGAGCAGCAGGGGCCGGGCGGTGTCCAGGCCCACCCGGCGGGCCGCGTCGGCGAACTCCACCTCCAGGTAGACGACGCGGTGCCCGGCGAGGTCGGCGCGGGTGCGCTCGTCCAGGATCGCCCCGCCGCCCAGGGCCACCACTCCGGTGGCCCCGGCCAGGGCCTCGGCCACGGCCTGGCGTTCCATCGCCCGGAACGTCTCCTCGCCGTCCTCGACGAAGATGTCGCCGATGGGTTTGCCCGCGCGCCGTTCGACCTCGGCGTCGGTGTCGACCAGGTCGACGCCGAGCCGTTCGGCGAGTATGCGGCCCACGGTCGACTTGCCCGATCCGGGCGAGCCGATCAGCACCGCGACGGGTCTGCTCATCGGGGTACTCCTCTGCCTCCCAGGGGCGGGTGCGGTCACCGGACGGTCAGCGAGTCCAGGTAGCCGCGCAGGTTCCGGGCGGTCTCGGCGACCGAGTCCCCGCCGAACTTCTCCAGGGCCGCCTCGGCCAGGACCAGGGCGAGCATGGACTCGGCGACCACGCCCGCGGCCGGCACCGCGGTGACGTCGCTGCGCTGGTGGTGGGCCTGGGCGGGTTCGCCGGTGGTCACGTCGATGGTGTCCAGGGCGCGGGGCACGGTGGCGATGGGTTTCATCGCCGCGCGCACGCGCAGCGGGTCGCCGGTGCTCATGCCGCCTTCGACGCCGCCCGCGCGGTTGCTGCGGCGGCGCACCCCGTCGGCGCCGGGCTCGATCTCGTCGTGGGCGGCCGAGCCGCGCCGTGCCGCGGTGCGGAAGCCGTCGCCGAACTCCACGCCCTTGATCGCCTGGATGCCCATGAGGGCCCCGGCCACCCGCGCGTCGAGGCGGCGGTCCCAGTGGACGTGGCTGCCCAGGCCGGGCGGCAGCCCGTAGGCGAGGACCTCGACCACTCCGCCGAGGGTGTCGCCGGTCTTGCGGGTGTCGTCGACCTCGGCGACCATGCGGGCGCTGGTCTCGGGGTCGAAGCAGCGGACCGGGTCGGCGTCCACGCGGGCCAGGTCGTCCGGTCCCGGGGCGGGCGCGTCGTCGGGCACCGAGACGCTGCCCATCGCCACGACGTGGCTGACGATCTCGACGCCCAGCGCCTGGCGGAGGAACTGGCGGGCGACCTCGCCGAGGGCGACGCGGGCGGCGGTCTCCCGGGCGCTGGCGCGCTCCAGGACGGGGCGGGCCTCGTCGTAGCCGTACTTCTGCATGCCGACGAGGTCGGCGTGGCCGGGACGGGGACGGGTCAGGGGGGCGTTGCGCGCCACGCCCTCCAGTTCTTCGGCGGGCACCGGGTCGGGAGCCATGACCTTCTCCCACTTGGGCCACTCGGTGTTGCCCACCTCGATGGCCACCGGGCCGCCCAGGGTGCGGCCGTGCCGGATGCCTCCGACGATGGAGACCTCGTCCTTCTCGAATTTCATGCGGGCGCCCCGGCCGTACCCGGCGCGACGACGGAGCAACGCGGCGGCGATGTCGTCTGAGGTGACGGACACGCCGGCCGGTAGGCCCTCCACGATCGCGACGAGTGCCGGTCCGTGGGACTCCCCAGCGGTCAGCCAGCGCAACATGGTTCCGATCTTTTCACGTCCCGCACCCAACGGCGACATCGGTCTCACTCCTTGGCCGCTCCCCTCCGCGACCAGGCCGGGAGGGGCCGGCCCTAGCCGAGGAGGAGCGGGAGCGGGTCGCCCAGGAGGAGCACGGCCAGCGCGCCGCCGACCATGAACGGTCCGAAGGGGAGCTGGGTCTTGCGTCCGGCGCGTCCCAGCAGGACGAGGACCAGGCCCACGCACGCGGAGAGCAGGAAGGCGGCGAAGGCCCCGCTGACCGCGGGCCCCGGGCCGGCCCAGCCCAGGTAGAGGCCGACCAGGCCGGAGAGTTTGACGTCGCCCCAGCCCATGCCGGCCGGGTAGACGAACCACAACAGCCAGTAGAAGGCCCACAGGGCGGCCATGCCGGCGAGCGCGCCGAGGAACGCGGACCGGCCGTGGGGGACGGTGAGGGCGGCGGCGCCCAGCAGCGCCAGCGCCACCGGGTAGGCGGGCCGGACCAGCGCGTCGGGCAGGCGTTTGACGCGCAGGTCGACGGCGGAGAGCAGGGTCCCCCACAGGGCGAGGAAGGCCAGGGCCGCGATCTCGGCGGCGGGGCGCTGGGCCGCGCCGAGTCCGACCGCCGCGAACGCCGCCGCGGCGGCGAGCACGACGGGCCCCGGGGCCCGCACCGGTTCGCCGCCGGGGCCGCGGCCGGTGAGTACGAGCCGCCACGGCAGCGGCGACCAGCGCGCCCACGGCACGACCCGGCCCGAGCGGGGCAGGGTGGGCGGGGGCGGACCGGGGTCGTCGGGGTCGTCGCCGGGGTCGTGGGCGGCGAACAGCACGACGACACGGCCGGCGTGGTGGGCCAGGAGAGCGCCGAGGGGGGCCAGTGCCAGGGCGAGCAGCGGAGCGGAGGGCATGTCCGGCATTCTGCCGTCGGCCGCGTCCGCCGCGGTGGTGGGACCGGTCGGCTGTGGACGGCCTCCGCCCCGGCGCGGGGCCGGTCACGGGGCCGGGGCCCGCCTCACCTGTCGCGGCGGGCGCGGACCACGGCGCTCAGTTCCACCCCGCCGGGCAGGATGACGGCCAGTTCGGTGGCCAGCCGCTCGGCCACGTTGCGGATGGCCTCGTCGTCGCGCCGCTCCAGTTCCAGCCGGATGCCGATGTCGGCGCGCTCGGAGTCGTGGATGCGGACCCGTTCGATGCCGAACTCGGTGTGGGTGATGCGGTAGATCAGCGCGAGGACCTGCGGGTCGTCCTTGGGGGCGGGGACCATGCCGTGCTCCGCGATGGCGCTCAGGAAGCGGCCCTGGATCGCGTAGGTCACGGGCCCGGCCACGTCCACGACGACGGCGTCGGCGTTGTCCTCGAAGGCGGCGCGGCAGGCGTCCTGGGTGGTGACCGGGATCGGCCGGGCGTCCTCCCGCCAGCGTTTGACGGTGTCCACCGAGGTGAAGGCGAGGACTCCGCGCCGTCCGTCCTTGCCGATCAGTACGGGCATCGCGACCTCGCTGCGCTTCTCGCGGACGAGCCCGTCGGGGTCCCTGGCGGTCTTGACCGGCCGGGCCACGACCGGGACCAGCAGTCGCGCCCTGCGCAGCGTCTCCAGGACCTGGCGGTCCCCGACCCTGCCTCTGGCGTAGGCGTCGAGTTTTTCGCGCACCCTGGGGTCAGCGCTGCCGTCGTCGTTCTGGAACTGCTGCGCGCCGATGATGGTAGGTCCAGCCACATGCGTGACTCTACTGCGTGAACGGGGGGCGGCCCACCGCACTCCCCGGTCGGGACCCCCGTGTCTTCGGGGTCACTTCGCGGAGGATTCGCGCAGTCCGCGCTCCAGAACCGCCATGATGGCGCCGAACTCGGCGACCTGGGTGTCGGTGAGCCGGTCGAACACGTACTCGCGAACCTGGGCGACGTGCCCGGGCGCGGCGGCGCGCAGCACCTCGGCCCCCTTGTCGGTGAGCACCGCCCAGAAGCCGCGCCGGTCCTCCACGCAGTCCTCCCGGCGCACGTACCCGTCCCGTTCCAGGCGGGCCACCTGGTGGGACAGGCGGCTCTTGGAGACGATCACCGTGTCGGCGAGGGAACGCATGCGCATCCGCTGCCCCTCCGCCTCGGACAGGTGCACCAGGATCGCGTACTCCACGAGGGTGAGGCCGTCCCTGCGTTGCAGGTCCCGGTCGAGGCGCTCCTGGAGCAGGGAGTTGACCGCGAGGAAGCTTCGCCAGATGCGCTGTTCCTCCTCGCTCAGCCAGTTGACCGCGTTCATGGCGGCCATCGTACTTGCGTCCTCTCGCCTCGGGCACTAAATTCTTTCCTGGGAAGATTATTCTGGCGATGTTGTTGTATGTTAAACGACAACGGACGCCGTCCACCACACCCGACTCCCAGGAGGACACCCATGACCGAACAGCAGCTCCCCGCGGGCACCTGGACCATCGACGCCGCCCACTCCGAGGTCGGCTTCAGCGTGCGCCACATGATGGTCAGCAGGGTGCGGGGGCGTTTCGAGAAGTTCGACGCCACGCTGACCGTGCCGGAGGACCCGTTCCAGTCCTCGGTGACCGCCACCATCGACGCCAGCTCCATCGACACCAACAACGCGCAGCGCGACGAGCACGTCCGCTCCGCCGACTTCTTCGACGTCGCCAACCACCCGGAGTTCACCTTCGTCTCCACCGGGCTGAGCCAGAAGGGCGAGGACTTCGTCCTGACCGGCGACCTGACCATCAAGGGCAACACCCGGCCGGTGGAGCTGGCCCTGGAGTTCAACGGCTCCACGATCGACCCCTACGGCCTCAGGCGCGCGGGCTTCCACGCCGAGACCGAGATCAGCCGCAAGGAGTTCGGCGTGGACATCCACATGCCGATGGAGAGCGGCGGCGTGGTCGTCGGCGACAAGATCAAGATCGAGATCGACGCCGAGTTCACCCTCCAGCAGGACTGATCCCCCTCGGGACACCGCCGCCCCGCGGGGCTGCCGCTATCGTGATGGGGCCGCCGACCAGCAGCGTCGGCGGCCCCGTCCGTCCGCGCACGAAAGGGTTCCAGCGTGTCCGCCAACCCGTTCTCCCCCGAGGTCGTCGCCGCCGTCACCGGGCACATGAACGCCGACCACCCCGAGGACACCCTGCTCATCGTCCGGGCCCTCGGCGGCCGGCCCGAGGCGACCGCGGCACGGATGACCGGCCTGGACGGCACGGCGGGCGAGTACTCCGCCACCGTCGCCGGCCGCGAGGTCGTCGTGCGCATCCCGTGGTCGCAGCCGATCACCGAGCGCGCGCAGATCCGCGCCGAGGTGGTGCGGCTGTACCGGCAGGCCTGCGAGCGCCTGGGCGTGCCCCCGCGCGGGGAGGAGGGCGCGCAGCCCTAGGCCCCGCCGCCCGGCGGCACGAAATCCGCTCCGGACGCATCCGCGGCGCGCTCCACCGCGTCCAACAGAGTGACCCGGGCCCGCGGCCACCGGCACCGCCCCCGCGGGTCCCCTACCCTGGTGCAAGAGGCCGACCACCGGCCCGACCGTCCCTGGAGCGTCGCTTCCCGATGGCAGTTCCCGAACCCTCCGACCCCGACTCGCCCACCCGCAGGATCGACGCGGTCGAGCCGACCGCCCGGATCAGCGCCCCCGACCCCGGGGCGACCCGCAGGCTCACCGCGCTGCTGCGCCCCGGCGCGACCCGGCGGCTCGACACCGCCCCCGGGCGCACCGCGGTGCTGGGCGCGCCCGCGCGCCGCCGGGGAGCGCTGGGCCGCCTCGCCTGGCGGGTCCTGGAGGGCCCGGCCAGCGAGGTCGAGTACCGCATCCCCGCCGAGCTGCGCGAACGCTACACGGTCCAGGAGTACGTCGGCGCGGGCGGCGAGGCCGTGGTCTACCGGGCCGTGCCCGCGGGCGAGGAGGGGCGGGGCCACCAGCTCGCGCTCAAGCTGTACCGGGCGGGCCACGACCTCAACCGGGACCTCCTGGACCGGCTGCGCGCCCTGGGCACGGCCGGCCCGCACGTGCCCGCCATCCACGGCTACGGGTACGCGCGCACCCCCTGGGGCGAGGAGATCGCCTGGGAGGCCCAGGAGTACTTCGCGCTGGGCTCCCTGCGCACGCTCATCGACCAGGCCCCGCTCCCCGAGGAGCGCGCCCGCGCGGTCGTCGAGGCCGTCGCCGACTGCCTGCGGCACTGGCAGGAGTCGCTGAACTACAACCACACCGACGTCAAACCGGAGAACCTGCTGATCCGCTCCCTGGATCCGCCGGTGTTCGCGCTGACCGACTTCGGCGGGGCGGTCCGCGCCACCATGAGCCAGGTCTACGGCGGCCAGGCCGTCACCGAGGCCTACGCCGCCCCCGAGGTCGTCGAGGGCCGCCGCGAGGCGCCGGCGGCGTGGTGGTCGCTGGGCGTCATCGCCCACGAGCTCGTCACCGGGCGGCGCCCCCCGCGCAGCGGCAACTGGCTGACCGCCCGCAACACCGAGGTGGACGTCTCCGCCGTCGCCGACGGGCACTGGCGGCTGCTGGTCCGCGGCCTGCTCACCCCCGACCCCAAGGCCCGCTGGGGCGACGCCCAGGTGCGCCGGTGGCTGCGCGGCGAACGCCCCACCGTGACCCGGCCGCGCCGGCACCGGCCGATCACCTTCGAGGGCATGTCCCACGAGGACCCGCCCAGCCTCGCCTTCGACCTGATGGACCGCTTCGACAAGGGGGCGGTCTGGTTGCAGCGCCGCCACCAGGAACTGCGGACCTGGCTGGCCCGCGAGGTCCACGACCTCACCTTCGACCACGCTCCCCTGGAGCGGGTCCGCGACCACCCCGAGCGGGCGCACGCCGCGATCAGCGCACTGGCCGCCCAGTACGTGCCCGGGCTGCCGCCGCGCTACCGCGGCCACCAGGTCAGCGCCGAGGGGGTGCTGGAACTGGCCCGGGGCGAGAGCACCCGGCAGGCCGTGCTGCGCGAGGCGATCGAGTTCGGCGCCCTGGAGTCGGCGGCCCGGCACTGGTGCGAGCACCCCCGGTGCCGCAGCCAGGAGACCCGGCGCTGCCAGCTGCTGGAACTGGTCCACCACGAGGTGCCGCTCATCATGCGCCAGGTGCGGACCACCGTGGCGGGCCTGGCCCGGACTCCCGGTTTCACCGAGCCCGAGGAGCACGACTGGGACGCGGCCTGGGCGCGCGCCACCGAGCTCGTCCTGGACCCCGAGGCGACGGGACGCTACCGGCGGCTGCTGCTGGCGCAGTCGTGGCTGCCCGGCCGGCGCAGCGACGCCGCCCGCGCCCGGTGGTGGGCCGAGCAGCGCACCACGGCGCTGCGCGGCGACCGCACCGCGCGCGGCACCCGGGCGGCCCTGGTCGCGGCGGTGCTCCTGCTGCCCGGGGCGGTCCAGGCGGGGGCCGCGCAGCGCGCCCGCGCGCGGGCTGCGGCACGCGAGCGGCGGCGGCAGCGCTGGGACCGCTTCACGGCCTCGGCCGAGACCAGGTGGTCGGCCGCCCGGAGCCGGGTGGCGCAGCAGTGGGAGAAGCGCCGCGCCACCGCGGACCCGCGGGCCTGGGCCTCCCCGGAGGCCCGGGAGGAGCGGCGCCGCCGCCGCGAGGCGCGCCGGGTGCAGCGCGGCATGGAGCAGGTGCAGCGGGCCATGACGGCGGGCCGCTGCCGCCGGTTCGCCCGCCCCGCCGCACTCGCGGGCTTCCTGGACGGCGCCGGGCTGTGGCTGTGGGAGTCCCAGGGCGGGCTGTTCAGCACGCAGGAGTGGGTGGTGACCGCGTTCGGCTGGGCGGAGGCGGTCCGGGACAACGGGCTGGTCGGCCTGGTGGCCCAGGCCTGCTCCGCGCTGCTGGGGCTGCTGCCCGCCGGGATCGGCCTGGTGTGGTGGTTCCCGGTGCTGCTGGGGGTGCTGCTGCTCGCCCTGGGCCGGACGGCGGCCAACACGCACCGCAGGGCCCGCACCCGGCTGGTCGCCTACCGCCTGGCGGTGGCCGCCAGCGCGCTGGTGGTGGTCCGCGTCCTCGCCCACGGACTGTTCTTCCTGTTCATGGGGGTTCTGATGCCCTCCGCGATGCTGGTCGGCTGATTCCGGCACCCGTTCCTCGGCCCGGTACGCCGAAGAAGAATTAACCAAACTCTTAGAAACGCGATGCACCAGGCCAGAAGCGCAGCGTGACCAACCTCCCTCTGCCGCGGCGGTTTCCGGGAAGCGGAAAAGGGTTATATTCGCAAACGGTTTGCCAACCCCACAAACGGAGAACGGCGGCAGAAAATGACCGAGGGTTCCCATTCCACCATGACGTTGGAGGCGGGAAAGTACCGGGCCACAGTCGACTCGCTCGGCGCGGCGCTGCGCACGCTGCACTGGGGCGAACGGGACCTCGTGTGGGGGTACCCCGAGGGTCCTCCGCAGTTGGCGCAGGGACAGGTCCTCATCCCGTGGCCGAACCGGATCGACCACGGCCGGTACTCCTTCGACGGGGTCGAGTACCAACTGGAGATCACCGAGCCCGCACTGGACAACGCGATCCACGGGCTGACCAGCGCCCTGCCGTGGCAGCCGAGCCGGACCACGGCCGACTCGGTCCGCTTCGGCCTCGCCTTCGAGGGCGCCCCCGGCTACCCGTTCCGGATGGAGTTCTGGGTGGACTACGCGCTCGACCCCGAACTGGGGCTGAGCGTGCGGATCGGGGCGCGCAACACGGGCGACCGGCCTGCGCCCTACGGCCACGGCAGTCACAACTACCTCACCCTGGGACTGCCGGTGGACGAGGTCACGCTGCAGCTTCCGGCCTCCGAGTGGCTGCCCGCCGACGAGCGGATGATCCCCGTCGGCCCGGTCCGCTCCGTGGCCGGCACCGACTACGACTTCCGCACGCCGCGGCGGGTGGGCCCGACCGTCCTGGACACCGCCTTCACCGGTCTGAGCGGCGACGGGACCGGCCGCTCCTGGACGGTGCTGAGCGCGGGGGAGGCCGCGGTGGGCCTGTGGGCCGACGACAGCTACCGGTGGCTGCAGGTGTTCTCCGCCGACTACCCCGGTCCGGAGCGCCGCCGCCACCTGGCGGTGGAGCCGATGACCTGCCCGCCCAACGCGTTCGCCACCGGAACCGACCTGATCGTGCTGGAGCCGGGTCAGAGCGTCGAGTCGTCCTTCGGCATCACCTCCGCCCCGGAGTGACCGCGGCACGGCGGCGCGCCCGCGGTCCCGGGGCCGGCCTCGGGTGAGGCCTCAGGTGAGGATCGAGACCAGCGCCAGGACGACGACGGTCAGCCAGAGCAGCGTGATCACGATCCGGTCGATTCGGCCCTGGTGGCGGTATTTCCTTCCCCAGTTCTTGACGCCCATGCTCCTAGGACGCTCACGCACCGGAGAAGGTTCTCCGCCCAGCCGTGTTTTGACCTTTTCGCGCTGAAGTTTGAAGGATTCCTACCTCGCGGGGGGACGGCCGGCGCCGCGTCGGCCTCAGTCCCGTCCCGGTTCCACCGCCTCGCCGCGCTCGCGCAGGTGGCGCCGGAACTCGTCGAGGTTGGCCCGGGCCAGGTCCCCGTCGCTGCTCTGGATGGCCATCACCGCCAGCGTGGAACCGTCGGCCAGGTCGATGCTGGGCCAGGGCTCCCCCACCGGCATGCGCGCGTCGATGATCTCCGGCCAGACCAGCACGTGGGTGCGGATGGAGTTGACCACCGTCACCCGCTCCTCGGTCAGCTCCAGGCGGGGACGGGCCAGGAAGCGCAGCCCGCCCCCGATCGCCACGCCCAGCAGGAGGAGGAAGACCCGGTCCTGCAGGCCCCAGCCCTCGGGCATGATGACCGCAAGAGCCGCCATGGTGGCCATGATGAGCACGGCGAGGCCGTAGGCGACGAAACGGATGTTGCGCGGCCGGAAGGTCACCGGCAACGCCTGCGGGGCCCGCCGCCTCGAACCGTCCACCCTGTCCTCGTCTCCCACGTCCCGTGTCGGCACGCCTGGTTTCCCCTCTTCCCGTGGCCTCAGACCGGCTGTGCTCCCCGCGCGCGCAGTCCGCGCAGCACCAGGGCGGTGTCCAGGGCCGCGACGACGGCCTCCCACCCCTTGTCCTCGCTGCTGCCGGGCAGGCCCGCGCGGTCGAGCGCCTGCTCCAGGGTGTCACAGGTCAGCACGCCGTTGCCCACGGGGACCGCCGTACGCAGCGCCGTCTCGGTCAGCCCCTGGGTGAGGGACTGGCACACGTAGTCGAAGTGCGGGGTGCCGCCGCGGACGACCGCCCCCAGCGCCACGACGGCGTCGTGGCCGCGGGCCAGTTCCTGGGCGACGACGGGGATCTCCACGGCCCCCGCCACGCGCACGACCGTGGGCCCGGTCACGCCGCACTCCGCGGCCGCGGCCAGCGCCCGCTCCAGCATCGGCTCGACCACCTCGGCGTTCCACCGGGTGGCGACCACCCCGAGGGTCAGCCCCCGGGCGTCCACCGTGTACTCGGGCCGTCCGGCTCCGCTCATCTTCTCCTCACCACCACGCTCAGGAGGCCAGACCGGGCAGGTCGTGGCCCATGCGGTCACGTTTGGTGCGCAGGTAGCGCAGGTTGTCGGGGGTGATGTTGGCGGGCATCGGAATCCGCTCGACCACCACGACCCCGTGGTCGGCCAGTCCTCCGGCCTTCTGCGGGTTGTTGCTGAGCAGCCGCACCGACCGCACCCCCAGGTCGGCCAGGACCTGTGCGCCGGTGCCGAACTCGCGGGCGTCGGCGGGCAGCCCCAGCCTCAGGTTGGCGTCCACGGTGTCGGCGCCCTCGTCCTGAAGCTGGTAGGCGCGCAGCTTGTGCAGCAGGCCGATGCCGCGCCCCTCGTGGCCGCGCTGGTAGACGATGACGCCGCTGCCCGCCTCGGCGATGCGCGCCATGGCCGCGTCCAACTGGTCGCCGCAGTCGCAGCGGTGCGAGCCGAAGGCGTCGCCGGTGAGGCACTCGGAGTGCAGGCGGACGAGCACCTCCTGTCCGTCGCCGAGGTCGCCGTGGACCAGGGCGACGTGCTCGGAGTCGTCCACCGTGGAGCGGTAGCCGACCGCACGCCACTCCCCGTAGCGGTTGGGGATGCGGGTCTCCACGACGCGTTCGACGAGCGTCTCGGTGCGGCGGCGGTACTCCACCAGCTGCTCCACGGAGACCAGGCGCAGCCCGTGCTCGTCGGCGAACTCGCGCAGCCGGGGCAGTCGGGCCATGCTGCCGTCGTCGTTGACGATCTCGGCGATCACCCCCGCCGGGCGGCGCCCGGCCAGCCGGGCCAGGTCCACGGCGGCCTCGGTGTGCCCGCGCCGCACCAGCACGCCTCCGGGGCGGTAGCGCAGCGGGAAGACGTGGCCCGGGCGGGTGAAGTCGCCCGGGACGCTCGCGGCATCGGCGAGCAGTCGGACGGTGCGGGAGCGATCGGCCGCGGAGATGCCGGTGTGCACGCCGGTGCGGGCGTCCACGGTCACGGTGTAGGCGGTGTGCAGGCTGTCCTCGTTGCGCGGCGTCATCAGCGGCAGGTTGAGCCGGTCCAGGTCCTCGCCGAGCATCGGGACGCACACCACCCCGGAGGTGTGGCGGACCGTGAAGGCCATGAGTTCGGGGGTGGCCGCGTCGGCGGCGAAGACGAGGTCTCCCTCGTTCTCCCGGTCGGCGTCGTCCACGACGACGACGGGGCGTCCCCCGGCGATGTCCTTGATCGCCTCCTCGATGTCGTCCAACGGGACCGGGGCGGGCTCTGTGGTGCGGTTCACGGAAAGACTCCTCAGGTGCGGCGGTGCGGGCTGGGGGTGGTCGCGGCGGTTCAGGCGGGTGCTTCCAGCAGGGCCGCCTCGCGGTCCCGGCGGAGCCGGTAGTGGCGCGTCCAGTCGCGGAGCCCCGTGACGGCGAGCACGAAGAAGACTCCGTAGACGATGCCGCTGACCCACAGGCCGGACATCAGGGTGATGGGGATGCCCACCATGTCCACGACGATCCACACCACCCAGAAGTCGACGAGGCCGCGGCTTTGGGCGTACATCGCGACCGCGCTGCCGACGAAGATGAAGGCGTCCAGCCACGGGGCCCAGGACCAGCCGGTGACGGTGAAGAACCAGCCGACCGCGACGGTCCCCGCGGTCAGGGCGGCGACCAGGCGGAGCCGTTCGGCTCCGGTGGCGGGGCGCACCGGCAGGTCGCCGTCCCCGCGCATGCCGCTCGCCCAGCGGTACCAGCCGTAGGCGGCCAGGGCCGCGATGATCACCTGCTTGAGCGCGTTGCCGACGAGGTGGGCGTCGACCGAGACCGCGAACAGCAGGAAGGTCCCGGTGAGCTGCACCGGCCAGGTCCAGATGGTGCGGCGGATCGCCAGCGCCACGGTGGCCAGGGCGGCGAGGTTGCCGACCAGGTCGGCCCAGCGCACGTGCTCGCCGAACAGGGTGAACCCGGCGTAGGCCCACTCCAGCCACGCCGCTCCCGAACCGTTCACCGGGCACCGCCCACGCGCTCGCCCAGCAGGCTCTCGACGTACTTGGCCACGATGTCGACCTCAAGGTTGACCCGTGTGCCCGCCGCGGCGAAGCCGAGGGTGGTCTCCCGCAGGGTGGTGGGGATCAGGCTCACGGTGAAGGAGTCGTCGGTGCGCGCCGCGACGGTGAGGCTGACCCCGTCCACGGCGATGGAGCCCTTCTCCACGACGTAGCGGGACAGGTGCGGCGGAAGCGAGAAGGTGACGGTCTCCCAGTCCGTGCCGGGGACCCGTTCGGTGACGACGCCGGTGCCGTCCACGTGGCCCTGCACGATGTGGCCGCCCAGCCGCGCCGAGACCTTGGCCGCGCGCTCCAGGTTCACCGGGGACCCGGCGGTGAGGGCGCCCAGGTTGGAGCGGTCCAGGGTCTCCTTCATGACGTCGGCGCCGAACCGGCCGCCGTCCAGTTCGGTGACGGTCAGGCACACCCCGTTGACCGCGATGGAGTCGCCGGGTGAGGCGTCCGAGGTGACCTCGGGACCGTGGACGACGAGCCGGACCGCGTCGGTCGCGTCCCCGCCCACCGGGACGGTGTCGACGATGGTGCCGAGTTCCTCGACGATTCCGGTGAACATGCGAGAGCCTTCCCCCAAGCCTGGTCAGGCTCCGGGGTAAGGCGACGTCAGTCACCACTGGACCGCGGCGGGACGCCGCAGCGGGCGCCGCACTGATCCGACACGTACTACCTCCCATCCGGACTTTCACCGTCGGTACCGGAATTCCACCGGTTCAACCAGCCGATGGCTTCGGCCGGGTCGCGGACTGTCACCGCCGGTTCGGACTTTCACCGACCCCGGAGCACGCGTTCGTACTTTCGCCAACAAGTGTGCCACGAGGGGGTATTCCGCCACCAGACCGGGGTCCGGTCACCGGGGCGGGGCCATGCGGCGGCAGCCGACCGGCGCGGACCGGTCGGCTGGGCGGAGGGGAGGGCGGGGAGGTGCCGCGCGGCGGGCGGCGGCTAGTGCCGGGCGGCCCGTTCCGCCAGCTCCCGCAGCTTGTCCACGGCCGCCGCCGGGTCCTTCTCCCCGTAGACCGCGGACCCCGCCACGAAGACGTCGGCCCCGGCTTCGGCGCACCGCTCGATCGTCTCGGCGCTCACCCCGCCGTCCACCTGGAGCCACACCGCGGCGTCGGCGTTGCGGATGAGCTCACGGGCACGGCGGATCTTGGGCAGCACCAGGTCGAGGAACTTCTGGCCGCCGAACCCCGGCTCGACCGACATCACCAGCAGCATGTCGATCTCGCCCAGCAGGTCCGCGTACGCGTCGACCGGGGTGGCGGGGTTGAGGGCCAGCCCCGCCCGGGCCCCGGCCGCGCGGATCGTACGCAGCGTGCGCACCGGGGCCTTGGCCGCCTCGGCGTGGATGGTGACGCTCTGCGCGCCCACCTCGGCGTAGGCCGGCGCCCACCGGTCCGGGTCCTCGATCATCAGGTGGCAGTCCAGCGGCAGCGACGCCGCCTTGAGCAGGGACTCCACGATCGGCAGGCCCAGGGTGAGGTTGGGCACGAAATGGTTGTCCATGACGTCGACGTGCAGCCAGTCGGCGGAACCGGCGACCGCTTCGGCCTCGTCGGCCAGGTGCGCGAAGTCGGCGGAGAGGATGCTGGGTGAGATCTGGATTGCCACGGAAGAAGAGTGTATTGGGGCTGGCCGCGCGGGTCGGACCGGCTCAGCGTTTGCGGATCAGGGCCAGGAACATCGCGTCGGTCCCGTTCCGGTGCGGCCAGAACTGCACGAAGCGGTCGACCGCGACGCCGGGCACTTCGGGCAGGTGGCGCGCGGCGTCGAGGAGCTCGGCGTCGTCCCGCCCGGCCAGGACCCCGGTGACCACGCCGCGGGTCTCGGCCAGGTGGGGTGAGCAGGTGACGTAGCCGACCACTCCGCCGGGGCGCGCCGCGTCCAGCGCCCGTTCCAGCAGGGCGCGCTGCAGCGGGACGAGTTCGGTGAGGTCGTCGGGGGTGCGCCGCCAGCGCGCCTCGGGACGGCGGCGCAGTGCGCCCAGCCCGGTGCACGGGGCGTCCACCAGGACCCGGTCGAAGACGCCGTCGCGCCACGGCGGCCGGGTGGAGTCGGCCACGACCACGCGGGCGGAGTCGCCGACCGAGCGGTGCACCGCGCGGGCGACCAGTCCGGCGCGTGCGGGCTGCACCTCGGCGGCCAGCAGGTGTCCGCCGCGTTCTCCGACGAGCCCGGCCAGGAGGGCCGCCTTGCCTCCGGGGCCGGCGCACATGTCGAGCCACCGCCCGTCCGCCCCGTCGACGGGGACGCGGCTCAACGCCAGGGCGACCAGTTGGCTGGCCTCGTCCTGCACCGCCGCGCGCCCCTGCCGGACCGTCTGCAGCGCGCCCGGGTCGCCCTCGGGCAGGACCGCCGCGTACGGCGAGTAGCGCGCGGGGGCGGCGCCCTCGTCGGCCAGGTCCGCGACCGTGGCACGGCCGGGCTTGGCGAGCAGGGTCACCAGCGGGCGCTCGTTGTGCGCGGCGAGCAGCCGCTCGGTCTCGGCCAGGCCGCCCGCGGGCTCCTCCCCCAGGGCCTCGGCGAGCGCCTGGACCACCCAGCGGGGGTGGCTGTGGGTCACCGCGAGGTGTCCCACGGGGTCGGTCCGCCGGTCGGGGGCCAGGGCGGACAGCCACTCCTCCAGGCCGCGGGCGCTGACCTTGCGCAGCACGGCGTTGACGAACCGGGAGCGGTGGTGGCCGACGACCCGGCGCGCCAGGTCGACGGTGGTGCTGACCGCGGCGTGCTGGGGCACGTCCATGGACAGCAGCTGGTGCGCGCCCATCCGCAGCAGCGGCAGGACCTCGGCGTCCACGGAGCGCAGCGAGCGGTCCACGCAGGCGTCCAGGACGGCGTCGTAGGACCCCTGGCGGCGCAGTGTGCCGTAGGTCAGTTCGGTGGCCAGCGCGGCGTCGCGCCCGGTGATCCCGCGCTCCCGGAGGAGGACCGGGAGCAGCAGGTTGGCGTAGGCGTCGCGGCTCTGCACCGCGTTCAGCACGTCGTAGGCGGCGCGGCGGGCCGGGTCGCGGGGGCGGCGGGGCTGCGGTACGGGGCCGCCGCGTCCGCGTCGGGTGGAGCGGTACGGGGATCGGGATCTCTCGGTCACGGTTGAGCCGCCTCGCGCCTGGTCGTGTCTGCACTGTTCACTGTGGTGGGCCCCACATCAACGAGGGTATCCCTCCGCACCGGTCCCTCACTGCTCCCCGAGGCGCTCGCCGTCGCCGGGGCGGACGCCGCGCGCCCAGTCCGCGGCGGGCATGGGCTTCTTGCCCTGCGGTTGCACGTCGCCGAGCCGCACCGGGTGGGTGGCGGTGCCGACCAGGACCTCCCTGCGGGTGACCGCGAGCTGTCCGGGGGGCAGGGCGGGGGTGTCGGCGCACACCCGGACCGGGCCGAGTTTGAGGCGGGCGCCGCGGAAGAGGGTCCACGCGCCGGGCGCGGGGGTGCAGGCGCGGACGAGCCGGTCGACGTGCAGGGCGGGGGCGGTGAAGTCGACGCGCGCGTCCTCGGGGGTGAGCTTGGGGGCGTAGGTGACGCCCTCGGTACTCTGCGGACGGGGGGCGAGTTCGCCCCTGGCGATGCCGTCCAGGGTGCGCACGAGCAGTTCGGCGCCCGAGTGCGCCAGGCGTTCCAGCAGCTCCCCGCTGGTGTCATGGGGGCCGATGGGTTCGGTGACCGTGCCGTAGACCGGTCCGGAGTCCAGTTCCGGTTCGATGCGGAAGGTGGTGGCCCCGGTGATGTCGTCGCCGTGCAGGACGGCGTGCTGCACGGGGGCGGCCCCGCGCCAGGCGGGAAGCAGCGAGAAGTGCAGGTTGACCCAGCCGTGCCGGGGGATGTCGAGCGCTTCTTGGCGCAGCAGCGCGCCGTAGGCCACGACCGGGCAGCAGTCGGGGGCGATGGCCCGCAGCCGGTCGAGGAAGTCGGGGTCGTCGGCCCGGGCGGGTTTGAGGACCTCGATCCCGGCCTCGGCGGCCCGGCGCGCCACCGGGCTGGCCGAGACCCGCCGGCCCCGCCCCGCGGTCGCGTCGGGCCGGGTGACGACCGCGGCCACCTCGTGCCCGGAGGCGAGCAGCGCGTCCAGGGACGGCACGGCCACCTCGGGCGTGCCCGCGAAGACCAGTCTCATGGAGGACCCCCACTTGTCCGCGATGTCGGCCGCGGCCTGCTCCGCCGCCGCGGCGCGGTCCCGCCGTTGCCGCGGTCCCGCCGTGGTCCAAGAGTATTGACCTCCGCGGGAGCGGCGGCCGCGGTCCGACACGCTGGGGACGGCGGGGCGCGTCCCGTCCCGGGGTGCCGGGCTCCGCGGTCACGCCGAGTGGTTTTCCGCGGGGGTGCGCGGAGTTCTCCTACCTCCGACCACTTCCCGGTTTTCTCCACGGCGGAGTGTTTTTCTCCGCTTCCACCTGCGGCCCCGTTTCCGGAAAACGATCCACCCGTATCATCAGACGTCTGAAACCCCTGGCCACAGTGCGTACCCGGCGCTTTGTCACTTTTATGACTTTTCCTGGAAATCTTGGAATTTCCTGGGAGGACAAAACTCCGGCGGGGACGACATCCGGTCTTTACACAACGCTCACCAATGGTTATCGTCCGAGACGGAAAACGATCTGGGAGCGCTCCCAATCGGTGCGGTCCCCTCGTGTCCCTCCGGAGCCCTCGTGCCCGTTAGGAGCCCCGACATGTCCCCCAAGTCCCTTCGCGCGCTGCTCGGCGCCGCCGCGGCGGCCGTGCTCAGCGCGGCGGCGCTGGCCTTCCCGGCCCAGGCCGCGGCGAACGACTCCCCGTTCTACGTCAATCCCAACATGGCGTCCGCCGAGTGGGTGCGCAACAACCCCAACGACCCGCGCACGCCCGCGATCCGCGACCGCATCGCCACCGTGCCGCAGGCGACCTGGTTCGCCCACCACAACCCCGGCCAGATCACCGGCCAGGTGGACTCGCTGGTCAGCGCGGCCGCCTCCGCCGGCAAGATCCCGATCCTGGTGGTCTACAACGCCCCCGGCCGCGACTGCGGCAACCACAGCAGCGGCGGGGCGCCCAGCCACAGCGCCTACCGGGCCTGGGTCGACGAGTTCGCCGCCGGCCTGAAGAACCGCCCCGCCTACATCATCGTCGAGCCCGACCTGATCTCGCTGATGTCCAGCTGCATGGAGTCGACGCAGCAGGAGGTGCTGCAGACGCTGGCGTACGCGGGCAAGGCGCTCAAGGCCGGTTCCTCCCAGGCGCGGGTCTACTTCGACGCCGGCCACTCCGCCTGGCACTCGCCCGCGCAGATGGCCTCCTGGCTCAACCAGGCCGACATCTCCAACAGCGCGCACGGCATCGCCACCAACACCTCCAACTACCGCTGGACCGCCGACGAGGTCGCCTACGCCAAGGCGGTGATCGCGGCCACCGGCAACTCCTCGCTGCGCGCCGTGGTCGACACCAGCCGCAACGGCAACGGCCCCGACGGCAGCGAGTGGTGCGACCCGAGCGGGCGCGCCGTCGGCACCCCCAGCACGACCAACACCGGCGACCCCATGATCGACGCCTTCCTGTGGGTGAAGCTGCCGGGTGAGGCCGACGGCTGCATCGCCAACGCCGGCCAGTTCGTCCCCCAGGCCGCCTACGAGATGGCCATCGCGGCGGGCTACACGCCCGGCCCCAACCCGGACCCCGACCCGACCCCCGACCCCGACCCGACCCCCGACCCCGACCCGACCCCCGACCCGACCCCCGGCCCGGGCGGGGCCTGCACGGCGACTTACTCGATCTCCAACGAGTGGAACGACGGCTTCCAGGCGACCGTGACGGTCACCGCGAACCAGGCCATCAACGGCTGGACCGTGACCTGGACCTTCGCCAACGGCCAGAGCATCTCCAACTCCTGGAACGCCACGGTGTCCTCCAGCGGCTCCACCGTGACCGCGCGTGACGTCGGCTACAACGGATCGCTGGGCGCCGGCGCCTCCACCGAGTTCGGCTTCGTCGCCTCCAAGAGCGGCGCCAACAGCGTGCCGTCCCTCACCTGCACCGCTGCCTGACCCCTCCCGGTGGTGCACCGACGGCCCGGGCCTGGGGCCCGGGCCGTCCCCTTTTCCCGCTCCGCCGCCCCGGAGCGCCCGCGGCCGGCGCCGCTCAGACCAGCAGGCCGACCGCCGCCCACAGGGCGAAGCACAGCAGGGCCGCGCCCGCGCCCGCCCCGGTCACCAGGCTGGTCGGCAGCCTCCGCCGCGCGGCGAGCAGCGGCGCGGCGACCGCCCACGCCGTCAGCAGCACCGCGAGGGCGTACAGCGCGGGGTTGTCCAGCACCGGGGCCAGCGGGACGAAGTGCACCCCGACCACCAGGCAGACCCACGGCGCGGTCCAGTCGGACCGGCCCAGGAGCAGCAGGACGACCGCGCCGACGGCCGCGACCCCGAACTCGACGCCCACGACGACGAGGTAGGTCCGGTAGCCCTCCGGGTCGTCGAGGACCGATCCGGAGGTCCAGTGCAGGCCCGCGACCGTGCCCGCCGCGAGCGCGAGGAGCATCCCGCCCACCGCGCCGGCCGCCAGCGGGAGCCGCCAGCGGGCGGGGGGACGCTCCTGCGCCCAGCCGAACCAGGCAGAGGCGAAGAAACCCAGCACGGCCGCCGTCATCGCGCCGTCGCGCAGCAGCAGATCGCTCACGGTGCTCCTCATTTCGGGGGGTGGTGACCAGAAGCGGTACCTCCCCCGGAAGACCGCCCGCCAACCGCGCGGCGTCCGCGCGGACCGCCGGCGCCGCCGCCCGGTCCACCCGCGCCGACGGCTCTGATAGACAGAAAAGCCATGTCCGACCAGACAGATCCCGGGGAGGCGGCCCTCTTCGAGGTCCCCCGCACCAGGAAGCGCCCGCGCCCGCGCAGGCCCGCCGCCGCGCTGTCCGTGGCACGGGTCGCCGTGGACACCCCGCTGCCGCACCTGGACCGCCCCTTCGACTACCGGGTGCCCGAGTCCCTGGACGAGTCCGCCGTGCCCGGCTGCCGGGTCCGGGTCCGCTTCAACGGCCAGACCCTGGACGGCTTCCTGCTGGAGCGGGTCGAGGAGTCCGAGTTCCCCGGCCGCCTGGCCTACCTGCACCAGGTGGTCTCCCCCGAACCGGTGCTCACCCCCGAGATCGCCGCCCTGGCCCGCGCCGTGGCCGACCACTACGCGGGCACGCTCAGCGACGTGCTGCGGCTGGCCGTGCCGCCGCGGCACGCCCGGGTGGAGAAGGAGGCCCCGGCCTCCCCCGCCGCGCCGCCCGAGCCCCCCGCTCCTCCCACCGACGCCGGCCCCTGGTCCGACTACCCCGCCGGACGGGCGTTCCTGGCCGCGCTGGACGCCGACCGGGCGCCGCGCGCGGTGTGGACCGCGCTGCCGGGGCCGCAGTGGCGCGACGCGATCGCGGTGGCCGCGCACACCGTCCTGGCCGCGGGCCGCGGCGTGCTCGTCGTGGCGCCCGACGGCCGGGACGTGGCCCGCCTGGACGCCGCCCTGACCGAACGGCTCGGCGCGGGCCACCACGTGGCGCTGACCGCCGAGCTCGGCCCCGCCGAGCGCTACCGGCGCTGGCTGTCGGTGCTGCGCGGCCACGTCCGGGCCGTGGTGGGCACCCGCGCCGCGATGTTCGCGCCGGTGCGCGACCTGGGCCTGGTGGTGCTCTGGGACGACGGCGACGACGTGCACAGCGACCCGCACGCGCCCTACCCGCACGCCCGCACCGTGCTGTCGCTGCGCGCCCACCGCGGCCGGGCCGCGGCGCTGCTCGGCTCCCACACCCGGACCGTGGAGGGCGCCCTGCTGGTCGAGTCCGGGTGGGCGCACCCGATCGTCGCCGACCGGGGCCTGGTGCGGCGCCGCGCCCCCCTGGTCCGTGCGGCGGGCGACGACGCCGAACTCGCCCGGGACGAGGCGGCGCGCTCGGCCCGGCTGCCGAGCCTGGCGCTGCGGGTGGCCCGGGAGGCCGCACGCAGCGGCCCGGTGCTGTTCCAGGTCCCCCGCCGCGGCTACCTGGACGCGCTGGCCTGCGCACGCTGCCGCACGCCCGCGCGCTGCGCGGCCTGCCGGGGGCCGCTGGCGCTGCGCAGCGCGCACGCCATGCCGTACTGCCGCTGGTGCGGGCACATCGCCGGGGACTGGCGCTGCCCCTCCTGCGAGTTCCCCCGGCTGCGCGCGACCGTGGTCGGCGCCCGCCGCACCGCCGAGGAGCTGGGCCGGGCCTTCCCCGCGCTGCCGGTGCGCACCTCGGGGCGCGAGGAGGTGCTCGCCGAGGTCCCCGCCGCCCCGGCGCTGGTGGTGGCCACCCCCGGAGCCGAGCCGGCCGTGGCCGGAGGGTACGCGGCGGCGGTGCTGCTGGACGGCTGGGCGCTGCTGGGGCGGGCCGACCTGCGGGCCGCCGAGGAGGCGCTGCGCCGCTGGTGCAACGCGGCCGCGCTGGTGCGGCCGGCCGAGGAGGGCGGGCAGGTCGTGGTGCTGGCCGACGCGGCGCTCCCCGCGGTCCAGGCGCTCATCCGGTGGAACCCGGCCGCCTTCGCCGAACGGGAGCTGGCCGAGCGGCGGGAGCTCGGCTTCCCGCCCGCCGTGACGATGGCCTCCGTCACCGGGGAGGCCGCGCGGGTCCGGGAGTTCCTCGACCAGGTCGCCCTGCCGCCCTCGGCGGAGCTGCTGGGCCCGGTCCCCGTCGGCGGCGACGACACCGAACGCGCCCTGCTGCGCGTGCGGCGGGACGCCGCCCGGGAGCTGTCCGCGGCGCTCAAGGCGGCGGGCGCGGCCCGCAGCGCCCGCCGGGAGGACAAGTCGGTCCAGGTGCGCATGGACCCGCTGGACGTGCTCTGACCGGCGGGGAAAACCGGTGGCCGCCCGTGCCGCGCCCGGTTAGGGTCGGAGCGCTCCCCACCCCCTGGGAGGTTCCGTGAAGCACTCCGCTCCCGAGTTCGCCGCGGTGGCCGAACGCCACACCGTCCTGCGCTGCCAGGTCGGCTCCGGGGTGCACGGCATCGCCGTGCCCGGCCAGGACGACCGCGACGAGATGGGCGTCTGCGTCGAACCGCCCGAGTACGTCATCGGGCTGCGCCCCTTCGAGCAGTACATCTTCCGCACCCAGCCCGAGGGGGTCCGGTCCGGCCCCGGCGACCTGGACCTCACCGTCTACTCCCTGCGGAAGTGGACCCGGCTCGCGCTGGACGGCAACCCCACGGTCCTGCTGCCGCTGTTCGTGCCCGACTCCGAGATCGTCCGCATCGACGGGCCGGGACGGGAACTGCGGGCCAACGCCCACCGCTTCGTCTCCCGCACGGCCGGCCGCCGGTTCCTGGGCTACCTGCGTGCCCAGCGGGACCGGATGCTGGGGCGGCGCGGCGGCCGGCACACCAACCGCCCCGAACTCGTCGAGACGTACGGTTTCGACGTCAAGTTCGCCGCCCACATGGTCCGGTTGGGCGTGCAGGGGGTGGAACTGCTGGAGACCGGGCGCATCACCCTGCCGATGCCGCAGCCGTGGCGGACCTGGCTGCGCGGCCTGCGTCAGGGGCGGCACAGCCGCCAGGAGGCGCTGGAGGCGGCCGAGGAGCACGAGCGGCGCCTGGTCGACCTGGTCGAACGGGCCGACCTGCCGGAGGCGGCCGACCGCGCCTGGGCCGACGCCTGGCTGGTGGACGTCTACCGCGAGGCGTGGCGCGGCCGCGCACCGTCGGCCGCCGTCCGCTGAGCTGACCGCGCACCGGCGCGCGGTCAGCGGCGCCGGGCCAGCCCCGCCAGGACGCCCACCCCGTCGGCCGCGACCTCCTCGTCCGGGTAGGGCCACCAGGCGAGGTCGGCCACTCCCGGCTCCAGCAGGCAGAACGGCTCGAACAGCGCGGCGGCCAGCGCGCGGGCGTAGGGGTCGGCCGGGTTGGCGGGGCGTTGGCGGAGCACCAGGTGGCTGCCGGGGGCGAGCACGTCGTGCAGCACGTGGACGACGTCGCGGACGGCGAGGTCCGCCGGCAGCTGGTCGGCGTCGACCAGCACCGCCGCGGGCTCCCCCAGGTCGACGAGGCCGCGCAGGCTGAGTTGGGCGGCCAGGTCCTCGGGGCGGGGCCGTTCGAGCCACAGCGCGGCGGGCTGGGACGCCGACGCCCGCGGGTGCAGCGGCACCGCTGTTCCGGTGTCGATCCGCACGACGCGGGCGTCGGGAAGGCGTTCGGTGACGATGCCGTGGACTCCTGCGGAGTGCGGCACCCGGGACCCGAAGTCGATGTACTGCCGTATCCTCAGGTCGGCCACGAGGTAGCCGAGACAGCGCGCGAGGAAGCGGGCCTCGGCCTCGACGAGGCGGGCGGTCCGGGCGCTCTCCTCGGCGCACGCGGCCGCACGCGCGCCCGGGCGGTGGTCGTCCATGCGGATCACCCGCGGCGCGGGCACCTCCGGGGAGCGGGGCTCGTCGTCGACGGGCAGCGCCTGCCGCTGTTCGATCACGATTGCGTTCCCCCAACCGTCGGCCGGTGAGGACGCGGCCGACGAAGCGGGTGGCTCGACCCCGCACTCGTCCACCGTGACCTCGGTCACTGACCTCTGATGTTAGCGTCTCCGCAGAAATTCCCCCATCGGGTCATTCTCACTTTCTTCCCACCGCTCCCTTGCCTGCCCGTCTCCCCTTTTCTCCGGACCCGGGGGGCCGGATCCCCCGAAAGCGGGGTCTCTTGACAGTGCTCCGATCCCCGTTGGCATACTTGGGAGCGCCTGCCCTCTCGCCGAGGACGCCACCGAGAAGCCCCGCACCACTTCCCGCCGACGTCCTGCCCAGGCGCGAGACTCCAGCGCGAGAGTTTCGTGTGCCATCCGTCGAAGAGAGGGCCTGTTCCGTGCTTGAGGAAGCACGCCGCCTGCTGGACAACCCCGACGTCGTCCTCATCTCGGGCTACGCCCGGCTGCCCGACACCGTGGCAGGGCGCCACCAGTACGAGCGGCTCGGCGTGGTCCTGGCCGTGGAGCGCTCCACCGGCCGGGTCGTGGCCGCCGACACCACCCTGATCACCGAGCTGGCCAGGGAGTTCTTCCGGGCTCTGGTCGAGGGCCTGTCGATCTACGACGACCTGGCCGAGATGGTGCGCCGGGTGCAGACCCGCTACGCCGGGCAGTCCGGCGCGGCCCTGAACACCGCGCTGCGCCGCTGCCTGGAGGCCGGCCTGCAGCTGCGCGACGCCCCGCGGCCGGAGGGGGAGCGGCCGTGACCCCCGCCTCCGCCGACGCCCCCGCCGCCCCGCTGTCGGGCGTCCTCGTCGCCGACCTGTCCCGGGTGCTGGCCGGCCCCTACGCCACGATGCTGCTCGCGGACATGGGCGCGGACGTGGTCAAGGTGGAGCACCCCGACCGCGGGGACGACACCCGGGCCTGGGGGCCGCCGTGGGCCGGCGACCAGGCCGCCTACTACCTGGCACTGAACCGGGGCAAACGGAGCCTGGCCGTCGACGTCAAGGACCCCGACGGCCTGGCCGCGGTGCGCGCGCTGTGCGCGCGGGCCGACGTGGTGGTGCAGAACTTCCGGCCGGGCACGGCCGAGCGGCTGGGCCTGGGGTACGCCGACGTCGCCGCGGACAACCCCGGGGTCGTCTACTGCTCCATCAGCGGGTTCGGCCCCGGCCACACCCGGCCCGACCGGCCCGGCTTCGACGTGGTCGTGCAGGGCGAGAGCGGACTGATGAGCACCACCGGCGAACCGGACGGGGGCCCGACCAAGATCGGCATCCCGCTGGCCGACGTGCTCACCGGGCTCAACGTCGCCGCGGCGGTCTGCGGCGCCCTGGTCCGGCGCACCGCCACCGGGCAGGGCGGCCACGTGCGGGTGTCGCTGCTCAACTCGGCGCTGTCCGGCCTGGTGCAACTGGGCCAGTCCGCGCTGGTCACCGGGGTCGAACCGGAGCGGGTCGGGCACGCGCACGCCGCCATCGTGCCCTACCAGACCTTCCCCACCGCCGACGGGGACCTCATCATCGCCGCCGGCAACGACGCGCTGTACCGGAAGCTGTGCGCGGTGCTGGGCCGCCCCGACCTCGCCGAGGACCCGCGGTTCTGCCGCAACGCCGACCGGGTCGCCCACCGCGCGGTCCTGGTCGCCGAGATCACCGAGGCGCTGTCCGCCCGCGGCGCCGAGGAGTGGAGCGCGCTGCTGACCGAGGCCGGGGTCCCGGTGGGCAAGGTGCGCGGCGTGCTGGAGGCGATCCGCACCGCCGACGCCTCCGGGGACGAGGCGACCATGACCGTCGACCACCCCGTCCTGGGCGCCCTGGAACTGGTCCGACCGGGCTTCCGGTTCGCCGGCCCCGCCCCCGGGCCCGACCCGGAGGTGCTGCCTCCCCCGCTGCTGGGGCAGCACTCCGTCGAGGTGCTGCGGGAGCTGGGCCTGTCCGCCGAGCGGATCGAGGCCCTCCTGGAACGCGGCGCCGCCGCCCAGCACCCGGTCCGCTGACGCGCGCCGCGGCGCGCCGCCGGTCCGCCGTTTCTGTCCCGTCCGATCCCGTCGAGGAGTTGAGCTGCGATGAGCACCCACCCCACGCCTCCCGCCCCTGATCCGCTGGACTTCCTGGCCGTGGACGCCTCGCTCAGCGCCGAGGAGGCCGCCGTCCGCGACACCGTGCGCGACTTCGGCCGCCGGGAACTGCTGCCGCACGTCGCCGAGTGGTTCGAGGCCGGCACCCTTCCCGACCCGCGCGGCCTGGCCCGGCAGGTCGGCCGGCTCGGCCTGCTCGGCATGCACCTGGAGGGCTACGGGTGCGCCGGGGCCAACGCGGTCTCCTACGGGCTGGCCTGCCGCGAACTGGAGGCCGTCGACTCCGGACTGCGCAGTTTCGTCTCGGTGCAGGGCTCGCTCGCGATGACCGCGATCCACCGGTACGGCTCACCGGAGCAGAAGAACGAGTGGCTGCCCCGGATGGCCGCCGGCGAGGCCATCGGCTGCTTCGGGCTGACCGAACCGGACTCGGGCAGCGATCCGGGGTCGATGCGCACCCGCGCCCGCCGGGACGGCTCCGACTGGGTGCTGGACGGCGCGAAACTGTGGATCACCAACGGCTCCATCGCCGACGTGGCCGTGGTGTGGGCCGGCACCGAGGAGGGCGTCCGGGGCTTCGTGGTCCCCACCGACACCCCCGGTTTCACCGCCACCGTGATCCGGCGCAAACTGTCGCTGCGCGCCTCGGTCACCTCCGCGCTCTCCTTCGACGGGCTGAGGCTGCCCGAGTCGGCGCGGCTGCCGCTGGCCGAAGGGCTGGGCGCGCCGCTGTCCTGCCTCACCGAGGCCCGCTTCGGCATCGTGTGGGGCGCGGCGGGCGCGGCCCGCGCCTGCTACGAGGCGGCGCTGGACTACGCCTCCTCCCGGGAGCAGTTCGGCAGGCCCATCGCCGCGTTCCAGCTCACCCAGCGCAAACTCGCCGAGATGGTGGTGGACGTCAACCAGGCCGCGCTCACCGCGCTGCACCTGGGGCGGCTCAAGGACGCCGGGGCCTGCCACCACCACCAGGTGAGCTTCGGCAAGCTCGCCAACGTGGCCGCGGCCCAGCGGGTGGCCGCCGCGGCGCGGTCCCTGCACGGCGCCAACGGCATCACCCTGGACTACCCGGTGCTGCGGCACATGCTGAACCTGGAGACGGTCGCCACCTACGAGGGCACCGAGGAGATCCACGCGCTCAGCCTCGGCCAGGCGGTCACCGGGATCTCCGCGTTCCGCTGAGCGGCCGCCCGGGTATGCCCCAGGCGCGAGGACTCCGCCCACCCCCCACAATGGGGGTGTGAGAGGAAGGGGTGCGATGGAGCACGGGACGAAGCGTTTCACGATGACCCGGGCGCGGCGCGTCCTCAACGCCGTTCTCGGCGGGGCGATCGCCTACGGTCTGGGCACCCGGGACCTGCACCTGCTGACGACCAGGGGGGCCAGGACCGGGTTCCTGCGCACCGTTCCGGTGAGCCTGGTGGAGAACACCGACGGCCGCTTCCTGGTGGCCCCCTACGGCGAGGTCGGCTGGGTGCGCAACATCCGCAAGGACGGCTACGCGACGCTGCGCCGGGGCGGCTGGATCGAACTGGTCAGTGTGGTGGAGGTCGGCCCCGAGCGCGCCGCCCCGGTGCTGCGCGAGTACCTGGACAACCCGCGCATCCTCGTGGTCGGCCCCTACTTCCGGGCCCGTCCGGACTCCTCCCTGGAGGAGTTCGAACGCGAGGCCGCGCTCCACCCGGTCTTCGAGATCGTGCGCAGCACCGTGGTCCGGATCTGACGTTTTCCCACGTTTTCCCCCCGAACGGACAGCCGGCGACCAGCGGCTGTCCGTTTTGCCCGCCGTTTTCGGGCGGGTACGTAAAAAAGTCGAACGTTTCGAACGCCCACAAGGCGGGGCCGGAGGTGGAATCGTGGACGACATGATCACATCAGAGACACTGTCGCTCCCCCGGGAGACGGTCGAGGCTGTTCGCCGCAATGCCGAAGCCGCCCGCATGAGTGTTCAGGACTATGTGCGCTCCCTCGTCGAGACCGACTCCCGGAGCCGCTCCGACGCGCCGTCCTTCAACGACCGTCTCCTGGACGAGCACCGCGCCCGTATCACCAGCGCCCTCACCAATGACGACATCCTGGAAGCACGGCAGGAAGGGCGGCCCGAGTGATCGTCGTCGACGCCTCCGTCCTGGTCCACGCACTCACCAACAAAGAGGAGTTGGGGAAGAAGGCGAAGGAGCGAATGGCTGGGCAGCGGCTGTATGCTCCTGACGTCGTCAGCCTTGAGGTGACGCACACTCTGCGCAACCTCGTCCTCGGCAAGAAGATCGTCCTGGGTGATGCCGAACTCGCACGGCAGACGTTCGGCGCGCTGCTTCTGGAACGGGTTCCGCACTGGCCCTACATGGGGCGCATCTGGGAACTGCGGGACAACTACTCCGTCTACGACGCCGCCTACATCTCCTTGGCGGAAAGCCTCGGGGCGACGTTGGTGACGTCGGATGCCCGCCTCTCCCGTGGACGGGGAGCACGCTGCGAGATCGACCTCGTGGCCTGAGTCCGCCCCGCGGCGGCGCGCGTCCCGCACACCGTCGCGCCCTGCCGGGCCCTCCCGAAGCGCCGCACCGCTTCCTCCTGTGCCACGGCGGCCCGGGGCCGCACGGCTCCGGGCCGCCGCCGTCTCCCCGTCCTCCCGTCCGTACCGCGGCCCGAGCGGTCCCCGGCGTGTCCTCCGAAAGGAGTACGCGGTCTCGTTCCTCCGCCCGACGCGCCCCCACCCGTGTTTCCGGGAGCATCGGTGGCGTCGACCGACCACGGGAGGAACCGCAGTCGCATGGACACGACCGAACGCCGCCCGGCCGCTCCCTCGGGCCTCTCCCCCGCCCCGGCGCGTCTGCCCCTGCTGGACGTGCTGCGCGGGACGGCGATCCTGGGCACGCTCGCCACCAACGTGTGGCTGTTCACCTCACCTCTGGGGGAGGCCGCGCCGCTCGTCGACGCGCAGGCCCTGACCACCGTCTCCGCCTCGGCCTCCGTCAGCGGCGTGGTGGAGAGCGTCTTCCGCTTCCTGGCCAACGGCAAGTTCCTCGCCCTGCTGGCCATCCTGTTCGGCGCGGGGCTGGCCCTCCAGCACCGCGCCGCGACGCGGCGGGGGCGGCGCTGGCCCGGGACCTACCTCGGACGGGCCCTGTTCCTGCTGGTGGAGGGCGCCCTCCACTTCACCCTGGTGTTCGCCTGGGACGTGCTCATGGGCTACGCGGTGACCGGCCTGGTCGTGGCCTGGCTGCTCACCCGCTCCCGGCGGGCGCGTTCCGCCGTGCTGTGGTCGGCGGCCGTGCTGCACGTGCTGTGGATGTCGCTGCTCACCTGGGCGCTGGCCGCAGTCCCGCAGGGGGCGCCGGACCCGCGCGAGGCGGCCGGCCTCACCGCGCTGTACACCGCCGGGGGCTACCCGGAGCAGGTGCTGTTCCGGGTGGACAACGCCCTGGCACTGCGGATCGAGCCGATCGTCACCTTCGCGCTGCTGGTCGCGCTGTTCCTCGTCGGGGTGCGGCTGATGCGCGCCGGAGCGTTCTCCCCCGGCGCGGCGGGACGCCGGATGCGCGTGCGGATGGCCTGCTGGGGCCTGGGGGCGGGGCTGCCGCTGAACCTCGCCACCTCCCTGGGCGGTGCGGACCTGTTCCTGCTCGACCGCTACGTCGCCGCTCCCGTGGTGGCGGTGGGCTACATCGGCCTGGTCGGGCTGCTGGTGGACCGCCTGCCGAGGTTCGGGGTGCTCACCGCGGCCGTGTCCGCCCTGGGCCGCACCGCGATGAGCGGCTACGTCCTCCAGAACGTGCTGTGCTCGCTGCTGTGCTACGGCTTCGGGCTGGGCCTGGCCGCCCGCATGAGCGGTTCGGGGCCGTGGTGGGTGCTGGGCCTGTGGGCCGGGGTCAGCCTGTTCCTGCTGGTCGGCTCGTCGCTGTGGCTGCGCCGGTTCCGGCACGGGCCGCTGGAGCAGGTACAGAAGTCCGTGCTGGCGTTCACCGGCGGTGCCTCCCGCCGCTGAACGCGCCCACGGCGGGGCCCGCGGACCGGGGTCAGGCGCCCACCGCGGACTTCAGCGCCTCGACGCGGTCGGCCGGGCAGCGGAGCGGTGTCCTTTTTCGGTCACGGGTGCCCCGGAAGCGTCGGCAGCACCTCAGAACGCCCGGTCCACCTCACGGCGGTGGGCAACCCGTAGCGCCAGCACGACGAGTTCACCGTCGTCCACGCTGTAGACGACCCGGTACTCGCCGACTCGGATCCGCCATATTCCCGGACAGCCGCTCAACTGGCGGCATCCGCTCGGCCTCGGCTCCCGGGCCAGAGCGAGGACCGCGGCATGGACCCTGCGTGCCACCGCCCTGTCCAGTCTCGACAGTTCTTTCTTTGGCCGCCCGGGGATCGTACTCGACCCGGTAGCTCTTCGGGCTCACAGTCCCAGGTCCCTGCCCACGTCCTCGGCTGAGACCGACCGGACCCGACCCTCGCGGATGTCGTCCAGGCGTTCCTGGGCTGTCCGCCCGTCCTCCCGGTCCAGAAGTTCCTCGTATGCTTCGACGAGTTCGGCCGGGACGATGGCTGCGGCACGTTCTCGTCCGCGCCCCCGGGTGACGTAGGTGATCTCTCCGCCGAAGGCCGCCCGGTTCACCGCGTCGGAGAAGTGGTCGCGGGCCTGGCTGACGGTCAACTCCACAAGCTCAACGGACGTGCCGCCATTGTGCGCCAGGTTCGCCAACGTGGCGCACAAGAACAGCGGATGTCTTTCTCCGGTGAACGGCGGGGCCCCGGCGCCTGCGCGCCGGGGCCCCGCCGTGTCGGCCGTGCCCGCGGACCGGGGTCAGGCGCCCACCGCGGACTTCAGCGCCTCGACGCGGTCGGTGCGCTCCCAGGTGAACTCGGGCTCCTCGCGGCCGAAGTGGCCGTAGGCGGCGGTCTTGGAGTAGATGGGACGCAGCAGGTCCAGGTCGCGGATGATCGCGGCGGGGCGCAGGTCGAAGACCTCCAGCACGGCCTTCTCGATCCGCTCCGGGGCGACCTGCTCGGTGCCGAAGGTCTCCAGGAAGACGCCGACCGGCTGGGCCTTGCCGATCGCGTAGGCGACCTGGACCTCGACGCGCTCGGCCAGCCCGGCGGCGACGACGTTCTTGGCGACCCAGCGGGTGGCGTAGGCGGCGGAGCGGTCGACCTTGGACGGGTCCTTGCCGGAGAAGGCGCCGCCGCCGTGGCGGGCGTAGCCGCCGTAGGTGTCGACGATGATCTTGCGTCCGGTCAGGCCGGCGTCGCCCATCGGACCGCCGATCTCGAACCGTCCGGTGGGGTTGACCAGCAGCCGGTAGTTGTCGGCTTCGAGGCCGTAGTCGGCCACGACCGGGGCGATCACGTGCTCCTTGATGTCGGGCGTGAGCAGCTCGCGCAGGTCGATGTCGGGGGCGTGCTGGCTGGAGACCACGACGGTGTCCAGCCGGACCGGGGTCTGCCCGTCGTACTCCACGGTGACCTGGGTCTTGCCGTCGGGCCGCAGGTAGGGGATGGTGCCGTCGCGACGCACCGCCGACAGCCGCTGGGCCAGCGCGTGGGCGAGCTTGATCGGCAGCGGCATCAGCTCGGGGGTCTCGCTGTTGGCGTAGCCGAACATCAGCCCCTGGTCGCCCGCGCCCTGGCGGTCGAGGTCGTCGAAGGTCTCGTTCTCCCGGGCCTCGTAGGCGGTGTCGACGCCCTGGGCGATGTCGGGCGACTGCGCGCCGATGGACACCGAGACGCCGCAGGAGGAGCCGTCGAAGCCCTTGGCCGAGGAGTCGTAGCCGATCTCCAGGATCTTCTCGCGGATGATGGTGGGGATGTCGACGTAGGTGGACGTGGTCACCTCGCCGGCGACGTGCACCTGACCGGTCGTGATGAGGGTCTCCACCGCGACCCGGCTGCGGGGGTCATCCTTGAGCATCGAGTCGAGGATCGCGTCGCTGATCTGGTCGGCGATCTTGTCGGGGTGGCCTTCGGTGACCGACTCGGAAGTGAAAAGTCGACGGGACACGGTGTGAGACTCCTTGCAGCGGCTGCTGGCTGACAGTTGCCGTGCCGGTCGGCACCGGGGCGTCACGGGGGCGTCCCGGCCGTCCCCGACCGGCGGGGGTGGTTTTCCTGGTCCACTGTAGTGGGGATCGACACACGCCGGACCGGCTGCTGTGTCAGGTTCGGGGGCCGTGGCGCGGGACCCGGTCTCCTGCCGTGCCCCGCGCGGGGCACGGTGCTACTGTCCGGCTCCGGTGTCCCGGCCCGTCGGGGCGAGGCGTTCGGCCACGAGGTCCCAGACCCGGTCGGCGAGGTCCTCCTTGGGGCCGCGCGGGATCTCCACGGCCAGTCCGTCCGGGCCGAGCACCACCGCCTGGTTGTCCGGGGTGCCGAACGCCATGTCCTCGCCGACCTGGTTGACCACGAGCAGGTCGCAGCCCTTGCGGCGGAGCTTGTCGCGGCCGTGCTCCAGCACGTTGTCGGTCTCGGCGGCGAAGCCCACGACGACCTGGCCCGCGCGGGCGCGGTCGCGGCTGAGCTCGGCGAGGATGTCGGGGTTCTCCACGAGGCTGATCGGGGCGGGCCGGGCGCCGGTCTTCTTGATCTTCCCGGCGGCCACCGTGTCGGGGCGGAAGTCGGCGACGGCCGCCGCCATGACCACCGCGTCGGCATCGGCGGCGGCCGCCAGGACCGCCTCGCGCAGTTCCAGGGCCGAGGTCACCGGGACCACGTCGGCCCCGGCGGGGGCGGGCAGCGCCACGTTCGCGGAGACGAGGGTGACGCGGGCGCCGCGGGCCACGGCGGTGGCGGCCAGCGCGTAGCCCTGCATCCCGGTCGACCGGTTGCCCAGGAAGCGGACCGGGTCGAGGGCTTCGCGGGTGCCGCCCGCGGAGACCACCACGTGCCGTCCGGCCAGGTCGGCGGTGAGGGAGCCGCGGGCGAGCACGCGGCGGGCCACGTCGAACAGTTCGGCGGGCTCGGGCAGCCGCCCCTTGCCGGTGTCGGCCCCGGTGAGCCGTCCGGAGGCGGGCTCCAGCACGATCGCCCCCCGGGAGCGGAGTGTGGCGACGTTGTGCCGGGTGGCCGGGTGCTCCCACATCTCGGTGTGCATGGCGGGGGCGAACACGACCGGGCAGCGCGCGGTGAGCAGGGTGTTGGTGAGCAGGTCGTCGGCCATGCCGTGGGCGGCGCGGGCCAGCAGGTCGGCGGTGGCGGGGGCGACGAACACCAGGTCGGCCTGCTGTCCGAGGCGTACGTGCGGCACCTCGTGCACCGACTGCCACACGTCGGTGGCGACGGGCTGGCCGGACAGGGCGGCCCAGGTGGGCTCGCCCACGAAACGCAGGGCGTCGCGGGTGGGGACCACCCGGACGTGGTGGCCCGACTCGGTGAGACGGCGCAACAGTTCACAGATCTTGTAGGCGGCGATCCCGCCGCCCACGCCGAGAACGACCCGGGGTGCGCGCTGACCCGTCATCGGCGGCACCGTCCCTTCCCTCGCTGTTCGCTTTCCGGCTTCCCGCCGACCGCGACCTTATCCACCGCGGGCCCGGTGCGCTCGGGCGGGGTGGGGTCTGCGGCCGCGGGGAGCCGGCAGCTCGGGACCGCTACGCCTGTTCCTGCGACTCGGCGGTCAGCAGTCCTTCCCTGATCTCGCGCAGCGCGATGGACAGGGACTTCTCCTGGACCTGGGTCTCCACGAGCGGGCCCACGTACTCCAGCAGCCCCTCGCCCAGCTGGGCGTAGTAGGCGTTGATCTGCCGGGCCCGCTTGGCGGCCATGGTGACGAGGCTGTACTTGCTGTCGACGACCTCAAGGAGTTCGTCGATCGGCGGGTTGGTGATGCCTTCGGCAACGGGCGGTGTACCAGCCAAGGTGCCTAACCCCTAGACGGTCGGTCGGCTCCGCGTCGGGCGCGGCGCCGTGGGATGCGGATGGAATGACGTCGGGGCGCGGCGCCGTCGGCGCGGACCGGTGTCCGGCTCGTCCGGGCGGGACGCCCCGGGGTGCGCCTGGTCGCTATGCGGACGGCGCAACCATCAAACGTAGCAGCTCGTCGCAGACCTCGTGCACCGACGTGTTGACCAGTGTGACGTCGAACTCCTTCTCGGCGGCGAGCTCGACGCGGGCGGTGTCCAGGCGGCGCTGCACGACCTCGGGGGACTCGGTGCCGCGTCCGGTGAGCCTGCGGACCAGTTCCTCCCAGGACGGCGGGGCGAGGAAGACCAGGAACGCCTCGGGCATGTTGGCGCGCACCTGCCGGGCGCCGTTCAGTTCGATCTCCAGCAGCACGGGCTGGCCGGCCTCCAGGCGCTCCAGCACCGGTTCGCGGGGGGTGCCGTAGCGGTGGCCCGCGAACTCGGCCCACTCCAGCAGCTCCTTCTCGGCGACGAGCCGGTCGAACTCGGCGTCGTCGACGAAGTGGTACTCCACCCCGTCGGTCTCGCCGGGGCGCGGGGCCCGCGTGGTGACCGACACCGAGAGCCACACCTCGGGGTGGCGGCGTCGCAGTTCCTTGACGACGGTGCTCTTGCCCACCCCGGAGGGTCCGGACAGGACCGTGAGGCGTTTCGGCTGGCCGATACCGGCTCCGGACTCGACAGGCACTGGTTCCTCGGCTCCCGGTTCCCGCTGCGGACGGGCTGGACGGTGGTTCGCGGTCGCGGCTCGGTGCCGCGGTGGGTCTTTTTATACCAGCTCAACGGGGACCGGCTCGTCGGCGCCCGGGGCGCCGACGAGCCGGTCCGCGAAGGGGCGGCGCGCGTTTCGGGCGCGCCGGAGCACACCTGAACTACTGACCGCCGAACTCGCTCTCCAGCGCGGCGCGCTGGTTGGCGCCCAGGCCGCGGACACGCCGCGACTCGGCGATGTTGAGCCGCTCCATGATCTGCTTGGCCCGGACCTTGCCGACACCGGGAAGCGACTCAAGCAGGGCGGAGACCTTCATCTTGCCGATGACCTCGTCGCTCTGGCCGAGCTTGAGGACCTCGGTCAGCGAGATACCGCCGTGCTTGAGGCGGTGCTTGACCTCCGCGCGCTCTTTTCTGGCCTTCGCGGCCTTCTCAAGAGCCGCGGCGCGCTGTTCAGGAGTGAGGGGAGGAAGGGCCACGCCGGGTCACCTCGGTTTTCTCTTAGTTTTCAGAGGGCGGACGCCTGCGCAAGTTAGTAGGTTCCGCCCCTCTTCGGCAACGCAAAGGCGCTTTTCACGCGCTATTTCCTTCAAGGAACTACGGTGAGTGAGCATTCAACTCCGGAGAGTCGTCGATTTTCGGGTTTTCACCCTGCTTGACAATCCGGACAGAGCACCGAAACCCCCCGACAGCGATGACGTGAGGTTGACCACACCTGCGCCGACATTCCGGTTTTCGGACGAAGAAATCGGAAACCAATGGAAGACCGTAACAGGTTCCGGCCGGTCAGGAGGGGGAGGCCCCGGCCCTGCGGAGCGCGGCGCCGAGCGCCGCCGCGGCCGCCCCGGGGTCGGGCGCACGGGTGATGGGGCGCCCGATGACCAACAGGTCGGCGCCGGCCGCCAGCGCCGCCTCCGGCGTCGCGACCCGCGCCTGGTCGCCCTGGTCCGCCCCCGCCGGACGCACCCCGGGGGTGATCAGCGTGACCTCCGGGCCGACCTCGGAGCGCAGCGCGGCCACCTCGTGCGGGGAGCACACCAGGGCCCGCGCTCCCGCCCCGACCGCGAGCACCGCGAGGCGGCGCACCGCGTCGGAGGCCGGACCGCGCACGCCCACGGTGTCCAGCGCCGCCTCGTCCAGCGACGTCAGGACCGTGACGGCGGCGATGCGCGTGTCGGGAGCCGCCTCCACCGCCGCGCGGATCATGTCGGCCCCGCCCGAGGCGTGCACGGTCAGGAAAGCGGGCCCGAGCCGCGCCACGGCGCGGGCCGCGCCCGCGACCGTGGCGGGGATGTCGTGCAGTTTCAGGTCGAGGAACAGCTCCACCCCGCGGGCGCCCCGGACGGTCTCCACCACCTCGGGGCCGTAGCGCAGGTACAGCTCCAGCCCCACCTTGAGCGTGCTGACATGGGGGGCGACCGCAGCGGCCCAGCGGGCTGCGGTCTCGATGTCCGGTGCGTCGATCGCGACGGCGATGGGTGCGGCCACGATGGCCCTCCTTCGTGTCATGGTTGGTCGGATCGTGCCCCGCCGTACCGGCGGGGCACCGGAGACGGTCCGCCGCTGTCCGCGACGCCCCGCCGTCCCCGTGGGCTCCCCCCGTGCGGGCCGGTCGGCCCCGCCGCGGGAAACCCGCTGTCTGCGCGTCCCGCAGGAGCCGACAGGCCAGACAGGGGCACAGAACACGCTCAAACCGCCACAAGCGCCCCATCTTCCCGTTCACCGGGAAAACGGTCACCACGCAGGCCCGAACCGGCACCGGGCGCCTCAGCGCGTTCTCCGCCCGCCGCCCCGCGCCGCGGCCCGCCTCACTCCGCGGCCGCGCCCGGCGCCCCCGCGGTGTGGTGGGCCGCGCCGATCAGCGCGTCGACCCGCTCCACCCCCCGGTCCACCAGCTCCCGCTCCAGCTCCCGCAGGACCCGCAGGCACGCCGAGGGGTCGTGGAAGAGGGCGCTGCCCACAGCCACGGCACTGGCCCCGGCCAGCAGGAACTCCATCACGTCCGCACCGGTGCGCACCCCGCCCATCCCGACGATGGGCACCTCGGGCAGCGCCGCGTGCACCTGGTAGACGCAGGCCACGGCGATCGGCCGGATCGCGGGCCCGGACAGGCCGCCCATGCCGCCCGCCACCGCCGGGCGCCGGGTGTCGACGTCGACGACCATCCCTCGCACCGTGTTGATCATGGCCAGTCCGTCCGCGCCCGCCGCCACGCACTCCCCGGCCAACCCCACCAGGTCGGCGACGTCCGCGGGAAGCTTGGCGAACACCGGGATGTCGGCCCGCGCCGCCTCCCGCACCGCCGCCACCACCCGGGCCGCCGCCGCGGCGTCCGCGGCGAAGTGCCGGCCCCCGCGCGCCGGATCGGGGCTGGACAGGTTCACCTCGATCATGGTCACCCCGGGCGCCTCCGACAGCCGCCGGGCCAGCAGGGCGTACTCGTCCACGCCGCCCCCCGCCACCGACACCGCCGCGCGGGCCCCGCGGGACAGCAGCCACGGCAGGTCCCGTTGCAGGAACACGTCGATCCCCGGCCCCTGGAGACCGACCGCGCTGAGCACCCCGCTGGGCGTCTCCGCGATACGCGGCGCGGGCCGCCCCGCCCGCGGCTCCACCGTGACCGACTTGGTCACCACCGCCCCGATCCGCGAGATGTCGCAGAACCTCGCCAGCTCTCGCCCGGACCCGGCGCACCCCGCCGCGGTCATCACCGGATTGGCCAGCTCCCACTCGCCCAGCCTGACCCGCAGGTCGGGAATCATCGCCGCCCCCTCCGTCACCGTCTCCGCGCCCGCCGCCACCACCGCTCATCCGGCCTCGCGGGCCCGGTCCTCCCCTCCCCGCGCCTTCCATCCCGGGGCGCCCAGGGCGTCGAAGGGGACCGTTCCGACGTCGTCGAACCGCACCCGCTCCCCCCGGAACACCGGCCCGTCCACGCAGGCGCGCGCCATGCGGGTGATGCCGTCCTCCCCCACCACCGGGACCACGCACGACATGCAGATCCCCGTGCCGCAGGCCATGGTCTCCTCCACCGAGACCTGGACCGGGATGCCGTAGCGCATCGCCATCGCGGTGACCTCGCGCAGCATCGGCATCGGCCCGCACGCGTACACCACGTCCGAGCAGGCCTCGTCGATCACCCGGGCGAGGACGTCGGTGACCCGGCCCCTCGTGCCGAGCGAGCCGTCGTCGGTGGTGAAGGTCGCGCTCTCGGCGATCCGCCGCGCGGTGAGCGCGCTGAACACCCGCGACGCCGTGGCCCCGCCCAGCACGAAGTCCACCCGGCAGCCCCGCCGCCGCAGCGCGTGCGCCAGCGGGAACAGCGGGGCGCTGCCGGAGCCGCCGCCGACCAGGACGCAGTTGACCGGGTCCCGCGGCAGCGGGAACGGCCGCCCCAGCGGGCCGATGACGTCCAGCAGGTCCCGGGAGCGCCGCTCGGCCAGCCAGGCGGTGCCCCTGCCGCGCACCGCGAACAGGAACTCCACGGTTCCGCCGTAGTCGGGCTTGACCTCGTGGATGGCGAACACCCGCCGGGTGAGCATGGCGGAGTGCTCGCCGCCGACGGCCACGGCGATGAACTGCCCCGAGCGGAACCGCTCCGCGATGCCCGGAGCGACCACCGTGATGGCGTGGTAGGCGTCCACCTGCCGCACCGTCAGTACCGGGCTGCTCATCTGCACCGGCCGCACGTCACTCACTGAGAGGGTCCCCTCCGGTCTCCGCCACCGCTTCGAGCGCCTGCCGGGCCTCGTGCGACGGGCCGCGAGGGGCCCGCGAAGAGGAACTCCGCTCCCCGGACGCTCGCTGCACCATTGTTCCGCAACCGGACGCGGTCCGGGGACGGTCCGCGCGGACCGTCCCCGGACCGGGGCTCACCCCGCCGTGCCCTGCCGTGTGGCGGCCAGCAGCGCGCGGGAGTGCTCCTGCAGGGAGCGCACCTCGATACTGCCGTTGACCAGGGACTCGATGCCCTGGACGGCGGCGGCCAGCCCCTGGACGGTGGTGACGCTGGGCACCCCGCGGGCCACCGCGGCGGTGCGGATCTCGTAGCCGTCCAGCCGGGGCCCGGACTGGCCGGGCCCGCCGAACGGGGTGTTGACGATGAGGTCCACCTCGCCGTCGTGGATGAGCTGCACGATCGTCGGCTCGCCGTCGGGGCCGGGGCCGTCGCTGTGCTTGCGCACCACGCGGGCCCGGACGCCGTGGCGGCGCAGCGCCAGGGCGGTGCCCTCGGTGGCCAGGATCTCGAAGCCCAGGTCCGCCAGGCGCCTGACCGGGAAGATCATGGTGCGCTTGTCGCGGTTGGCCACGGAGACGAACACCGTCCCGGAGGTGGGCAGCGCCCCGTAGGTGGCCAGCTGGGACTTGGCGAAGGCGGTGCCGAAGTCCACGTCCAGGCCCATGACCTCGCCGGTGGAGCGCATCTCCGGGCCCAGCACGGTGTCCACGCCCTGGCCCTGGCGGTCGATGAAGCGGTTGAAGGGCAGCACCGCCTCCTTGACCGCGACCGGCGCCTCCGGCGGCAGCGTGCCGCCGTCGCCCTCCGGCGGCAGCAGCCCCTCGGCGCGCAGCTCGCGGATGGTGGCGCCCATCATCACCCGGGCGGCGGCCTTGGCCAGCGGCACCGCGGTGGCCTTGGAGACGAACGGCACGGTGCGCGAGGCCCGCGGGTTGGCCTCCAGCACGTAGAGCACCCCGGAGGCCAGCGCGTACTGCACGTTGAGCAGGCCGCGCACCCCGACCCCCGCGGCGATGGCCTCGGTGGAGTAGCGGATGCGCTCGATGTCCTCCTGGCCGAGCGTGATGGACGGCAGGGCGCATGCGGAGTCGCCGGAGTGGATGCCCGCCTCCTCGATGTGCTCCATGATGCCGCCCAGGTACAGGTCGGTCCCGTCGTAGAGGGCGTCCACGTCGATCTCGACGGCCTCGTCGAGGAAGCGGTCCACCAGGACCGGGTGGTCGGTGCTGACCTCGGCGTTGCGCTCGATGTAGTCGGCGAGCATGGCCTCGTTGTAGACGATCTCCATGCCGCGGCCGCCCAGCACGTAGGAGGGGCGCACCAGCACCGGGTAGCCGATCTCCTCGGCGATGGCCCGGGCCTCCTCGAAGGACTGGGCGGTGCCGTGCTTGGGGGCGGGCAGTCCGGCCCTGGCCAGGACCCGGCCGAACTCGCCGCGGTCCTCGGCCAGGTCGATGGCCTCGGGGCTGGTGCCCACGATCGGCACCCCGGCCTCCTTGAGCTTCCTGGCCAGGCCCAGCGGGGTCTGGCCGCCCAGCTGCACGATCACGCCCGCGACCTCGCCGGTGGCCTGCTCGGCGCGCACCACCTCCAGCACGTCCTCCAGCGTCAGCGGCTCGAAGTACAGCCGGTCGCTGGTGTCGTAGTCGGTGGAGACCGTCTCGGGGTTGCAGTTGACCATGACGGTCTCGTATCCGGCCTCGGCCAGCGCGAAGGACGCGTGCACGCAGCTGTAGTCGAACTCCACGCCCTGCCCGATGCGGTTGGGGCCGGAGCCGAGGATGATGACCTTGGGCCGGCTGCTGGGCGGGACCTCGGTCTCCTCGTCGTAGCTGGAGTACAGGTAGGGCGTCTTCGCGGCGAACTCCGCGGCGCAGGTGTCCACGGTCAGGTAGACCGGGTGCACGTCCAGGGCGTCGCGCAGCTCCCGCACGAGCTCCTCGGAGCGGCCGGTGATCTCGCCGATCTGGACATCGGAGAAGCCCAGCCGCTTGGCCGAGCGCAGCAGTTCGGCGTCCAGCCGGGGGGCCGCGGCCAGCTCGCGGGCCTTCTCCTCCAGCAGCAGCAGCTGGTCCAGGAACCACCGGTCGATCCGGGTGGCCTCGTACAGTTCGTCGACGGTGGCCCCCGCGCGCAGGGCCTGCTGGACCTGGCGCAGCCGGTCCTCGCTGGGCGTGCGCACCGCGCGCAGCAGCTCCTCCTTGTCGCCGGGCTCGCCCGCCCAGCTGAAGGCGGCGCCCTTCTTCTCCATCGAGCGCATGGCCTTCTGCAGCGCCTCGGGGAAGCAGCGGCCGATGGCCATCGCCTCGCCCACCGACTTCATGGTGGTGGTCAGGCCGGGGTCGGCGCCGGGGAACTTCTCGAACGCGAACCGCGGCACCTTGACGACGACGTAGTCCAGGGTCGGCTCGAAGCTGGCCGGGGTCTCGGCGGTGATGTCGTTGGGGATCTCGTCCAGGGTGTAGCCGATGGCGAGCTTGGCGGCGATCTTGGCGATGGGGAAGCCGGTGGCCTTGGAGGCCAGCGCCGAGGACCGCGAGACGCGCGGGTTCATCTCGATGACGATGATCCGGCCGGTCTCGGGGTGCACCGCGAACTGGATGTTGCAGCCGCCGGTGTCGACGCCCACCTCGCGGATGACGGCGATGCCGAGGTCGCGCAGCCGCTGGTACTCGCGGTCGGTGAGGGTCATGGCGGGCGCCACCGTGATGGAGTCGCCGGTGTGCACGCCCATCGGGTCGAGGTTCTCGATGGAGCAGACGACGACCACGTTGTCGTTGGCGTCGCGCATCAGCTCCAGCTCGTACTCCTTCCAGCCGAGGATGGACTCCTCCAGGAGCACCTCGGTGGTGGGCGAGAGCGCCAGCCCCTGCCCGGCGATGCGGCGCAGTTCGGCCTCGTCGTGGGCGAAGCCGGAGCCCGCGCCGCCCATGGTGAAGGAGGGGCGCACCACGACGGGGTAGTTCAGCTCCTCCGCGGCGGCCAGGCACTCCTCGATGGAGTGGCAGATCACCGAGCGGGCCGACTCCCCGCCGACGCGCTCCACGATGCGCTTGAAGCTGTCGCGGTCCTCGCCGGCCTGGATGGCGTCGATGTTCGCGCCGATCAGTTCGACGTCGTACTTGGCGAGCACGCCGGCCTCGTGCAGCGCCACGGCGGTGTTGAGCGCGGTCTGTCCGCCCAGGGTGGGCAGCAGCGCGTCGGGGCGTTCCTTGGCGATGATCTTCTCGACCATCTCCGGGGTGATGGGCTCGACGTAGGTGGCGTCGGCGAACTCGGGGTCGGTCATGATCGTGGCCGGGTTGGAGTTGACCAGGATGACCCGCAGGCCCTCGGCCTTGAGCACCCGGCAGGCCTGGGTGCCCGAGTAGTCGAACTCGCACGCCTGGCCGATGACGATCGGCCCGGAGCCGATCACGAGCACAGACGAAAGATCAGTACGGCGCGGCATGGTTGTGTATTCCCCAGTGTCGGATCGAGGCGCGGACGGCGTCGCCACCGTGGCCCGGTGGGCGCGCCGGTGGTCCGCGGAGCGGAGCGGTTCAGGCGCGCGCGGACTCGCGCGCGTCCCGGTGGGCGGCCATCATCTCGACGAAGGCGTCGAACAGGTCGGCGGCGTCGTGCGGACCGGCGGCGGCCTCGGGGTGGAACTGGGCGCTGAACGCGGGGCGGTCCAGCAGCCGCAGCCCCTCGACCACGTTGTCGTTGAGGCCGACGTAGCTGACCTCGGCGCGGCCGTACGGGGTGTCGAACGGGCCGTCGAGGTCGGCGCGGACCGCGAAGCCGTGGTTCTGGCTGGTGATGTAGACGCGTCCGGTGCGGGTGTCGCGGACCGGCTGGTTGACTCCGCGGTGGCCGAAGGGCAGCTTGTAGGTCTGCAGTCCCAGGGCCCGGCCCAGGATCTGGTTGCCGAAGCAGATGCCGAACAGCGGCGTGCCCGCGTCCAGCACCCCGCGCATCGCCGCCACGGCGGTGTCGGCGGTGGCCGGGTCGCCGGGGCCGTTGCTGAAGAAGACGCCGTCGGGGTCGAGGGCGAGGATCTGCTCGGCGGTGGTGTCGGCGGGCAGGACCCGCACCTCGCAGCCGCGTTCGGCGAGCCGCTGCGGGGTCATCGCCTTGATGCCGAGGTCGACCGCGGCGACGGTGAAGCGGGTGGGCACCCCCGCGGGCGGGTGGACCGTGTACGGCTCGGTGGTGGTGACCTCCTCCACCAGGTCGGCTCCGGCCATCCGCGGGCTGGCCAGGACGCGCTCCAGCAGTTTGGCGGGGTCGAGTTCCACGGTGCTGACGGCGGCGCGCATCACGCCCCTGTCGCGCAGGTGGCGGGTGAGCGCTCGGGTGCCCGGCATCGCGATGCCCACGACGCCCTGGCGGCGCAGCTCCTCGCCGAGGGTGCGCTTGGCCCGCCAGTTCGACGAGATGCGGGAGGGCTCGCGGACGACGTACCCGGCCACCCAGATGCGGCCCGACTCGGGGTCGTCGTCGTTGACCCCGGTGTTGCCGACGTGCGGCGCGGTCATCACCACGATCTGGCGGTGGTAGGAGGGGTCGGTGAGGGTCTCCTGGTATCCGGTCATCCCGGTGTTGAACACGATCTCGCCGAAGGTCTCCCCCTCGGCTCCGAAGGAGACCCCGTGGAAGACTCGGCCGTCCTCCAGCACCAGGATCGCGGGCACCTGCACGTTCTTCTTCCCCTCTGCGGGCGTGGTGGTTGTCTGGTCGCTGCGGCGCGGTGCGCCCGCCGGGCCGGCTGCGGGCCGCGCGGGCGTCCGGGCGTGGTGGCTCATGCTCACTGGATCTTCCCGTCGAGAACGGTGGGCTTCCCGCGCAGGAACGTGGCGAGCACCCGCCCGGGCAGCCTCATGCCGGCGTACGGCGAGTTGCGGCTCTTGGAGGCCATCGCCGCGGGGTCGACCACCCGTGTGGCCGCGGGGTCGTAGAGGGTGACGTTGGCGGGTTCCCCGACGGCGAGGGGGCGGCCCTGGCCGGGGACGCGTCCGATGCGGGCGGGCACGGCGGACATGCGCTGCGCCACCCCGGCCCAGTCCAGCAGGCCGGTGTCGACCATGGTGTGCTGCACCACCGACAGCGCCGTCTCCAGGCCGAGCATGCCCATCGCGGCCTGGCTCCACTCGGTCTCCTTGGCCTCGCTGGGGTGGGGGGCGTGGTCGGTGGCGACGATGTCGATCGTGCCGTCGGCGAGCCCCTCGCGCAGCGCCTCGACGTCCTCGGCGGTGCGCAGCGGCGGGTTGACCTTGTAGACCGGGTCGTAGCTCTCGGCGAGGTCGTCGGTGAGCAGCAGGTGGTGCGGGGTCACCTCGGCGGTGACGTCGCAGCCGCGGCTCTTGGCCCAGCGGATGATCTGCACCGACCCCTTGGTGGAGACGTGGCAGACGTGCAGGCGCGAGCCGACGTGCTCGGCGAGCAGGCAGTCGCGGGCGATGATCGCCTCCTCGGCCACCGCGGGCCAGCCCGCCAGTCCCAGCCGGTCGGAGACGACGCCCTCGTTCATCTGGGCGCCCTCGGTCAGCCGCGGCTCCTGGGCGTGCTGGGCGATGACCCCGTCGAACGCCTTGACGTACTCCAGGGCGCGGCGCATGAGCAGCGCGTCGGAGACGCACATGCCGTCGTCGGAGAAGACCCGCACCCGGGCCGGGGAGTCGGCCATCGCGCCGAGTTCGGCCAGCTGCTCCCCGCGCAGGCCGACGGTGACCGCGCCCACCGGGTGCACGTCGCAGTAGCCGGCCTCGCGGCCCAGCCGCCAGACCTGTTCGACGACTCCGGCGGTGTCGGCGACGGGGTCGGTGTTGGCCATGGCGAAGACGGCGGTGTAGCCGCCCATCGCGGCCGCGCGGGAACCGGTGGCGACGGTCTCGGCGTCCTCCCGTCCGGGTTCGCGCAGGTGGGTGTGGAGGTCGACCAGTCCGGGCAGGGCGATCGCCCCGGCGGCGTCGACGACCTCGGCGCCGTCGGCGTCCAGGCCGGGGCCGATCGCCTCGATGCGGCCGGAGGCCAGCAGCAGGTCGGTGGGCTCGCCGCCCAGCACGCGGGCGCCGCGGATCAGGTAGCGCTTGGTGTCGGTCATCTGGTCTCCCCCTGTTGTGCCGGTCCCTGGATGGCGCCGCCCAGCAGCAGGTACAGCACGGCCATGCGTACGCTGACGCCGTTGGTCACCTGCTCCACGACGGTGGAGCGGGCGGAGTCGGCGACCTCGGCGGAGATCTCCATGCCGCGGACCATCGGTCCCGGGTGCATGACGATGGCGTGGTCGGCCATCCGCGCGAAGCGGTCGGCGTCCAGGCCGTAGCGGCGGCTGTACTCGCGCGCGGACGGGAAGAAGGACGCGTTCATCCGCTCGGCCTGCACCCGCAGCATCATCACGACGTCGCTCTTGGGCAGCACCTCGTCCAGGTCGTAGGAGACCTGGCAGGGCCAGGCGCCCACCGAGACGGGCAGCAGGGTGGGCGGGGCCACGAGGGTGACCTCGGCGCCCAGGGTGTGCAGCAGCAGCACGTTGGAGCGGGCGACGCGGCTGTGCCGGATGTCGCCGACGATGGCCACACGCAGGCCCTCCAGGTGTCCCATGCGTTCGCGCATGGTGAAGGCGTCCAGCAGGGCCTGCGTGGGGTGTTCGTGGGTGCCGTCGCCCGCGTTGACGACCGCGCCGTCGACCCATTCGGCGAGGCGGCGCGCGGCCCCGGAGGCGCTGTGCCGGATGACCACGCCGTCCGCGCCCATGGCCTGCAGGGTCAGTGCGGTGTCCTTGAGGCTCTCGCCCTTGGAGACGCTGGAGCCGCGGGCGGAGAAGTTGATGACGTCGGCCGACATGCGCTTGGCCGCGGCCTCGAAGGAGATGCGGGTGCGGGTGGAGTCCTCGTAGAAGAGGTTGACCACGGTGCGTCCGCGCAGGGTCGGCAGTTTCTTCACCGAGCGTTCGCCGACCTGGGCGAGTTCCCGGGCGGTGTCGAGGATCAGCACGGCCTCGTCGCGGGTGAGGTCTCCGGTGGAGAGCAGGTGCCGCATCAGCGCTCCCCTCCCGGGGTGGCCGCCGCGGGTTCGGCGCCGGGGCGGGGCTTGGCCGGGCCGATCAGGACGGCGTCGCGGCCGTGCAGCTCCTCCAGCAGGACGGTGACGCTCTCCCGCAGCGAGGTGGGCAGGTTCTTGCCGACGTAGTCGGCGCGGATGGGCAGTTCGCGGTGGCCGCGGTCGACCAGGACCGCCAGCTGCACCGCGCGGGGGCGGCCCAGGTCGTTGAGCGCGTCCAGGGCGGCGCGGACGGTGCGGCCGGAGAAGAGCACGTCGTCGACGAGGACCACGACGCGTCCGTCGATGCCCTCGGGGGGGATCTCGGTGCGGCCGAGCGCGCGGGCCGGGGCCAGCCGCAGGTCGTCGCGGTACATGGTGATGTCGAGGGCGCCCCGGGGGACGCGGCGGGACTCCACCCGTTCGATGCGCTGGGCGAGCCGTTCGGCGAGGGGGACGCCTCCGGTGCGGATGCCCAGGAGGGTGAGGTCGTCGCCCCCCTTGGTGCGTTCGAGGATCTCGTGGGCGATGCGGGTCAGCGCGCGGTCGATCTCGGGGCCTTCCAGGACCGCTCTTCGCTGGTCTGGCCGCTCGCCGTCGGCATGTTTTCGGGCATGCACGAGCGGACCTCCTTCCCTGCCTCACTGGACAGGTCGTTAAAGGACGTCGGACGGCTTTCACGGTACCAGCGCCGGTTTCCGCGGGTGACGTAGCATGGACACACCAAGCAGAAAGTATGAGAGTGATCACACTCGCAAACCTTGACTCTGCGCGAGCAGTCAGGTTCAGCAGGTGTGGTCACGATGGGCAACACCGGGGAGAGCAGCCGAAAAACTCCACGAGAGGGGGCATTCGGGAAAAATCAACCGCGACGTTGTGCCCCGTTTAGGGGGAGTATGAGAGTCGCCTCACTTACACACAGTTTGGCCACTGAATCGTCGCGTTTTCACCCAACGGCTTGACCTGAGCACTCTCCCCGCCCTACCGTCACTGTCCGTAACCACTGTGGGGGTGTGATTCCGCGAGTCGCCGACTGAGCCGCACACCGGTCGTTGTGACGCGACACGGTTCCGCAACGAGCCCGCCGCGGGTCCGCCCTCCGTCTCAGCCACTTTTCACTGCCGGGGAGCACGAGAGACATGGCATCGGAATACGCAAAAGCCCTGGGCGCCCGCCTGCGCGCCATCCGTACCCAGCAGGGCCTGTCCCTGCACGGCGTGGAGGAGAAGTCGCACGGACGGTGGAAGGCCGTCGTGGTCGGCTCCTACGAGCGCGGTGACCGCGCCGTGACCGTGCAGAAGCTGGCCGACCTCGCCGACTTCTACGGCGTGCCGATGTCGGAGCTGCTGCCGGGCGGAGCCGCGCCCGCGCCGCTGGGCCCCACTCCCAAGCTGGTCATCGACCTGGAGCGGATGCAGCAGCTGCCCCAGGACAAGGCCGGCCCCCTCGCCCGCTACGTGGCGACCATCCAGAGCCAGCGCGGCGACTACAACGGACGGGTGCTGTCCATAAGGCAGGAGGACCTGCGCTCGCTGGCGGTCATCTACGACCGCTCGCCCGCCGACCTGACCGAGGAGCTCATCAACTGGGGTGTGCTCGACCCCGAGGCCCGGCGCGCGGTCGACGCCTTCTAGGCCCCGGACGCACGACCAAAGCCGCGCCTCGGACACCGGACCGCTGAGGGGTCCGAGCAGCGTGGAACCAGGACGAGAACCGGCGGCCGCCCCGAGGGGCGGCCGCCGGTGCCGTGTGTACCCGTGGTCCGCAGAGCCGAGGGGCGGGCCGCCCATGGTGGTGGGCGTGGCCGGACGAGAGGCTTCCCCTCCCCCCGCCCGGCCACTCGCGTTCCGAGGCGCCAGAGGGGCCGCCGCCCCGGAACGAGCCGGTGGGGCGTCGTGGCCGCCACCCCCGACAGCGGTTCGGACCACTTTCATTGAACACCTTCGAACAGGTGTTCGTCAACCTTGGTGAGCTGGGACGACATCCCGGAATCAGCGCACCGGCCCCGTCGCGCCCCCGGTGCGGCCGAGCGGGGGCACGACGCCGGAGGCGCGGCCTCCTAGTGCTTGCGGGCGGTGGCGGCGACGATCAGGTCCGCCAGGGCCGGACGCGCGTCGTCGGCGATCGCGTCGTCCTCCAGGGCCCGGGTCGCGTCGGCCACGTAGTCGGTGATGCGGGCCTCGCAGGCCTCCAACGCCCCGCTGTCCACGATGACCGAACGCATCCACGCCACCTCCTCGGCGCCCAGCCCCGGGTCGCCCAGCAGCCGCCGGAACTGCTCGGCGTCGGCCGGGTCCGCGCGGCGCAGCGTCTCCGCCACCAGCACGGTGCGCTTGCCCTCCCGCAGGTCGTCCCCCGCGGGCTTGCCCGTCTCCTCCGGGTCCCCGAAGACGCCGAGCACGTCGTCGCGCATCTGGAAGGCGATGCCCAGCGGGATGCCGTAGGCGGTGTAGACGGAGGCCAGGTCGGCGTGCCGCCCCGCCAGCGCCGCTCCCAGGTGCAGCGGCTGCTCGACGGTGTACTTGGCGGACTTGAACCGCATCACCCGCAGCGCCGCCTCCACGGTGTCCGCGCCGCGCGCCTGCTCCACCATGTCCAGGTACTGGCCGGCCATGACCTCGGTGCGCATCCGGTCGAAGGGGCCGCGCCCCGCGGCCAGCGACTCCGGCGGCAGCGCGCTCGACTGGTACATGTCCTCGCACCAGGCCAGGCACAGGTCACCCAGCAGGATGGCCGCGCCCCGCCCGAACTGCTCGGGGTCGCCGTGCCAGCCCGAGTCCCGGTGCAGGGCGGCCAGCCTGCGGTGGGTGGCGGGCAGCCCGCGCCGGGTGTCGCTGTTGTCGATCACGTCGTCGTGGATCAGCGCGCACGCCTGGAGCAGCTCCAGGGCCGCGGCGGCCGTGTACAGGCCGGGCTCCTCCCCGCCTCCCGCGCCCCGCCACCCCCAGTAGCAGAACGTCGGGCGCAGCCGCTTGCCGCCGTTGATCATGGCGTCCAGCGCGGTCAGCACCGGTTCCAGCTCCGCGCCGATCTCCAGCAGCAGGGGGCGCCGGCTCGTGACGAAGGCCGCCAGCTCGGCGTCGATCATGGGGCGGACGAAAGCGACCGGAGACATGTGCGAGGAGGTCATGAGGGCAGGCTACCGACTGTTCCGATGTCCGTCTCCGCCACGACACGCCGCAAACCCCACCGATATGGTCGGTTACAGTGGGGTCATGCTCGGATCACCCACGCGTCCCGCGTCCCGACCGCGCCGTATCAGCGAACTGCTCGCGACCGGAGAGCCCACGTTCTCGTTCGAGTTCTTCCCTCCCAAGACCCCCGAGGGGGAGCGCCTGCTCTGGCGGGCGATCCGGGAGCTGGAGTCGCTGCGCCCGTCCTTCGTGTCGGTGACCTACGGCGCGGGCGGCGGCACCCGCGACCGCACGGTCGGCGTCACCGAGCGGATCGCCACCGACACCACGCTGCTGCCGGTGGCGCACATGACGGCCGTCAACCACTCCGTGCGCGAACTGCGGCACCTCATCGGCCGGTTCGCGGACGTGGGGGTGTGCAACATCCTCGCGCTGCGCGGCGACCCGCCCGGCGACCCGCTGGGCGAGTGGGTCCGCCACCCCGAGGGGCTGGCCTACGCCGAGGAGCTGGTGCGGCTGATCAAGGAGAGCGGCGACTTCTGCGTGGGCGTGGCCGCCTTCCCCTACAAGCACCCGCGCTCCCCCGACGTGGAGACCGACACGGACTTCTTCGTCCGCAAGTGCCGGGCGGGCGCCGACTACGCGATCACCCAGATGTTCTTCGAGGCCGACGACTACCTGCGGCTGCGGGACCGGGTGGCGGCCCGGGGCTGCGACGTGCCGATCATCCCCGAGATCATGCCGGTCACCCGGTACGCCACCATCGCCCGCTCCGAGCAGCTGTCGGGGGCCCCGTTCCCCGCCCGTCTGGCCGAGGAGTTCGAGCGGGTGGCCGACGATCCCGAGGCGGTGCGCGCGCTCGGCATCGACCACGCCACCCGGCTGTGCGAGCGGCTGCTCGCCGAGGGGGCGCCCGGCATCCACTTCATCACGTTCAACCGGTCGACGGCCACCCGCGAGGTCTACCGGCGGCTCGTGGGCTCCGCCCGGCCGGAAGCCGCAGCGGTAGCGGCGCGGCCATGATGGTGAACTCCCGGTCGGGGGTGCCGGGGAAGCGGAAGCCGGTGATCAGGTCCACGAAGCCGGACGACAGGTAGAGCCCGCGGGCGGGCGTGGGCCCGGTGTGCGTGGACAGCACCGCCGTGCGCTCCCGCCGCGCCTGGACGAGCCGGTGCAGCACGGCCCGGCCGATCCCGTTGCCCTGCCACTCCGGCAGCACGTGGAGTTCGGCGACCTCGAAGGAGTCGGCGAACCAGCGGCGCACCCCCGCCGGGTCGGTGCGGGCCAGTTCCGCGGTGACCACGTCGTGCCACCACTGCCCGGGACGGCCGTGGAAGCCGTAGCCGAAGGCGACCCCGTCCCCCTCCCCGGTCACCGCGACCACCGAGTGGAACCGCGGATGTCCGGCGTGCTGGCGCATGATGGCCTGCCGCCCCGGCAACTGCTCCGGCGGCGGGGACATGGCGGCCGAGTAGATCTCGATCAGCGCGGGAAGCGCGCCGACGAAGGCCGGTGCGGCCAGTTCCCACAGCTCGATTTCGGTTCCCACACGGCCACACTAGGCGCTTCGCCGGTCCTCAGGGGTGAGGTTGTCCGACATCGGCCGGTGTGCCGCCGGTCAGCCGGCACAGCTCCGCGAACGAGGTGGGGAACACCGTGTGCGGGTGCCCCGCCGCGGCCCACACCACCTCGTGGCGGTCCAGCCATTCGTCGACGAGGGTGGGGATCGGCTTGGGGTGTCCCAGCGGGGCCACGCCGCCGATGGGCTGGCCGGTGTGCTCCCGCACGAACTGCGGGGTGGCCCGGACCACCTCCGCCGCGCCGAGGAGCGCGGCGACCTTGCCGGTGTCGACCCGGTGGGCGCCGCTGGTGAGGACCAGGACCGGGTGGAGCGCGTCGGAGGACGCGGCGTCCGGGTCGTGGCGCACGGCGAAGACGAGGCTGTTGGCGATCGCGCCGACCTCGCAGCCCAGCTGTGCGGCGGCGGCCGCGGCGGTGCGTGCGGACTCCGGCAGCTCCCGGACCGTGCCGGAGGCTCCGTGGGCGGCGAGCAGGTCGGCGACTCTGCGGGTGTTGGGGTGCATGGCGCGATCATAGGGCGTGTCGGGCCCCGTCCCGCCCGCGGACGCCGGTGCGCGGCCGCCCCGCGCCTTCGGCCCTCCCGCCGAACCCCGGCGCGCCGGTCAGTGCACGCGCGGGGCTGTTTGCCGAAGATAAGGAACATGGGTGAGGATCTGACAGCGGAACGTATCATCGCGACGACCGGAGCGACCGGCGCCGTCGGCGGCAGAGTGGCCGCCCGGCTGGCACGGCTGGGTCTCGCGCAACGGCTGGTCGTCCGTGACCTCAACCGCGCCCCCGAACTGCCGAAGTCGAGCGCGGCCCTGGCCGCCTACGAGGACCCCGCCGCCTTCGGACGCGCCGTCCGGGGCTCGGACGTGCTGTTCCTGGTCGCCGCCGACGACGCGCGCGAACGGGAGGCGCTGCACCGCGCCGTGGTGGACGCGGCCCTCGCCGAGGGCGTGCGCCACATCGTCTACCTGTCGTTCCTCAACGCGGGCGCCGCGGCGACGTGCGTGCTGGGCCGTGAGCACCACGCCGCCGAAGCGTACATCCGCTCCACCGGGGCGGCCTACACCTTCCTGCGGCCCAGCCTGTACCTGGACCTGCTGCCGGGGTGGATCGGCGAGGACGGCACGATCCGCGGCCCGGCCGGGGACGGCCGGGTGGCCTGGGTGTCGCGGGACGACGTCGCCGACGTGGCCGCCGCCGTGCTGCGCGCCCCCGAGGGGCACGTGAACCGGGTCTACGCCGTGACCGGCCCGGAGGCGGTGTCGCTGGGGTGGACCGCCACCCGCCTGTCCACGCTCACCGGGCGCACCGTCGTCTACGTCCCGCAGACCCCCGAGGAGGCGGTCGACTTCCTGAACTCCCGGGGCCTGAGCGCGCGGGAGGTGGCCGAGCGGGTGGGCGCGTGCGCGGCCGTCGCCGCCGGGGAGCTGGACACCGTCAGCACGACCGTCCCGAGGCTGACCGGCCACCCGGCCCGGTCCCTGGAGGGCTACCTGCGCAAGAACCCCAGCGCGCTGTCGCACGCGCCGCTGTTCGGCGACTCCGGCAAAGCGGCGACGGCGCCGTGACCGGACGGCCTCCTCCGCGCGGAGGAGGCGGCACCCGAAGCCCCGCGCCGGTGCGGGCCGCGGGAGCGGGGTCCGACCGGTCCGGCCGCCGCGCGCGGCCGCGTCGCCCGGGCGCTCAGTCCGCCGCGGCCTCGGCCAGGCGGCGCCGGAACTCCGCCGCCGCCGCCCGCGGGTCCTCGGCCCGGGTGATGGCGCGCACCACCACGACCCGGCGGGCCCCGGCCGCCAGCACCTCGTCGAGGTTGTCCAGGTCGATGCCGCCGATGGCGAACCAGGGCCGGGCGGGGCCGAGCGCGGCGACCCGCGCCACCTCGCCGAGGCCCGCGGCGGGACGGCCCGGCTTGGTGGGCGTGGCCCACGCCGGGCCGATGCAGAAGTAGTCGACGCCCTCCTCGCGGTCGGCCGCCGCGGACAGCTCCGCCGTGCTGGTGGAGCGGCCGATCAGCGGACGGTCGCCGAGGATCGCGCGGGCGTACGGCACGGGCAGGTCGCGCTGGCCCAGGTGGAGCACGTCGGCCCCGACGGCGTGGGCGATGTCGGCGCGGTCGTTGACCGCCAGCAGCGCCCCGTGGCGCTCGCAGGCCTCGCGCACCGTCTCCAGCGCGGCGAGCTCCTCGCGCGCCTCCAGGGTCTTGTCGCGCAGCTGCACGATGTCGACGCCCCCGGCCAGCGCCGCGTCGAGGAACTCGGCGAGGTCGCCGCGGTCGGCACGGGCGTCGGTGCACAGGTACAGCCGGGCGGCCTCAAGCCGCTTGCGCAGGGTCTCGTCCACGCCCCCCACCCTAGCCGCCGCCGGACCGCCGGGCCGGGCCGGGCCTCAGAGCAGCATCGCCTGGGCGCGGCGGTGCACCTCGGTGCCGCGGTTGGCGCGGATCGCCTCGATGGGGGTGCCCGGCAGGCTGTCGTCGGCGGTGAACATCCAGCGCAGCGCCTCCTCCGGGGTGAAGCCGCTGTCGGCCAGCAGGGTGAGCGCGCCCCGCAGGCCCTTGGGGGTGGTGCCGTCGACGATGAACGCGGCCGGGACCGAGACCTCTCCCGCGCGGGTGACGCCCAGGAGTCTGTGGTCGCGGATCATCTGCCTGACCCGGTTGGGGCTGACGTTGAGCGCGGCGGCGGCTTCCCGGAGGGTGAGCCACTCGCCCACGAGCGCATCGATGTCGCGGTCGATCGGTGTCACGGTTCCAATCTCGCACATCCGGCGCCCGGGCACCTCCCCTCTCCGGCCGTGATCGCTGTAGGCGTACACATCGGGCCTTTACCCCCGTACCACCTGGGCGACCTAGAATGCGAACGAAAGCGAAACCCGCGGGAGCCGGACGGAACCGGCTGAGAGGGAGGCTGGCGGCTTCCGACCGCAGAACCTGATCCGGGTCATACCGGCGAAGGGAGTGGAGCGCCGTGGACCTGCGCTCGTTCCCCGACGTACTCGTCGTCGGGGGTGGACTGATCGGCCTGGTCACCGCGTGGCGCGCGGCCCGCCTCGGCATGCGGGTGACCGTGGTCGCCGCGGATGAGTCGGGCGCCGCGTCCGGGGTGGCCGCAGGCATGCTGACCCCCGCGACGGAGGCGGTGTTCGGCGAGGAGTCGCTGATGCGCTTCGGGCTGCGCTCCCTCAGCCGCTATCCCGACTTCGTCGCCGACCTCGCCGAGGACACCGGTGTGGACCCCGGTTACCGCACCAAGGGCACCCTGCAGGTGGCCTTCGACCCCGACGACCTGGCCGTCCTCTCCGAACTGGAGAAGCTGCGGGCCGATCTCGGCATCCGGACCGAACGGCTCACCTCACGCGAGTGCCGCCGCCTGGAGCCGATGCTGGCCCCCTCGGTGCGCGGCGGCTTCCTGGCCCCCGACGACCACTCGGTGGACCCGCGCCGCCTCGCCTCGGCGCTGCGGTCGGCCGCCGCCGCGCGCGGCGTGGTGTTCGTGCCCGACCGCGTCGTCCGGGTGGTGGTCGAGGGCGACTCCGTGCGCGGCGTGGTCCTGGACCGCGGCGACGTCGTGGAGGCGGGCCAGGTGGTGCTCGCCGCGGGCGTGTGGACCTCCCTGATCGACGGACTGCCCGACGGGGTGGTCCCCCCGCTGCGCCCGGTCAAGGGACAGCTGCTGCGGCTGCGCGTCCCCACGGGGGTCGAGCCGATCGTGACCCGCACGGTGCGCGGCCTGGTCCGGGGCTTTCCCGTGTACCTGGTGCCGCGCACCGACAGCGAGGTGGTCCTGGGCGCGACCCAGGAGGAGATGGGCTTCGACACCCGGCTGACCGTCGGAGGGGTCTGGGAGCTCCTGCGCGACGCCCGCGAACTGCTTCCCGGGATCACCGAACTGGCGATCCACGAGACCTGCGTGGGCCTGCGCCCCGGCTCCCCCGACAACGAACCCCTGCTGGGGCCCACCCGCCTGCGCGGACTGCACCTGGCCGTCGGACACTTCCGGCACGGGGTGCTGTTCACCCCGGCGACCGGGGACGTCATGGCCGAGGCCCTGAGCACCGGGCGGCTGCCCGAGTACGCGAGCCACCTCGCGGCGGACCGCCCCCTCCCCACCCCCTCATCATCGGAAGGGATCGAATGACCGTGAACGCGATCATCAACGGCGAGACGCGCCAGCTTGCTCCGGACACCACCGTCGCCGACGTGGTGCGCTCCCTGACCAGAGCGGAGTCCGGCGTGGCGGTGGCGCTCAACGACGAGGTGGTGCCCAGGACCGACTGGGTGCGCACCGTCGTGTCCCCCGACGACCGGGTGGACGTGCTCACCGCCGTCCAGGGGGGCTGACTTGACCGACACCCTGACCGGGAACCCCCGCTCCGACACCGGCACCGCCGACGACCCGCTGGTGATCGCCGGGCGGTCGTTCGGTTCCCGGCTCATCATGGGCACCGGCGGCGCGCCGTCGCTGCGGGTGCTGTCGGAGGCGCTGCGCGCCTCCGGCACCGAGTTGACCACCGTGGCGATGCGCCGGGTCGACCCGAACGCCGAGGGGTCGGTCTGGGACGTGCTGCGGGAGAACGCCATCAGCCCGCTGCCCAACACCGCGGGCTGCTTCACCGCCGTCGACGCGCTGCGCACCGCCCGCCTGGGCCGCGAGGCGCTGGAGACCGACTGGGTGAAGCTGGAGGTGGTCGCCGACGAGCGCACCCTGCTCCCCGACCCGGTGGAGACGCTGGACGCCGCCGAACGGCTGGTGGACGACGGCTTCACCGTGCTCGCCTACACCAACGACGACCCCGTGCTGGCCCGCCGGCTGGAGCAGGTGGGCTGCGCCGCGGTGATGCCGCTGGGCGCGCCGATCGGCTCGGGCATGGGGATCCGCAACCCGCACAACATCGAACTGATCGTCGAGGAGGCCCGGGTCCCCGTCATCCTGGACGCGGGCATCGGCACCGCCAGCGACGCGGCGCTGGCCATGGAACTGGGCTGCGACGCGGTGCTGCTGGCCACCGCGGTCACCCGGGCGCAGGACCCGGTGCTGATGGCGCACGCCATGCGCGAGGCGGTGACGGCCGGGCGGCGGGCGCGGCTGGCCGGACGCATCCCGGTCCGGCGCTACGCGCACGCCTCCTCCCCGGCCCGCGAGTCCTGACCCGGCCGGGCGGGGCCGGGGGGAGGTCCCCGGCCCCGCCCGGCCGGTCCGCGACCAGGAAGAAACCGTCTCGACACCGTCGGATTCCGCGATCCACCGTAAACTGCCCCTCGTGGACATGACGGCTGCGGACGCGCTAGTGGGAACGACCCTCGCCGGTCGGTACCGGGTCGAATCGAGGATCGCCAACGGCGGTATGGCGACTGTCTTCGTCGCTCACGATCTGCGACTGGACCGACGCGTCGCGTTGAAGGTGATGCACGCGAGCCTGGCGCGGGACCCGCAGTTCGTCCAGCGGTTCATCAACGAGGCGCTGGCGGTCGCCAAGCTCTCCCACCCCAACGTGGTCCAGGTCTACGACCAGGGCAGCGACCAGGGCCACGTGTACCTGGCGATGGAGTACGTGCCGGGGCAGACCCTGCGCGCGTCGCTGAAGGCGCGGTCCCGGTTCTCCCCCGCCGAGGCGCTGCGGGTCATGGTGCCGGTGCTGGCCGGTCTGGGCGCCGCCCACCAGGCGGGCATGGTGCACCGGGACATGAAGCCCGAGAACGTCCTGATCACCCGGGACGGTCAGATCAAGGTGGCCGACTTCGGGCTGGCCCGGGCGGTGGAGGCCAGCCAGCAGGGGCTGACCAAGACCGGCACGCTCATGGGCACCGCCGCCTACCTGGCTCCCGAGCAGATCACGCACAGCACCGCCGACGCCCGCAGTGACGTCTACGCCTGCGGGATCATGCTGTACGAGCTGCTCACCGGCCGTCAGCCGCACACCGGCGACTCCCCGATCGCGGTGGCCTACCAGCACGTCAACGAGGACGTGCCGCGCCCCTCGCGGGTGGTGCCGGGCATTCCCCCGGAGGTCGACTCGCTGGTGGTGCGCGCCACCGAACGCGACCCCGCCTACCGGCTGGCCGACGCGGGCCAGTTCCTCGCCGCGGTGTTCGCCACCGAGAAGGCCCTGCAGCAGCAGTCCGCCCCGGCGGCCACCGCCGTGGTGGAGGCGGTGCCCGCCGCGCCGCCCGCCTCCGCCGGGGACTCCGACGGCGACACGCAGACGCTGCAGGCCGTCGACATCCCCCCGGTGGAGTACGACGACGAGGACGAGGAGGACGGGAGGCCGGCCCGGCCGAGCCTGCGCACCCCGCTGCTGGTCGTCGGGGCGCTGCTGCTGGTGCTGGCCGTCGGGTTCGGCTGGTGGATGGTCGACGGCCGCTACGAGACCGTTCCCGACCTGGTCGGCCAGGAGAGCGACGCGGCCCGCCACGACCTGCGGCTGCTGGGCTTCAGGGTGCAGACCGCCGAGGAGCCGGCCTACAGCGACGAGGCTCCCCCGGGCACGGTCGCCGGAACCGACCCCGCGGCCGGGGACAGGCTGCTGCCGGGCACGCTCGTCACCCTCATCCTGTCGGCGGGGCCGCAGTACGTGGAGATGCCCGACGTCGAAGGCGCCTCGGTGGCCGCGGCCCGCGACGCCCTGGAGGAGGTGGGCCTGACCGACATCGTGGAGGACGAGATCACCTCCTACGACAACCCGCCGGGGACGGTCATCACCTCCAAGCCCGCCCCGGGGGAGCGGGCCGACCGCGAGGAGAGCGTGACGCTGACCATCAGCGCCGGGTTCCCCGTGCCCGACGTGGTGGGCCGCAACGTGGACGACGCCAGGAGCCTGCTGGAGGCCAGCGACCTGCAGGTGGAGGTCGTCGAGGAGCACCACGACGAGGTGCCCGAGGGCCAGGTCGTCGCGCAGGACCCCGAGGCGGAGACCACCGTGGGCGCCGGGCAGACCGTGACGCTCACCGTCTCCTCCGGCCCGGAGCTGGTGGAGGTTCCCGACATCCGCGGCTGGAAGGTCGACAAGGCCCGCAAGGAGCTGGAGGAGTTGGGCTTCAGCGTCACGGTGCACCAGGTCATCGGCGACCGGGTCGGCGACTACAACCCCAAGGAGGAGGCGCCGAAGGGGGCCACGATCGAGATCTGGACCTCCCCCTTCGGCCGGGGCGGCGACCGGGAGGGCCCCGGTCGGGGCGGTGACCGGGACGGCCCCGGCCGGGGCGGCGACCGGTCCTGGTTCCCGCTGGACTGAGCGCTTCCCGCTCAGTCCAGCGGGGGCCCGTCCCCGGGATCCTCCTGGTAGGAGTAGCGCTGCTCGGACCACGGGTCGGCGCGGTTGTGGTAGCCGCGCTCCTCCCAGAACCCGCGCCGGTCGGCGGTCATGTACTCGATGGCGCGCACCCACTTCACGCTCTTCCAGCCGTACAGGTGCGGCACGACCAGACGCACCGGATGGCCGTGCTGGGGGGCCAGCGGTTCGCCGTCACGGTGCGTGGCCAGCAGTACGTCGGGGCGGAGGAAGTCGTCCATGCGCAGATTGGCGCTGTAGCCGTACTCGGCCCAGACCATGACGTGGGTCGCGTCCTCAGCCGGCGGGGCGAGCTCCGCCAGGGTGGACGCGGCCACCCCCCGCCACCGGACGTCGGTGATCGTGAACCTGGTCACACAGTGGAAGTCGGCGACCACGTCGACACACGGCAGCTCCCGGAACCCGGCCCAGTCCCACCGGTACCGCTTCGCGTCCGCCGTGGCGCCGTAGACCTGCAGGTCCCAGCGGTGCGGGCGGAACCGCGGCACCGGGCCGTAGTGCACCGCGGGCCATCCGCTCGGCACATACTGCCCTGGTGGCAGCCGTCGCTCAGACAATCGTTCTCTTCTCCCGATGCTCGATCCAAGGCCATCTTTCCAGGTTCCCGGTTACGCCCCGACTCCGCCTCGTTGGCAACGGCGCCTCCCCCGTGCGCTATAGTCACTGCCATGCAGCGGAACTTCTGGCGCTTTTATGGCTACCGGCCCACGGGATCGGTCGCCCGACGAGCGCTGCGCTGACACGGACGACTTCGAAGCCCCGGGCCGCATGGTCCGGGGCTTTTTTGTCTTTCCCGTCCCGCCGCTGCCCCGACACCCACTCTCCACAGCACCCGTTAAGGACAGCGTTCAATGGTCATCGTGATGGCGCCCGACGCCTCTTCCGACAACATCGCCTCGATCGTGGACCTCGTCGCCTCGGCCGGCGGCGAGGCCTACGTGACCCGGGGCGTGAGCCGAACCATCATCGGGCTCGTGGGCGATGTCCAGCGGTTCGCGACCCTGGACCTGCGCGCCCTGCCGGGGGTGGCCGACGTGCTGCACATCTCCGCCCCCTACAAACTGGTCAGCCGGGAGAACACCGCGGAGCGGTCGGTGGTGCGCGTGGCGGGCGTGCCGATCGGCGGCGACCACATGACGGTGATCGCCGGACCGTGCGCGGTGGAGACCCCCGAGCAGACCCTGGAGGCGGCGCTGATGGCCAGGCGCGCGGGCGCCTCGCTGCTGCGCGGCGGCGCCTACAAGCCGCGCACCTCCCCCTACGCGTTCCAGGGTCTGGGCGAGGCGGGGCTGAAGATCCTGTCGGACGTGCGCGACGAGACGGGGCTGCCCGTCGTGACCGAGGTGGTGGACGCCTCCGACGTGGAGCTGGTCGCCTCCTACGCGGACATGCTCCAGATCGGCACCCGCAACATGCAGAACTTCGCGCTGCTGCAGGCCGCGGGGGAGGCGGGCAAGCCGGTGCTGCTCAAGCGCGGGATGAGCGCCACCATCGAGGAGTGGCTGATGGCGGCCGAGTACATCGCCCAGCGCGGCAACCTGGACATCGTGCTGTGCGAGCGCGGTATCCGCACCTTCGAGAAGGCCACCCGCAACACCCTCGACATCAGCGCGGTCCCGGTGGCGCAGTCCCTGTCGCACCTTCCGGTGATCGTGGACCCGTCGCATTCGGGCGGCAAGCGGGACCTGGTGCTGCCGCTGTCGCGCGCGGCGATCGCGGTGGGCGCCGACGGCATCATCGTCGACGTGCACCCCGCCCCGGAGACGGCGCTGTGCGACGGGCCGCAGGCGCTGACCGAGGCCGACCTGGACGCGTTGGCGCACCTGGTGGACACGCTTCCCGCGCTGGTGGGCCGCACGCTCACCGCTGTTCCCCAGACCGCCGCGCTCGGCGTCTGAACGGTGCCTCCCCGTCGCCCCGGCCGGGCCGGGGCGACGGGGAGGCCTCAGGCCGCGGTCTCCTCCTCGCTGAAGTAGCTCGGGCGGTGCAGCTGCACGTTGGTCGCCAGGTGCTCGGCGATCTCCTCGACGTCCAGGCGCTTCTCGATCTGGCGGAGGTCGGCGATCTTGGCCGCGGTCTCCACCTGGCGCGGGGTGAGCATGGTGCAGCAGTCCTCGTCGGGCAGCTCGGAGATGGCGAGCGTGCCGATGGCGCGGGCCTGGTCCATGATCTCGGTCTTGTCCATGCCGATCAGCGGACGCAGGATCGGCAGGTCCACGGCGTCGTCCAGGGCGGTGATGTTGGCCAGGGTCTGGCTGGAGACCTGACCGAGCGCGTCCCCGGTGACCAGGGCCGTGGCGTGCAGCCGGTCGGCGAGGGCCTCGGCGGTCTTGAGCATGAGGCGGCGCTGGGCGACGATCTGCAGCCGCTCCGCCCCGGAGTTGCGGAGCTGCTGCTGGGCCTTGCCGAACGGCACCACGTACAGCCGGGAGCCTCCCTGGAACCGGTCGAGCTGGCGGACCAGGCTGTAGGCCTTGTAGATGGACTCCGGGCCGGTGAACGGCATTCCGGAGAAGTGCAGGAAGTCGACCTTGAGGCCGCGGCGCATCATCCGGTAGGCCGCCACCGGGGAGTCGATGCCGCCGGACATCAGCACCAGGCCGCGCCCGCTCATCCCCACCGGCAGGCCGCCCTGGCCGGGCATCCCCTCGGTGAAGACGAACACCTCGTCCTTGTCGACCTCGATCTGCACGGTGTGGTCGGGCTTGGAGAGGTTGACGGTCAGGTGCGGGTGGGCCTGCTTGATCGCGCCGCCCACGTGCGCGGCCAGTTCGGAGGAGGTCATCGGGAAGCGCTTGTCGCGGCGGCGGGCCCGCACCGCGAAGGAGCCGGAGCGGTCGGCCATGGCCTGCACCGCGACTCCGGTGACGACGACGGGGTCCTTGGCCACCCGGCGCACCAGGTGCACCCACACGACGCCCATCACGTTGCGCATGCGCTCGGCCAGCTGGGCCACGTCGAGGTCGGAGGCGTCGGGCATGCGCAGCATGACGACGCCCTTGCGTTGGGAGATCCGGAACTCGGGCAGTCCCCTGGCGGCGGCGCGGATGTTGTTGTGCAGACGGCGCTCGAACAGGTGCCGGTTGCTGCCCTTGAGCACGATCTCGCCGAGCTTCATGAGCACACACAGCTCGCCCAGCTCCTGCGCGGGGGTCGCAGCCGCGCCGTCCGCACGCGCGTCGACGGTCACGGAGTCGAGCGGGGCGGACATGACGGTACCTCCGATGGTGTGGGCCTGACAGGGGCGCGGTCCACGAGGGGAACCGCTACTACCAGTATCGGTCACCAGCGCCACCGGTTTGTCCGGCCGCGGTCGTGGCCCCGGACACGACCGCGGCTCCCGGCGCGCTGCGCCGGGAGCCGCGGGAGGGCCGTGCGAGGTCTAGCCGAAGAAGACCTCGGCCTCCTCGTAGCGCTCGATCGGGACGGTCTTGAGCTCGTCGGTGGCGTCGGCCAGGTCGACGCGGACGATGTCGGTGCCGCGCAGGGCGACCATCTTGCCGAAGTCCTTGTCGTTGACCGCGGTGATGGCCTGCACGCCCAGGCGGGTGGCCAGCACCCGGTCGAAGGCCGACGGGGTGCCGCCGCGCTGCACGTGGCCCAGGACCACCGAGCGGGCCTCCTTGCCGGTGCGCGCCTCGATCTCGTCGGCCAGGCGCTGGCCGATGCCGCCCAGCCGCACGTGGCCGAAGGCGTCGCGCTCGCCGCTGGCCAGCTCCATCTGGCCCTCCTTGGGGTGGGCCCCCTCGGCGACCACGATGATCGGCGCGTACTTGGTCTTGAAGCGGCTCTCGACGTAGGCGACGACCTCGTCGATGTCGAAGGGGCGCTCGGGGATCAGGATGACGTTGGCGCCCGCGGCCATGCCCGCGTGCAGGGCGATCCAGCCCGCGTGGCGGCCCATGACCTCGACGATCAGGGCGCGGTGGTGCGACTCTGCGGTGGTGTGCAGCCGGTCGATGGCCTCGGTGGCGATGTTGACCGCGGTGTCGAACCCGAAGGTGTAGTCGGTGGCGTTCAGGTCGTTGTCGATGGTCTTGGGCACGCCCACGACGTTGACGTCCCGGTCGTGCAGCTGGCGCGCCACGCCGAGGGTGTCCTCCCCGCCGATCGCGATGAGCGCGTCGACGCCGAGCGCGGCCATGTTGTCCTTGACCCGCTCGACACCGCCCTCGATCTTCATGAGGTTGGTGCGCGAGGAGCCCAGGATGGTGCCGCCGCGCGGCAGGATGCCACGGACCGCCTCGATGTCCAGCGGCATGGTGTCGCCCTCCAGGGGCCCCCGCCAGCCGTCACGGAACCCGACGAACTCGTATCCGTAGTCCTTGATGCCCTTACGGACCACCGCACGGATGACCGCGTTCAGGCCCGGGCAGTCGCCGCCCCCGGTCAGAACCCCGACTCGCATTTGCGTGTACTCCTTGGATCGTCTGGAATCCCGTGTGCCACGGGAGTCACGAAAACGGCCGCTCCCGGCCGGGGCCTCGCCCCGCGGGTGCGGAACGCACACGGCAGGACCGCGTTCTCACGCAGCAACCATCGTATGGTCTAGACCATAGCGTCCGTGCGAGTCGAGGCCAACTCGCGCGTCGGCCCGTTTTCCCCGTGTTCACTCCCGCGCGGGCCACTACCCGCAGGAGGGCCCCCAAACGACCAGGTGAGCGCGGTCTCCGCGAGCCACGGTGAGCGGGATCACTGCCGCTCCGGCTTCCCCTCTTCCTTTTCCTTCTTCTTCCCGGCCCGCCTGCGCTCCGCCTTCTCCCGGGCGCGCCGCAGCCGCCTGGCCTCGCGCTCCGCGCGGCGCCGCTCCCTGCGGGACTGCTGCTCCTCCTTCTTCTCCTGCTTGGCCGCGGCCTCCAGTTCGGCCTTGACCGACTGGGCGTAGCGGTCCACGTACTCCTGGCCGGACAGCTCCATGAGGGCGTACATGATCTCGTCGGTGACCGCGCGCAGCACCCGGGGGTCCTTCTCCAGGCCGTAGTAGCGGGAGAAGTCCAGGGGCTTGCCGAACTTCACGATGGGGCGGATGCCGAGCCTGGGGATGACCTGGCCGGGCGGCATGATCTTGTCGGCGTTGATCATCGCCATCGGGATCACCGGGACCCTGGCCTGCAGGGCCATCCGGGCCACGCCGGTGCGCCCCCGGTAGAGCCTGCCGTCGGGGGAGCGGGTGCCCTCGGGGTAGATGCCTAGCAGTTTGCCCTGCTCCAGCACCCGCAGTCCGGTGCGCAGCGCCGCCTCGCTGGCTTTGCCGCCGGAGCGGTCGATGGGAATCTGCCCCACCCCGGTGAAGAAGAGCCGGGTGAGGAAGCCCTTGACCCCCTTGCCGGTGAAGTACTCGGCCTTCGCCAGGAAGGTGATCTTGCGGGGCAGCGGCAGGGGGCCGAAGAAGTGGTCCGAGAAGGACAGGTGGTTGCCCACCATGATGGCGGGACCGTGGCGGGGGACGTTCTCCACCCCGTAGGCACGCGGCTGCCACAGCACCGCGAGCACCGGTCCGAGAGTCGCCTTGAGCACCCAGTAGAACACGGTTCACCTCTGCCTGTGCGGGAGTGCCCGTCCGGCACGGCCATGTTCGTTCTCCCGCTGCCACTGACAATCGTGGTCATCTTCCCATCTCGTGCGGGGCACCGCCAAAGCCGATGCCGCGCCACGCGACGCCGGAGGGCTACCGGGTGCCGCGGCGCTCGGCTAGTTTCGTAATCCCAGCGTTCCCCGCTGGCCACACCACAGCCTGGAAAGGTCCGAAATGCCGTTGCTCGCGGAAGCCGAACCGTTCCGGTACGCCGGCGCCGTCCCGGGCCACGGGACCGCCACAGGTCCGCGGCCGGCGCGGCCGGGAGCAGGGTCGCCCGCCGCCGGACGGGCCGCCCTCCCCCCGCTTCCGGCGCACGGCACGGGCCCCGACCACCGCCGCGGCCGCGAGGACCGTGCCGCCGGCCCGACGGGTCTGCGTATCCTCACAAGAGGAGCGGTTCACGCCACAGTCGCCGTCCGCCGGCTCGGCTGCGGTCCGCACGCCGCCGTCCCCGGTGGCGGCGCGCGGGCCGTCCCCGAGGGCGGTCTCGCCTTCGTGCGCGAACGCGACAGAAGCGGGGAAGGGGCAGGACATGACTGATCGCCGCGGCAATGGTCTGCTCGCCGACTCCTACGTTCCCCTGGCCCTGCTTCCCCCCGTGCTCGCCGACACCATGCTGGAGGCGCTGGGGCGGGCGGGCATCGCCGCCTACGCGGTCACGGTGGGCGCCGCGGCCCCGCCCCCGGGGGACGACACCGACGACGAGGCGCCCACCGACCACCTGTACGTGGACGCCAAGGAGCGCGCGGCCGCCGAGGCGGTGCTGCGCGCGGAGCTTCCGGAGCTGGCCGACCGACTGGTCTCGCCGGACCCCGCGCCCGCACGGCCCGAGCCGGAGAACCCGGACGAGGTCTGGGCCGACCTGGTGGCGCGGTTCTACGACTCCGACACCCCCGAACGGGACTGGCCCGACGCCGAGAACCTCTCCGAGGCGCCGGAGGACGACGAACCGGACGAGCCGGACGGCTCCGACGGACCGGTGCTGACCTCCCGGCCGGTCCGCTCCCCCGCCGAGGACCCCCACGACGTCGGCGAGGAGGACGGCGAGCGCTACGTTCCCCCTCCCCCGCCGCCGCTGCCGCGCGGCGACCTGGTCGGCAGGCTCGCCTGGGGCGGACTGCTCGGGGGCCCGGCGCTGCTCCTGGCCACCACCCTGCTGGGGCTGCCCGTGCCCGGCTGGCTGGTGCTGGTGGCCCTGTGCGCCTTCGTGACCGGCTTCGTGGTGCTGCTGATCCGCATGGGCGACCGCCCCTCCGGCCCCGACGACGGCGCGGTCGTCTAGCCGCCGGCCTCCGTCACCGCCCGCTCGACGGGCGGGGTCCGCGGCTCCCCGTCCCGCTCCAGGGCGATCTCGACCAGCACCGGCAGGTGGTCGCTGGCCGCCGCCAGGTCCTCTCGGGAGGGCTGGGCGGGAACACCCCCCGTCACGACGGGCAGTCTCCCGTCGACGAAGACCGTGTCGATGCGGCTGCGCGGGCGCCGCGCCGGGAAGGTCGGCCCACCGCCGGCCGGGCCGAGCGCCCCCGCGTCCACCAGGTGCTCCGCCAGCAGCTGCCAGGCGGCGCCGCCGGGCTCCTCGTTGACGTCCACGGCCAGTACCCCCGGCGCGGTCTCCGCGCCGAGGAACGCCAGGATCTGCTCGGCGTGCTCCAGGCGCGCCCGCGCGCACAGGTCCAGGTGGCTGACGGCCACGGCGACGCGCCGCTCCCCCAGCCGCACCAGTACCGTCGACAGCGCGCGCCGGTGCAGTCGGGGATGGCGGCGCAGCAGGCGGTGGCTGCGGCGCTCCACGACGACGCCGGGGGCGGTGAGGATCTCCAGTCCTCCGGGGCGGCGGCCCCCCGCGATCCGCAGGCCGCAGCGGCGGGCCAGCCGCCGCCGGCCGGTCCGCCACAGCAGCAGCCGCGGGGCTTCCTGGAGGCAGACCACGTCGGGACGGCAGGACCGGATGACCCGCGCGACGGCCGCGGGGTCGTCGCGCAGCGACCGGACGTTGTACGACAGCACGCGCAGCACGGTGGTCACACCCGGCGACTACCCCGTCCGCCCCGCCTGTCCCGTCGTTCGGCTCAGCGGCGGGCCAGGTCCGCCGCCCCGACGATGCCCGCGGCCGAGCCGAGTTCGGCGATGCGGATGTCGGCGAGGGTCCGCACCCCGCCGCCGGTGACGTTGCGGGCGAAGGAGTCGCGGATCGGTCCGAGCAGGATCTCCCCGGCCTCGCAGACGCCGCCGCCGATGACGAACCGCTCCGGGTCGAGGATCGCGGCGAGGTCGGCCAGGCCCTGCCCCACCCAGTCGCCGATGACGGCGAAGCACTCCAGCGCGGCGGCGTCGCCCTCCAGGGCCGCCTGGGTGATGTGGTGCCCCTCGATGCGCTCGGGGTCGCCGTCGGCGAGTTTGAGGAGGCGCTCGGCGCGTTCGGGTGCGTCGCGGGCCGCGGTGCGCGCCTCGGCCACCAGGGCGCGCCCGCTGGCGTACTTCTCCCAGCAGCCCCGGTTGCCGCAGCCGCAGAGGCGGCCGTCGGCGACGACGCGGTAGTGGCCGATCTCCGCGCCGACCCCGTAGCGGCCCCGGAACAGCTGCCCGTTGAGGATGATGCCGCCGCCGATGCCGGTGCCCAGGGTCACGCAGACCACGTGGTCGACGCCGCGTCCCGCACCGAACCGGGCCTCGCCCCAGGCCGCCGCGTTGGCGTCGTTCTCGACGACGACCGGCAGGTCGATCCTGCGCCGGATGCGGTCGCGCAGCGGCTCGCCGCGCAGGTCCAGGTTGGGCGCGAAGACCACGGTGGAGCGGTTCTCGTCCACGAAGCCCGCTATGCCCACCCCGACCCCGTCGATGACGTCCCTGGGATGGTGCGCCGCGAGTTCCTCGACGGTGTCGCAGACCACGTCGGCGAGGGCGTCGCCGTCGACGGGGGTGGGGTGCTTGACCTTCTCCAGGATCCGGCCGTCAACATCGACAACGCCGGCGGCCACCTTGGTGCCGCCGATGTCCACGCCGATCGTCAACCGCATGGTCGGCTCCCTTTCACCTCATGCCCGAGCTCACGTCCGAGTGCCGGGGCCTCGCCGATTGGAGTAAACCATTGGATTAAACCAGTGTCGACGGTCGGCGGGGTCGTTCGGCCCTGCCGTCGCCTGGTCTATCGTCCCGTGTCAGGGTCGGGTTCGGCGGAGTCGCCTCCCGGACGGTACCGCAGTGAGCGCTCCACCGCGGACAGGCTGCGGCTCATCGCACCGAACACCAGTGCGCCCGCGGCGCTGAGGTGGCGGCCCACCTGGGGAAGGGTCTCCCGGGCGATGTCGAGGAGCTGGTCGGCCACGGGGGCCTCCGGTTCCGTCTCCTGCCTGATCGCCTCCGCCCACACGTCGTTCGCGCGGGGTGGCGGGGAGGTGAGGTTGTTCACCTGGCGCCGCACCCCCGCCGTGAGCAGCCTGCGCTGCAACGTGTCCACCAGGCGCAGCGCCTCGTCGATGATCTCGGTGGAACTTCCCTGGTCGCGGTTGGAACTGGCCATACTCACCCGTCTGCTCGTCGGTTGCCTCCTCTCACGGTAATCGTCCGCCGCTCCGCTGTCTGCGCCGATCACCCGAAACCTGGGTGGCTCCTGAGGAATTTCACGATATGTCCCTGTATGTTCCCTCTGCGGAGACGATGGGACGCACTCGCCCCACCACAGCGGAGCGGCTCGACGGGACGGTCCGAAACGTGGAGGAGGGATCACCATCAGGTACCGAAAGGGAACAGAACCTACCAGCGAGTAGCGCAAATTGTTACCGTCGTCACACTCTTTTGTCACGCCCGCATACACCAGGAGCTGAACAGTGCGTGAGTACACCACCCCCGCGGTGACGGAACTGCCCCCGGACACGCGACTCACCGACACCGTCTTCACCCGCGCCGCCGAGGAACCCGACGCCGTGATGTTCCGGCGGCTGGAGAACGGCCAGTGGCGTGACGTCACCTGTGCCGAGTTCCACCGCGACGTCATGGGCATCGCCAAGGCGCTCATCGCCAAGGGCGTCGAACACGGCGACCGGGTGGCCCTGATGTCGCGGACGCGCTACGAGTGGACCGTCATCGACTACGCCATCTGGACGGTGGGCGGGGTCAGCGTCCCCATCTTCGACTCCTCCTCCGAGGAGCAGGTCCAGTGGATCCTCGGCGACTCCGGCAGCAAGGCCGTCTTCGTGGAGACCGCCGACCACGCCGCGCGGGTCCGGGCCGTCTCCGAGCAGCTGCCCGACCTCGGCGAGATCTGGCAGATCGAGAGCGACGACCTCGCCGCCCTCACCGCCGCCGGCTCCGACGTCGCCGACTCGGCGGTCGAGGAGCGCCGCGCCGCCACCGGCCTGGACGACCTGGCCACCCTGATCTACACCTCGGGGACCACCGGCATGCCCAAGGGCTGCGAACTGACCCAGCGCAACCTGGCCTTCGACGTCATGAGCGTCAACAGCGGCCCCATGCACGAGGTCTTCACCCTGGAGGGGCGCTCCACGCTGCTGTTCCTGCCGCTGGCGCACTCCCTGGCCCGGATCATCCAGATCGGCTGCGTGGAGACGAAGACCGTGATGGGCCACTTCCCCTCCACCGGACCGGAACTGCTGGAGGCCCTCGCCTCGTTCCAGCCCCTCTTCCTGCTCGCGGTGCCCCGGGTCTTCGAGAAGGTCTACAACAAGGCCGAGCAGAAGGCCGTCTCCGAGGGCAAGGGCGCGATCTTCCAGAAGGCCGCCGAGACCGCCATCGCCTACAGCAGGGCGCTGGACACCGGGAAGGTCGGCTTCGGCCTGCGGCTCAGGCACTTCCTGTTCTCCAAGCTCGTCTACCGCAAGATCCTGGCCGCGGTGGGCGGCAGGGCCAAGTACGCCGTCTCGGGCGGCTCCGCCCTGGGCGAGCGGCTGGGCCACTTCTTCCGCGGCATCGGCCTGACCATCATGGAGGGCTACGGCCTGACCGAGACCTCCGCCCCCACCACCGCCAACTCCCCCGCTGCCAACCGGATCGGCACGGTGGGCCGGCCCATCCCCGGCACCTCCATCCGCATCGCCGAGGACGGCGAGGTGCTCACCAAGGGCGACAACGTGATGCGCGGCTACTGGAACAACCCCGAGGCCACCAAGGAGGCGTTCACCGAGGACGGCTGGTACCGCACCGGCGACCTCGGCGCCCTCGACGACGACGGGTTCCTGCGCATCACCGGCCGCAAGAAGGAGATCATCGTCACCGCCGGCGGCAAGAACGTCGCCCCCGCGGTCATCGAGGACCGCATCCGCGGCCACGCGATCGTCAGCCAGTGCATGGTCGTGGGCGACAACCGCAAGTTCGTCTCGGCGCTCATCACCATCGACCCCGAGGCGTTCGAGTTCTGGAAGAAGCAGCACAACAAGACCGGCACCATCGCCGAGCTGGTGGACGACCCCGACCTGCGGGCCACCGTGCAGAAGGCCGTGGACGACGGCAACCGGGCCGTCTCGCGGGCCGAGTCGGTGCGCAAGTTCGCCATCCTGCCCGTGGACTTCACCGAGGCCGGCGGCCAGATGACCGCGTCGCTGAAGCTCAAGCGGCACGTCATCGCCAAGCAGTTCAGCGCCGAGATCGACGCGCTCTACGCGGACTGATCCGCCGGCGGCCCCACGGACAGAGCGTCCCGCCTCGTCGCGAGGCGGGACGCTCTTCTTGCGCCGGGGCGGCCGGAGTCCGTCAGGGACGGACCGCGCCGACGAAGTTCTGCCGGTAGTAGGAGGTCAGCTCCACCACGCCGATCGGCTTGGACGAGGTGGAGGCGTGCACCATGCGGCCGTCGCCGGTGGCCATGCCCACGTGGGTGGGCGCGGTGCTGTTGTAGAAGAACAGCAGGTCCCCGGCCTGGATGTTGTCCCAGGAGACACGCTGTCCGGCGTAGAACTGGTCCTGCGAGACCCGCGGCAGGCTCACGCCCGCGGCCGCCCACGCGGCCTGAGTCAGCCCCGAGCAGTCGTAGCCGTTGGGTCCGGTGCCGCCCCAGATGTAGGGCTTGCCGATCTGGTTGAAGGCGAACTCCAGGGCGACCCTGGCGTCCCCGGTGGCCGGACCGTTGTAGGTCGTGCCGGACGCCGAGGAGCTGACCGTGTTGATCCCGGCCGTCGCCGCGGCCTGCTCGTCGGCGGTCAGGTCGTCGAGCAGCGCCTCCTGCTCGGCGATCTTCGCCTCGCCCTCCTCGCGGGCCTCCTCGGCCTCGTCGAGCTTGGCCTGGGCCTCCTGCTCGGTCTCCTCCGCCTCTTCCCGGAGCTGCTCCAGCTTCTCCTGCTGCTCGGTGTAGCGGTCCAGCCTGCCCTGCTGGCTCGCCGACAGGTAGTTCAGGTCCGCCGACTGGACCAGCAGGTCGTCGGGGTTGTCGGAACCGATCAGGTAGACCAGCGAGTTGTAGTCGACCCCGCTGTAGGCGGTGCCGGCCAGGAGCCGGATGGACTCCTGGAGCCCCTCCACCTCCTCCTCGGTCTCCGCCAGGTCCTCGTTGATCTCCTCCAGCTTCTCCCGGGCGGCCTCGTGTTCTTCCTTGGCCTTGTTGTACGCCTCGTTGAGCTCGGAGAACTCCTGCTCCAGCCGTTCGATCTCCTCGCGGACCTCGTCGGCGGTCGGCTCGGCGTGGGCGACCCCCGGAGTCAGGGCGAGGAAGCTCGCGGCGATGACGCCCGCGGCCGTCAGGCGGCGCCGGACGCCGCGGTCATGGCGGTCGTCATCCACGGTTGTGGCACACCTTTCTCCCGTTTCCGCCTACCGGTGGGACGCGTGCGGGCCGGGACGGGAGAGGCGCCCCGGCAGCGTAGGACACCCCCGGGCACGGTTCGGTTCTGGGGGTCACGTGCCGGCGGGGGAGGTTTCCCGGCCTCCGCGTTCAGAAGGTGCGAGGGACGTCGCGGAGTGCGGCGGGAGCGGTCGCTGCCATCGGGTGATGGCGAGAGTCACGACTCCGCTCGGTGACGAACATAGTGCATCCGAACCGGAACTCTCAACCAATTCGTTATTTTTCGTATGAAATCCGTAAAAGCCATAAATCACATTACGGCCAGCCCGGATCACCCGGCCGCATCGCGCTCCGGCGGCCCGGGGCCCGGCAGGCACGCCGGGGGCGACGGAGCACACTCGACGCCGCCCCCGGTGGACGATCCGCACGGCGGCCCGCCTCCGGACGCCCTCCGCGGCACCGCGGCCGACCCCCTCCCAAGAGGAGCGTCCGCCCGGACCGGCTCCCCTCAGGCGCTACGGACGCACCGCGAACTGGAAGTGCTGGCTCCAGTAGCCGGACAGCGAGACGACCTCGATGGTCCGTCCGGAGCTGGGCGCGTGGATCATCTGCCCGCCGCCCACGTACAGGCCCACGTGGCCCAGTTCGGGGTAGAAGAAGACGAGGTCGCCGGGCTGCATGCTGTCGTAGCTGACCCGGGTGCCGACGTTGGCCTGCGTGTAGGTGGTGCGGGGCAGGCTCACCCCCGCCGCGCCCCAGGCGCGCATCGTCAGACCGGAGCAGTCGTAGCCGTCGGGACCGGTGCCGCCCCACACGTAGGGCTTGCCGAGCTGGGCGTAGGCGAAGTCGAGGGCGGTGCGGGCGTTGCCCGAGGCGGGGCCGCTGTAGGTGCCGCCGGTGGAGTTCGAGGCCTGGGTCAGCGGGTCGGCGTCGGGGAACTGCGCGAGCAGCTCCTCCTGCTCCGCGATCTTCTCCTCGACCTCCTGCTGCTTCTCCTCGACCTCGCTCTTCTTCTCCTCCGCCTCCTCCAGGAGCGCCTCGTTCTCCTCCTTGAGCTGGATCAGCCGCTCCGAGGAGTTGGAGAACTCCTCCAGCTCGGCCCGCTGGCTCTCGGAGAGGTAGCTGAGGTCCGCGGACTGTTCGAGGACGTCGGCGGGGTCGTCCACGGAGAGGATCGTCGTGACCGCCTCCAGGTCGGGGGACATGTAGGCGGCGCTGGCGAAGCTGGAGACCTTCTCCCGCAGCTCCTCGTAGCGCTCCTCCTCGTCGCCGAGCTGCTTTTCGAGCTCCTCGACCTTCTCCTTGGCGGCCTCGTACTCCTCCTCGGCCGCGTTGTACTCGTCGACGAGGGCGCTGGCCTCCTCGTGGAGCTCTTCGAGCTTGGCCTCGACCTCTTCCTGGGTCGGCTCCGCGTGCGCGATCCCTTGGGGCAGCACCAGGCTGCTCGCCGCCACGAACCCGAGTCCGGTCGCGATTCGACGGGCCGCGCGCCGTCCACCGTTGTCAGTCATGGGGCGGTACACGCTCCTTTAGATCAAAGTCCACCGTGAGGGGTTGGTGAAGGGGGGTGCGTCTGGGGGTGCGACGCGGTGAGCCGACAGCGCCGACAGGGCGCGCAGACACGACTCCGGATAGAACTTAGCGGACCCGTTTCCGGGGGCTCAACCGCGATGAGGAATTGTAACGGTGGGCACAGCCGCCCTTTGGCGTCACGGCGGCGCTCAGTCCAGGCGCCGCAGCAGCAGGGGCGAGGCCACGGTGCGCGCCTTCTCCCGCCGCACCGCCGCGATGATCTCCTTGTCCGAGGTGACCACGGCCAGGGGCCGCCCCTCGGGCTCGGCCCGCACCAGCCGGATGATCAGCTCGTCGGCCGTCTCCCCCGGGCTGCTGAAGAGCACCCGCACCCGGCGGGAGGGGACCGGCGCCACCGGGGCGTCGATCTCGGCCCCGTCGAACACGCAGGTGATCTCGGCCTTGGTCTGCGAGGCCAGCCCCTCCAGTCCGGCCAGCAGCTTGGCCCGCTGGTCGGCCAGCGGGCGGTTGCCGTACCCGGTCTTGGTGACGTTGTAGCCGTCCACGAGCAGGTGGATGTACGGAATCGACAGCAGCTGGTCGATGAGCCCGGGGTCGTCGTCGGGCAGGCCCCGCCCCGGCGCCTCCGGGGTCCCCGCGCGCACCTCCTCGGCCACCAGGTCGGCGGGCAGCGTGATCGAGGCGGGCAGCGCCAGCTCCCGGCGCAGCCCCTGCGCGGCCTCCTGGAGCACGTCCAGCAGCACCCGCAGCCGCACCTCCTCGGCGCTGCGGGCCGCCCGGGCGGCCCGCCGGGCGTTCTCGACCTGCGCCTCCACAGCGGCCAGCCGGTTGCGCAACCGCCGGTTCTCGGCCTCGGCGGAGTGCAGCCGGGCGGCCGCGCCGTCGCTGCGCTCCTTGGCCTCGGCCACCGAGCGCTCGGCGGCGCGCACCGCCTCCCTCGCCCGCTGGCGCTCGTGGTGCAGCTTGTGGCGCAGTTCGGAGATCTCCGCCTTGTGCTCGCGCAGTTCGGCGCGGAGCCGGAGCGTCTCCCGCCGGTGCTCGGCCCTGGCCTCGTCCAGTTTGCCGCGCAGTTCGGCGATGGTCTCCGCGGTGTCGTCCGCGGCCCTGGCCCTGGCCTCGCGCTCCAGTTCGTCGTGGATCTCCCGGATGAGGGCCGACCATCCGGGGGGCCGCAGCACGTAGGCGACCGCCCCGGCGATGACCGGGTCGACGGCCGGGGGCACCTCCCCTCCGGCGAGCTCCTCGACCAGGGACGGCCACGCCTGCCGCATCCGCTCGGCGACCCGGCCGCGGAACTCCTCGTCGGTCTCCAGCTGGGCGGCGATGTCCGGCCCGGCCAGCCGCACCCGGCGGCGCGGCTCGAACTTGGCGATCCTGCGCAGCCTCGGCGGGACCTCGGCGGCGGACATCATGCCGAGGATCTCGGCTCCGTACTCGATGACCCGGGTGCGCACCGCCTCGGGGAGCGGCCGGTCCAGCGTCTCGGCCTGCGCCGGCTCCGCCGCGCGCTCCTCCGCGTTCCCGGAACCGTCGTCGGTCATGACGATGTCCCGTCGTCTCCGGGCGACGCCGTCGCACCCCTCACGGTCCGTTCCTCCTCCGTCGTCGACAACCCGCCTGCCCGCTCCCGCCGCGCTCACGCACCCGGGTGCCGGGCACGTGAACGCGGCGGACGCCATGCGATCCTTCCCATCTTTCCACGGACGCCCCGGGACAGGAGGTGCGTCACAAACCCGCAACCCCCGCGCCCGCCCGCCTCCCCCGCCCCGTACGCTGACGAGGTGGCAGCACCCAGTCATCCGGTCCAGGGCTCCCTCGACGAACTGGGCACCCCGCTCGCGGCCACCACGTTCGTGGTGGTCGACCTGGAGACCACCGGCGCCCGCCCCGGCGAGGCGGCGATCACCGAGATCGGGGCCGTGCGCCTGCGTGACGGGCGTGTCCTGGACGAGTTCAGCTCGCTGGTGAACCCGCAGACCCCCGTCCCGGCGTCGGCCACCCTGCTGACCGGCATCACCACGGCCATGGTGGAGTCCGCGCCGCCCGTGGCGGCGGTGCTCCCCGCGTTCCTGGAGTTCGCCGGCTTCGGCCCGGACACCGTCCTGGTCGCCCACAACGCCCCGTTCGACGTGGCCTTCCTGAAGGCCGCGTGCGCCTCCCACGGGATGCGCTGGCCCTCCCCCGCCGTGCTGGACACCCTGTGGCTGGCCCGCCGCCTGGTGCCGCGCGGCGAGGTCGGCAACCACCGGCTCGGCACGCTCGCCCGCGTCTTCGGGGCCCAGGCGCCCACCCACCGGGCGCTCGACGACGCCCGCGCCGCCGCGGGCGTGCTGCGCGGCCTGCTGGCCCGGCTGCGCTCCCGCGGCGTGGACACCTGGGAGGAGCTGCGGGCGCTGCGCGGCGCGCCCACCCCCGAGCAGCGCGGCCGACGGCACCTGGCCGACGGGCTGCCCGAGGCCCCGGGGGTCTACCTCTTCGAGGACGCCTCGGGCGCCACCCTCTACGTCGGCAAGAGCGTCAACCTGCGCGCCCGGGTGCGCTCCTACTTCACCGCCGCGGAGCGGCGGCCCCGCATCCGGGAGATGGTGGGCCTCGCCGCGCGGGTCAGACCGATCGTGTGCGAGACCGCCGTGGAGGCCGAGGTCCGCGAACTCCGGCTGATCGCCGAGCGCAACCCCCCCTACAACCGGCACTCCCGCAACCCCGAGCGTGCGCCCTGGCTCGCGTTGACCGCGGAGGAGTTCCCCCGGCTGGCGGTGGTCCGCCGGCTCCGCGACGACGGCGCGTGCTACCTGGGGCCGTTCCCCGGGACCCGGGCGGCCGAGCTGGCCCGCGACGCGCTGCACCAGACCTTCGCGCTGCGCCGCTGCTCCCACCGGATCACCCCGCCGCGCCGGGGGGCGGCCTGCGCCCTGGCGGGCATGGGCCGCTGCGGCGCCCCCTGCGAGGGGGCGCAGTCCGCGGCCGAGTACGCCGTGCCCGCGCTGGCGGCGCGCAACGCGATGACCGGCGACGTCTCCGCGGTCGTGGCGGCCCTCACCGCCCACATCGACACGCTGGCGCGGCAGCTGCGTTACGAGGAGGCGGCCGTGCACCGGGACCGGCTGTCGGCGTTCCTGGCCGCCGCCGCCCGCACCCAGCGGCTGCGCTCCCTCGGCGCGGTGCCGCACCTGGCGGCGGCCCGGCCCGTCGGAGCGGACTGGGAGGTGTGCGTGGTGCGGTACGGCCGGCTGTCCGGCAGCGCCCGGCTGCGCCCCGGCGACGACCCGCACGCCCTCCTGCGCGCGCTGGTGGCCACCGCCGAGACCGTCCGCCCGGGCGTCGGCGGGCTGCCCGGCGCCGACGCGGCCGAGACCGAGTGCCTGCTGCGCTGGCTGGAGTCGCCGGGCACCCGGCTGCTGGAGGTGGCGGGCGACTGGGCCTGCCCGGTCGGCGGGGCGGAGCGCCACCGGCACCTGATCCACCGCCACGCCACACCATAGTCCCGGAATCCGCCGGAAATCCTGACAGACTGAGTCACGACAGGAGTTCCCTCAAAAACAGGACACGGGGGCGATGGCAGGCATTCCACTCAGTGACGACTACCCGGTGCGCAGAACGCCGGTGGTCACCTACGCGCTGATCGCCGTGAACGTGATCGTCTACCTGTCGTCCCCCATGTCGATGCTGGCCGTCTGGTACGGGGACCCCTCCGCCCGGGGGTGCGCGCTGGAGGAGTACCTGCTGCGCTGGGCGGCCTTCCCCGCCGAGCTGCTCACCGGCGCGCGGCTGACCGCCGAGCAGGCCGCCGCCTTCTCGGCCTGCCCCGTCCCCCCGGCCGCCCCCTGGCCCGGGCTGTCCGCGGTCACCTCGATGTTCCTGCACGCCGACGCCTGGCACCTAGTCGGCAACATGGTGTACCTGTTCGTGTTCGGCCCCTGCGTGGAGGACCGGCTGGGCCGGGTCCGCTACCCGCTCATCTACCTGGGCACCGGGGTGGCGGCCTGCTACGGCTTCGCGCTCGCCGAGGGGCCGGCCGTGGTCCCGATGGTGGGCGCCTCCGGGGCGATCTCCGGGGTGCTGGGCGCCTACCTCGTGGTGCAGTTCCGCAGCAGGGTGACCACACTGCTGCTGGGTATCCTCCCGGTGCGGCTGCCCGGTTGGATGCTGGTGGCCACCTTCTTCGCGCTGGACTACTTTCTCTACCTCGGCAGCAGCCTCTACCCGGACGGGCAGCAGACCGGCGTGGCCTACGCCGCGCACGTCTACGGCTTCCTCACCGGCCTGGTCGTGGGACTGCTCGTCTACCGCGTCCGCTGGGGGGCGGGCGCCCGCCTGTCCGACGTGCACTAGGGCCCGTCGGGCTCTCTCATCCCTGAGGAGGACACACGTGATCACCGCGATCGTGATGATCAAAGCCGACGTCGGCCGCATTCCCGAGGTCGCCAGGACGCTCGCCGACCTGGAGGGGGTCAGCGAGGTCTACTCCGTCACCGGAGAGATCGACCTGATCGCGATCGTGCGCGTGCGCGAGCACCAGGAACTCGCCGAGGTGATCCCCAACCGGATCAACAAGGTGCCGGGGGTGCTGTCCTCCGACACCCACATCGCCTTCCACACCTACTCGCAGCACGACCTGGAGGCGGCCTTCTCGCTGGGCCTGTGAGACCGGCGGCCCGCGTCCTGCCGGGACGCGGGCCGCGGTTGGCGCCTGCTGGTCGGCGCTTCAGCGCTCAGAGCCGCTTGGCGCGGGCCTGGCTGGCCTCGATCCAGGACTCCAGCTTCGCCTTGGCCGCGCCGCTGTCCACGGCCTCGGCCGCGCGCCGGTACTGGGCGCGCAGCGCCTCCGTCAGGGAGCCGGGGACCCCGTCGACCGCGGCCAGCGCCGCGGCCGCGTTGAGCAGGACCGCGTCGCGCACCGGCCCGGTGCGGCCGTCCAGGAACTCGCGCACGACCCGGGCGTTGAACTCCGCGTCGCCGCCGCGCAGCGCGTCGGGGGTCGAACGCTCGATGCCCAGGTCCGCGGGGTCCAGCTGCTCGTGGCGGACGGTGCCGTCGGCCACCACCCACACCGACGAGGTGGTGGTGGTCGTCAGCTCGTCGAGCCCGTCGTCGCCGCGGAACACCAGGGCGCTGGCGCCGCGGTCGGCGAAGACCCCCGCCATGACCTCGCACATGCCCCGGTCGAAGACGCCGATGGCGGAGGCCGCGGGCCGGGCGGGGTTGGTGAGCGGCCCCAGGAAGTTGAAGACGGTCGGCACGGCGAGCTCGCGCCGCGTCTTGGAGGCGTACTTCAGCGAGGGGTGGTACAGCGGCGCGAAGCAGAAGGTGATGTCGACCTCCTCGGCGACCGCGACCGTGTCGGCGGGGTCGAGGTCGATGACCACGCCCAGCCGCTCCAGCACGTCGGCGGTGCCGCACGAGGAGGAGGCGGCCCGGTTGCCGTGCTTGACCACGCGCGCGCCCGCCGCGGAGGCGACGATCGAGGCCATGGTGGAGACGTTGACCGTGTGCGCGCGGTCGCCGCCGGTGCCCACGATGTCGAGGGTGTCGCCGGGGACGGAGATCGTCACCGCGTTGTCCAGCATGCCCTGCGCCAGGCCGCGCACCTCGGCGACGCTCTCGCCCTTGGCGCGCAGCGCGACCGCGAAGCCCGCGATCTGGACCTCGGTGGCGGAACCGGACATGATCTCGTTCATCGCCCACTCGGTGTCGGCGGCCGAGAGGGAGGCGCCGTCCAGCAGCGTGCCGATCAGGTGGGACCAGGTTCGTTCACTCACTGGGGATTCCTTGTTTCCTTGCTTTCACCGGGAGGAGGGCGGACACGTCGGAGGCGCGCCGCGCCGGGCGTCGCGCCCGACGCCATCGGGCGGTGTCCGCCCCGTGACGCAGTGCGCCGGCGAAGGGCCGGAGGAACCGGCCGCCGCGGGGTGCCGCGGCGGCGCAGGCGAGTGACACGGTCGCTGCTACCCGCTTCTTCCGGGCCTACCGGGCGACGGCCGACCGACGGGCGCGTTCGCGCATCAGCTCGGCCAGGGACTCGGCCAGGGCGACGGGGTCGATAGGGTGGCTGACGACCTTGTCCGCACGCGACCAGGCGGCGAGCCACCCGTCGTCGCGGCGGCCGATGACGAGCAGGACCGGCGGGCACTCGAAGATCTCGTCCTTGACCTGCCGGCACAGGCCCATCCCTCCGGCGGGCTGGGCCTCGCCGTCGAAGATGGCCACGTCGATGTCGATTTCTTCGAGGCGCTTGAGGACCGCGGGGGCGGTCGCGCACTCCACGAACTCGACCCTGGGCACGTCGGCCGCGGGGCGGCGGCCGATCGCGAGACGTACCTGCTCGCGGACGGAAGCGTCGTCGCTGTAGACGAGGACGCGCATCAAAGCCGACTTGTCGGTTCCGGTGTTCGCCATGATTACCGTCCTTACACTGGCCGGGGTGCTCTGTGCGAGCCTATTGCCTCGTGGCGCCGGGGACGACAGGGCGTCGGCGGTTGCCGCCCCGACGGACACCGCTGCGAACCGATAGGGTCGGTCTCCGAGGCGATAAGGTCGGCCCGAAAGCCGGGGGACGCGCCGCCGTTCCGGCTGCGGCAGCGGCGTTCCCGCGAGTCGGACGAGTTCAGCGCGCCTCACCGGGAGCACACCCTTCCAGGTCGCGTTACGGGGGGGCGGAGAGCACTCTCCGCAAGATGCCGTAATAATGCTGGCGTGGCGACAGTAACCGCGAACCAAGAGACAGGACCGACACCAGTGCATGGTGCGGCCAAGCGACCTGACCTTGTGAGCGTTGGCACCATCGTGTGGCTCGCCAACGAACTCATGTTCTTTGCGGCGCTGTTCGCGATGTACTTCACCATCCGATCAGTGACCAAGGGCAACCCCGACCTGGGACCGTGGCCGGACGTGCACCTCAACGTCGCGCTGTCCACAACCATCACGGTCATCCTGGTGGCTTCGAGCTTCACTTCGCAGATCGGCGTCCATGCCGCGGAACGCGGTGACGTCAAGAAGCTCCGCAAGTGGTTCATCATCTCGTTCGTCCTGGGCGCGATCTTCATCGCGGGCCAGAGCTACGAGTACTACGAGCTCATCGTGCACGAGGGGCTGACGATCCAGTCCAGCGGCTACGGCTCGATGTTCTTCCTGACCACGGGGTTCCACGGTCTCCACGTCATCGGTGGTCTCATTGCGTTCCTGCTCGTGCTGGGACGCACGTACGCCGCGAAGCGCTTCACCCACCAGCAGGCGACCAGTGCGATCGTCGTGTCCTACTACTGGCACTTCGTCGACGTCGTCTGGGTCGGTCTGTACGCATCCATCTACCTACTCCAGTGACCCGAACGGGGAAACCGTGAAATGGATTACCGCGCGGCGACGGCATCCCCTGGCGGGGTATGTCGTCGTCGTCATCGCGCTGGCCTTTCTCGGGGTGGGCTACGCCCTCGTCGCTCCCACCCCTGACCAAGCAGTGGCCGACACCGTGAGTGTCGAGCCGGAGCAGGGCGAGGTCGACATCGCCAACGGCAAGCAGATCTACACGCAGAGCTGCATGAGCTGCCACGGCGAGGACGGCACCGGCCGCACCCAGGAGGAGACCGGCAGCGCCGTCGCCTGGGGACCGAGCCTGGAGGGCGTCGGCGCCGCTGCCGTGGACTTCTACGTCAGCACCGGCCGTATGCCGTCCATGGACCCCAACGTGCAGATGCCCCGCAGGCCGCAGGTCTACTCCGACCAGGAGATCGCCGACCTCGCGGCCTACGTGGAGAGCGCGTTCGGCGGCGGCCCGGGCATCCCGTACAACGTCCCCGCCGACGCCCCGCAGCGCAACGAGTTCGACTCCGAGGCCGACTACGAGGCGGCGCTGGCCGAGTACGAGAAGGACTACGCGGCCTACGTCGGCAGCGGGGACACCGAGGCCGGCATGAACCTGTACCTGACCAACTGCGCGCACTGCCACAGCTGGTCGGGTGCCGGCGGTGCCCTCACCGACGGACGCTGGGCTCCGGAGCTCACCCAGTCCTCTCCGCGGGACATCTACGAGGCCATGATCGTCGGCCCCGGCGCCATGCCGGTGTTCAACGACGACACCGTCAGCCCGGAGGACAAGCAGGCACTGATCTCGTTCGTCAAGAATCTGCAGGCCGAGCCGAACGCCGGCGGCCCCTTCTCCCTCGACCGGGTCGGCCAGGTCGCCGAGGGGTTCATCGGCTGGACCATCGGCCTCAGCCTGATCGTGGCGTGCGCGATCTGGATCACCGCGAAGCAGCGAGCCCATGACTGACAACACCAACCACAACGACGCCGTGTCCGGCGCCGACAAGTCCCGGGACCGGGTCATCGGCACCCCGTCGACCTCCGACGGGGCCGCGCTGACCGCTGCCGAGGACGCCCCGCACCGCCGGCACGAGGGACCGTACCCGGCTGAGGAGACCCACGTCCGCCCCGAGGAGGTGCAGCGCCGAGGAGAGCGGATGGCCTCGCTGTGGTTCCTCGTCGCGTTCCTGGCGGGCGTCGGCTTCTTCGTCAGCTACTTCATGTTCCCCGTCGACAACGACGGAACGCCCTCCATCGCCGACCCGGACACCGCCCAGTGGGCGAACATGCTGCTCGGCGGCACGCTCGCGCTGGCGCTGTTCGGCATCGGCGCGGGCATGACCGTGTGGGCGCGCCGGGTCCTGCCGCACTACGAGGTCTCCTCCCCCTACGACGAGCTGCCCTCGTCGGAGGAGGAGAAGAGCTCCTTCAGCGAGTTCTTCATGCGTGGCGCCGACGAGAGCGGCTTCACCAAGCGCCCGCTGATGCGGCGCACCCTGCTGCTGGCCATGGTCCCGCTGGGCCTGGCCCCGGTCGTGCTGCTGCGCGACATGGGCCCGCTGCCCGGCGACCAGCTCAAGCGCACGATCTGGCGGGACGGCCTGCACCTGGTCGTCGAGGGCACCAACCGGCGCATCCGGGCCGAGGACCTCGTCCCGGGCAGCATGATCTCCGTGCTTCCCGAGGTCGAGGACCCCGAAGAGGGCCTGAGCATGAACGACCAGGCCGAGACGGTCACCATCCTGATTAGGATGGACCCGAAGGACTTCGGTCCTGGCATGTCCGAACAGCAGCTTGAGTGGACGCACGACGGCATCGTCGCCTACTCCAAGGTCTGCACCCACGTGGGGTGCCCGGCGGCTCTGTACGAGCAGACCACGCACAGGATCCTGTGCCCGTGCCACCAGTCCACCTTCGACGCCGCCAACGGCGCCGAGGTGGTCTTCGGCCCGGCGCACCGGCCTCTGCCGCAGCTGCCCATCAGGGTCGACGAGGAGGGCTACCTCGTCGCGGCCGGAGATTTCTCCGCCCCGGTCGGCCCCACCTTCTGGGACGCTGGAGTTGAGGACTGATGAGCGACAACCAGGCACCGCAGGCGCCCAAGGCGCTGCGCAGCATCGGCAACTACATCGACGACCGGTTCCATCTGGCCAAGACCGGCGAGAAGAACCTGCGCAAGGTCTTCCCGAACCACTGGTCGTTCATGCTGGGCGAGATCGCGCTGTACTCGTTCATCATCCTGCTGCTCACCGGGGTGTTCCTCACGCTGTGGTTCAACCCCAGCATGGCGCACACCACCTACGAGGGCTCCTACGAGCGCCTGCGCGGGGTGGGGATGAGCGAGGCCTACGCCTCGACCCTGCACATCACCTTCGACGTGCGCGGCGGTCTGCTCATCCGGCAGATCCACCACTGGGCGGCGCTGATCTTCGTGGCGTCGCTGGTGGTCCACATGCTGCGGGTGTTCTTCACCGGCGCGTTCCGCAAGCCGCGTGAGATCAACTGGCTCATCGGCGTCGCGATCTTCAGCCTCGCGATCGTCGAGGGCCTGTTCGGCTACTCGCTGCCCGACGACCTGCCGTCCGGCATGGGTATCCGCATCTTCCAGGGTGTGCTGCTGGCGATCCCGGTCGTGGGAACGTACCTGTCGTTCTTCATGTTCGGCGGCGAGTTCCCCGGCGAGGCGATCATCCCCCGGCTGTACATGCTGCACATCCTGCTGCTGCCGGGCATCCTGCTGGCGCTGATCGTGGCGCACTTCATGATCCTGTGGTACCAGAAGCACACCCAGTACCCGGGGCCCAAGAGGACGGAGAAGCAGGTCATCGGCACGCCGATGTTCCCTGCCTTCGCGATCAAGGCGGGCGGGTTCTTCTTCTTCACGTTCGCGGCCATCACCGGCCTGAGCGCGTTCGTGCAGATCAACCCGATCCACCTGTTCGGGCCGTTCACCCCGACGTCCATCACCTCGGGTCTGCAGCCCGACTGGTACATGGGCTTCCTGGAGGGCTCGCTGCGGCTGTTCCCCGACTGGTTCGACTTCGACATCGGCGGCTACGCGGTCGTGACCGGCGTGCTGATCCCGGGTCTGGGCTTCATGGGGCTGCTCTTCGGCGGCCTGGCGGTCTACCCGTTCCTGGAAGCCTGGATCACCGGGGACAAGCGGGTGCACAACGTGGCCGACCGGCCGCGCAACGTCCCGGTCCGCACCGGTCTGGGCGTCGCGGGCATCACCTTCTACGGTGTGCTCTGGCTGGCCGGATCGAACGACATCCTGTCGCACACGTTCCAGATCAGCCTGTTCGCGACCACGTGGATCTTCCGCATCGCCCTGTTCGTGGGTCCGGTGCTGGCGTTCATCATCACCAAGCGGATCTGCCTCGGGCTGCAGCGCCGGGACCGCGCGACCCTGGAGCACGGGTACGAGAGCGGCACCATCGCGCAGCTGCCGGGCGGTGAGTTCGTCGAGATCCACAAGCCGTCCTCGCAGGAGACCGTCGAGGTGCTGCAGAGCGCCAAGGAGCAGGGATTCCGGTCCGTGCCGCCGACCGTGGACGCCAACGGCGTGGAGTCCCCCGCCGCTCGCGGCCTCTTCGGCAAGCTCCGCACCCGGCTCGCCCACTGGTACACGAGGGACAACGTGTCCTTCGAGGACGTGGAGGTGCACGCGCACCTGCAGAGCGAGCAGCAGACCGAGGAGAAGGTCGGCCAGCCCTGACCTCACGGCGCTGAGACGGCCGCTGCGGCCACAGTGACAGGCCCGACGGGAAAAGACCCGTCGGGCCTTCTCTGTGCCTCCTGGGACTGTTGTGACGCCTTCCGGGGGGTGCCCGCGGGTCCCGCGCCTCCGGCGGCCGGGAGACCGGCGCCGCAGTCCACGGCCGGCGTGTCCGCGTCGAACCCGTGCCCCCGCGGCCGGGGCGCGGAGCCGCGGGCGCGTGCCGTGCCCCGGGCCGGTGCCCGCGGGCCGCCGACCTTCCCCTCCCCCGCCCGGACGGCCGGGCCGCGGTGCCGCGCCCGCCTGCCGGGCGGGGCGCACGGGACGGGGAGTACGCCCGGACCCGCTGTGCCCGTGGCCGCGGCGGCCGCACCCGGGGCGGCGGTCCTCCCGTCGGCCTCCCGAGGGCGCCGGGCCGCTGCCTGCCCCCGGCCAGCGGCCCGGGGCGGGCCGCCCCTGGCCGGAACAGCGAGGAGGCCCCCGCAGGCGCTGCGGGGGCCTCCTCGGCTCCTTCTGACCGGTCTTCGCTGCTACTCGGCGGCCTCGGCCTGCTCGCCGACGGCGGTGCCGTGCGGGGAGCCGGGGGAGCCGGGCTCGTCGGTCCGGTCCGCCTCACCCAGCGTGCTGTTGGCCAGCCACTCGTCCCAGGACCGCTGCCAGTAGCCCCAGCCGTTGTCGACCTCCAGCTCCCGGTCGGTGCCGACGACGATCAGCGGGTCGCCCATGTAGGAGTTCTCGTAGAACCACCGGGCGTCCTCGGTGCTCATGTTGACGCAGCCGTGGCTGAGGTTGGCCTGCCCCAGCGAACCGTTCCACGGCGCGGCGTGCGTGAACTCGCCGCTGTTGGAGAAGCGGACCGCGTAGTTGACGTCCAGCTTGTAGTAGTCGGGGTGCCCCGGCGGGATGCCGACCGTGGCCGAGTCCATGACCAGGTGCTGGTACTTCTCCATGGTCAGGTGGATGCCCGAGGTGGTGGTGTAGGCGCGGGTGGTGGCCTTGCCGTTGCTGATGGGGAAGTCCTGGATCTGCTCACCGTCGCGGGTGACGACCATGCGGTGGGTGTCGTTGTCGATCTCGGTGATCTGGGAACGGCCCACCTCGAAGTTGAGCTGGTGGTTCTTGATGCCGTAGACGCCCTCGGCGGCCTGCACGCCCGCCAGGTGCATGTTGACGGTCACCTTCTGGTTGGGCTCCCAGTACTCCTCGGTGCGGAACACCACCGTCTGGTCGCCGAACCAGTTCCACGCGCCCTGGGCGGGCTTCTCCGAGACCACCTCCAGGGCCGCCTCCACCGCGGCCTTGTTCTCCACCGGCAGGTCGAAGTTGATGATCACCGGCATGCCCACACCGACCACGTCACCGCTGACCGGGAAGTTCGACTGGATCTCCAACCGGTGTCCGGGGGTGGCCGCCAGCGTGGTGAACTCGCTGGTGAACTCGGAGGTCTCCCCCTCCGGGCTCTTCCCGGTGGCCACCACGGTGACCGTGCTGCCGGGGATCAGCGTCCAGTCGCTGACCCACTCGGTCCCGTCCTCGTTCAGCGTCCCGGTGATGGTGTCGACCTCTGCCGGGCCGCCCTCCTCCGCCTCCGCGGTCTCCGCGGCGGCCTCACCCCCGGCCTCCTCCTCGGGAGCCGGGCTCTGGGTGACCTTGACCTCCTCGATGGTCCCGTTGGCCGCGGTCACCGTGATGGGGGTGTCCGGGTTGACCTCGGACTCCCCGTCGGCAGGAACGATGGTGAGTTCCACCGTGGGCGAGTCGCTGCTGACCCCGCTGGCTTCCTGCCCACCCGAACCGGAGCACGCCACGGTGAAGAGGAGGCTTACCGCCGCCAATCCGACCCCGAGACTGCGAGCCGTCGGAAATGCTCTGCCCTCCACTCGTGCGACCTCCAGTCAGTGCCTGTTCTCGTCCGACAAACATGGTTTCGCCGTGATAGGACGCGCGGCTCGGCCGAAAAGTTCAAGGAAAAAAGCAAAAAGGGCCGTAGGCGCGTGTCACGTTTTCGACACGCACCTGGCCCGTAACCAGAAAGATACCGAAAGGGCGGCGCCCGGCCAAGCAGGCGCCGCCCTCCGGTCCGTCCCGAGTTCCGCCTAGTGCTGGAACTCGCCCCGGTAGTACTCGAAGACCCAGCCGATGACGGTCAGGATGATCGCGAGGAACCCGATGGCGGTCATCCACCAGCCGACCGCGATGCCCACCGCGGTGAAGGCGACCGCCATGGCCACGAACAGCGGCCACCAGCTGTGCGGGCTGAAGAAGCCGTACTCGCCCGCGCCCTCGTCGATCTCGGCGTCGATCCGCTCCTCCGGCGGCAGGCCGTGGTAGTGCTCACTGCGCCGGGTGGCCTGGAGCAGCCAGAAGCCGACCATCCAGCCGAAGCCGATCGCGATGAGCAGCGTGACCGTGCCGGTCCACTCCACCTGGCCGGTGAGGTACCAGCTCGCCAGGGCGTAGATGACCGCGATCGCTCCGAAGAAGCTGGAGACGCCCATGAACAGGAGTGCCTGAACTCGCATGGTGCTCTCCTTCTACTTCGTGTCCACCGGGACGACTCCGGGAGCCGCCGCGTAGGGGTGGTTCAGGTCGAACGCGGGGCGCTCGCTGCGGATGCGCGGCAGCGAGGTGAAGTTGTGCCGCGGCGGCGGACACGAGGTCGCCCACTCCAGGGAGCAGCCGTAGCCCCACGGGTCGTCCACGGTGACCTTCGGCGCCTTCTTGTGGGTCACCCAGACGTTGTAGAGGAAGAACAGCGTGGAGGCGCCCAGGACGAACGAGCCGATCGTGGAGATCTGGTTGAGCACCGTGAACCCGTCGCTGGGCAGGTAGTCGGCGTAGCGCCGCGGCATGCCCTCCGCGCCCAGCCAGTGCTGCACCAGGAAGGTGCCGTGGAAGCCGAAGAACAGCGTCCAGAAGTGCCACTTGGCCAGCGTCTCGTCGAGCATCTTCCCGGTGAACTTGGGCCACCAGAAGTAGAAGCCCGCGAACATCGCGAACACCACGGTGCCGAACACCACGTAGTGGAAGTGGGCCACCACGAAGTAGGTGTCGGTGACGTGGAAGTCCAGCGGCGGGGAGGCCAGGAGCACTCCGGTGAGTCCGCCGAACAGGAAGGTCACCATGAAGCCGATGGTGAACAGCATCGGGGACTCGAAGGTGAGCTGGCCGCGCCACATGGTGCCGATCCAGTTGAAGAACTTCACGCCGGTGGGCACCGCGATGAGGAACGACATGAAGGAGAAGAACGGCAGCAGCACCGCGCCGGTGGGGAACATGTGGTGCGCCCACACCGTGATCGACAGCCCCGTGATGGCCACGGTGGCGCCGATGAGGCTCTTGTAGCCGAAGATCGGCTTGCGGCTGAACACCGGCAGGATCTCGGTGGCGATGCCGAAGAACGGCAGCGCGATGATGTAGACCTCCGGGTGGCCGAAGAACCAGAACAGGTGCTGGTAGAGGATCGCGCCGCCGTGCTCGGGGTTGAAGACCTGCGCACCGACGATGCGGTCGGCGGCCAGGCCGGCGAAGGAGCCGGTGAGCACCGGGAAGGCGATCAGCACCAGGACGCTGGTCAGCGCCACGTTCCAGGTGAAGATCGGCATGCGGAACATGGTCATGCCGGGCGCGCGCATGCACAGGATCGTGGTGAGGAAGTTCACCGCGCCGAGGATGGTGCTCAGGCCGCTGATGGCCAGGCCCATGATCCACAGGTCGCCGCCGAGGCCGGGGGAGCGCACCGCGTCCGACAGCGGCACGTAGGCGAACCAGCCGAAGCTCGCCGCGCCGCCGGGGGTGAAGAACCCGGCCAGCACGATCAGACCGCCGAACAGGAACAGGTAGTACCCGAACTGGTTGAGCCGGGGGAAGGCCACGTCGGGCGCGCCGATCTGCAGCGGCACCAGCGCGTTCGCGAACCCGACGAACAGCGGCGTCGCGAACAGCAGCAGCATCACCGTGCCGTGCATGGTGAACAGCTGGTTGTAGGTCTCGTTGTTCATCAGCTGCATGCCGGGGAACATCAGCTCGGCCCGGATCAGCAGCGCCATGATGCCGGCGACGATGAAGAACACGAACGAGGTGATCAGGTACATGTACCCGATGACCTTGTGGTCGGTCGACGTCACCAGGTTGACGATCTTCGAGCCCGGAGCGGGCCGCCGCGCTGCGGCGGACGCCCGGACGGTCGTCGTCGGAGTATCAGCCGTCGTCGTCATCTACTGATCATCCTCTTCTTCGGCCGTGGCCGCGGCGTCGTCCTCAGCCGTGGCCGCGGTGTCGGAGGAGTCCTGGTCTGCGGATTCCTGGGTGGCCGTGTCCAGGCCCGGGTCAGGAGCGGGAGCCTCCTCCTGCACGTCGGGGACCGCGGGCAGCTCCTGGGGGTTGGCCTTCTGCTCCTCGATCCAGGCCTGGTACTCCTCGGGGGTGACCACCCGGAGGGTGAAGAGCATGCGGGAGTGGTCGTAACCGCACAGCTCCGCGCAGCGGCCCTCGTAGTCGCCCTCGACGCCGGGCTTGATCTTGACCTGGAACTCGTTGGGGTGGCCCGGGATGGCGTCCATCTTGAACGCGAACGCGGGGATCCAGAACGAGTGGATGACGTCCGGGGCGTCCAGGTCGAAGTGCACGACGCTGTCGCTCGGCAGGACCAGGACCGGCAGCTCGTCCTTGCTGGTGGACGGGACACCGGCGACGGAGACCGGGTTGCCGTTGACGTCCAGCTCCTCCTCGTACGTGAACTGCCAGCTCCACTGGAACGCGTTCACGTCGACGTAGACGTCGGCGGGCTCGTCGGTCTCCATCAGGTAGGTCTGGTCCCGGGCGGTGAAGTAGAACAGCACCGAGACGACAATGACGGGCAGAACGGTGTAGAGCGCCTCGATGGGCATGTTGTAGCGCACCTGAGGCGGAAGCTGCTCGGAGCGCTTGCGGTGGGCGATCACCGACCAGATGATCAGCCCCCAGACGAGGATGCCGACCGCGAACGCCGCCACCCACGAGCCCTGCCAGAGCGTGAGGACACGCTCTGCCTGCTCGGTGATCGGCTCCGGCAGCCCCAGACGAGTGAACTCGTTCGACGCGCAGCCGGTCGCGGCCACAGCCAGCGCGGCGAGCATGGCGCCGCGTGGTGCCCATCGGCGCAGCGCGTGGCGCCGATTCCTATGGCGGGTCGGACTCACGGATTGCCTTCCCAGCGGTGATGCCGCACCGTGTGTGTGCGGGCGGGTCCTATGTCTCAAAAGCCTGTCAAGCGGAAACATTATCGCGAACGCCCCAGCGCCCGTCTCCGGGGACCGCTGGTCAGCGTGTTGCACAACGTCCGTTGTGAGGGCGCAGCCCTGACCGTAACCTCGGCAGCCCCTGAAACCGCAGGACTGGCTAAGGCGAGGTTATCGCCGTGCTCACGAGCCGTCTCACCGGGTGCCTTTTAGCCGCCTGCCGGGGTAAAGATTAGGACACACCACCCTCGGACAAGGAGACTCGCGGTGCTGGAGCAGCCTGTGCTGACCATCGACGCGATCGGCCGCAAGTGCCCCGTGCCGATCATCATGCTCGCCGGACGCCTGCGGGAGGTGCCGATCGGAGCGGTGATCGCGGTGACGGCCGACGATCCGGCGGCGCGCACCGACATCCCGGCGTGGTGCCGGATGAAGCGGCACACCTTCGTCGCGGAGGTCCCGCTCAGCCGGGGCAGCGCCTTCCACGTGCAGCGCATGTACTGACCGGCACGCGCGGTCCCCCGCGACGGCGAGGGCCGCACACCTCCCGGGGAGGCGTGCGGCCCTGGCAGCCGACGCGGGTCAGCGGGCGTAGTACTCGACGACGAGCTGCTCGTCGAAGGGCACCGGAACCTGCTCGCGCTTGGGCCGGTCCACCACGGCGATCCGCAGGTCCTTGTGGCTGACGGCGAGGTAGCCGGCGATCTTCTCGTCGGCGTGCACGCCCTCGGCGGCCTCCACAAACGGGACCATGGTGCGCGACTTCTCCCGCACACCGATGATCTGGCCCGGCTTGACCTGGTAGGACGGGATGTCCACCTTCTTGCCGTCCACGGTGATGTGCCCGTGGGTGATGAACTGGCGGGCCGCGTAGATCGAGGCGGCGAAGCCCGCGCGCAGCACCACCGTGGCCAGGCGCAGCTCCAGCTCGGCGATCATCTCCTCACCGGTACGGCCCGCACGCTTCTTGGCGTTCTCGTAGACGCGGGCCAGCTGCTTCTCCGACAGGTCGTAGTACCAGCGCAGCTTCTGCTTCTCGGCCTGGCGGACGGCGTAGTCGCTGGTGGAGCGGCGCACCCGGCGGCCGTGCTCACCGGGCGGGTAGGGGCGCTTCTCGAAGTACCTGACCGCCTTACGGGTCAGGGGGGTGCCAGCGCGCCGGGACAACCGCACCTTGGGTCCGGTGTAGCGCATTCGAGTCCTCCGTTTTCGGTTCTCGGAAAAGGCGGGAATCCCAGGTAAGGCTCGCCTGGTTCTGGGAGGCGTCGTGGGACGGCCCAGCCCGTCCGCCACGGGACGGGTCTGTTCCCCACCGCCGCGGTGACCCCGCACGCGGCGGCCTTGGCGATGTTCCCGGCACGCGTCTCAGCGCCCGGGCCGGTTCATGCCGAGCGCGCGGACCAGAACAGGTCGACGGCGAGATGCCCGGACACGAGGGTCGGTCATCTACTCTACGCGGGTCCGGCCACTGCCCCGACCACCGAACCGCCCGTCCCCGCGACCGTGCGGGGCGGCGGGGCTCAACCGGGCATGCGGTCGGCGACCTCGGCGGCCGCGTCGTCGCCGTAGGAGCGGGCCAGCCGGTCCAGGAGGCTCTGGGGGGTCATGCGGTACTCCTGCGGCCCGCTCACCTCCAGGCAGTGCGCGGCCGCGGCGTTGCCGACCTGGGCGCAGCGGTCCGGGTCCAGGCCCCAGGAGACGGCCGCGAGGAACCCGGCGCGGAAGGCGTCGCCCGCGCCGGTGGGGTCGACCGCCTCGGAGACGTGGGCCGCGGGCACGTGCAGGCTGGGCTCCCCGGCGCGGTCGACGCGCACCCCCTTGGCGCCCAGGGTGGTCACCCGGGTCCGCACCCGGGTGAGCAGCTCCGCGTCGCTCCAGCCGGTCTTCTGCTCGGTCAGCGCCTTCTCGTACTCGTTGGCGAACAGGTACTCGGCGCCCTCGACGAGGGAGCGCACCTGGGGCCCCTCCATGCGGGCGAGCTGCTGGGAGGGGTCGGCGGCGAAGCTCAGCCCGCGCACCCGGCACTCCTCGCTGTGGCGGACCATCGCCTCGGGGTCGTTGGCCCCCACCACGACCAGGTCGAGGCCGCCCAGGCGCTGGGCGAGCGGCCACAGCTCGATGTTGCGCGCCTCCGCCATCGCCCCGGCGTAGAAGGAGGCGATCTGGTTGTGGTCGCGGTCGGTGGTGCACACGAACCGCGCGGTGTGCCGCATCTCGGAGACGTGCACGCCCGAGACGTCCACGCCGTGCCGCTCCAGCCAGGCGGCGTACTCGGCGAAGTCCGCACCCACCGCACCGACCAGGACGGGGTTGAGCCCCAGGCAGCCCAGGCCGAAGCTGATGTTGGCGGCGACCCCTCCCCGGCGCACCTCCAGTTCGTCGACGAGGAAGGACAGGGAGACCTGCGTCAGCTGGTCGGCGATGAGCTGCTCGGCGAACCGGCCCTCGAAGGTCATCAGGTGGTCGGTGGCGATTGATCCGGTAACCGCGATGCGCACGGCGACGGGCTCCTCGGGGTCGAAGACGGGTTGCGGACGGCACAACTGTAGCCGCCGCCTCCCCGGGGCCGCGGCGGTCGCCAAGACGGCGAAGGGGCCCGTCCGGAGAGGTCTCCGAGCGGGCCCCGACCGGCGCGCGGGGCACTGGCCGCGGCCGACTAGTGGAAGGAGTCGCCGCAGGCGCAGGAGCTCTGCGCGCTGGGGTTGTCGATCGTGAAGCCCTGCTTCTCGATCGTGTCGACGAAGTCGATGGTGGCGCCCGTGAGGTAGGGCATGCTGTAGCGGTCGACGACGAGCTCGACCCCGTTGTGGTCGGTCACGATGTCCCCGTCGAGCTGCCGCTCGTCGAAGTAGAGCTGGTAGCGCAGCCCCGAGCAGCCGCCGGGCGCCACGCCCAGGCGCAGCCTCAGGTCGTCGCGGCCCTCCTGGGCCAGCAGCGACTTGACCTTCTCCACCGCCGCATCGGTCAGGGTGACCCCCTGCGTGGTGGCGTCAGTCTGAACCGTCATGTGCGAAACTCCTCCAAAACGGGGTGGCCGCCGTCGGGCGACCCATCGGTTCCTGACGTGTCAACGTCAGTGTTCGTTCCGGCATTCCATCCGATGCTCACCCTCAGAGTAGGTCCTCCGGGGGTCGACCGCCATCGGCCGAACGTCCGTGACGTGCCCCTTGCCCCGTTCCCCGCGCGGCGGGGCGGACGGCCGCGCCTCAGCGTTTCCACCCGCTCGCCACCCGGGCGGAGAGCGCGCGCAGTTCCGGACCGGAGCGTTCCAGCGCGGCCTGGACGGATCCGGCCGACTCCACCAGGGAGTGGGCCGCGGTGACCCCCGCCGCGGCGGCCTCGGCCTCGTCCACGGCGACCCGTCCGGCCAGCACCAGGCAGGGGACGCCGTGCCGGGCCGCGGCGCGGGCCACGCCGTGCGGCAGCTTGCCGCGCAGGGACTGGGAGTCGAAGGAGCCCTCCCCGGTGACGACGACGTCGGCGGAGGCGACGAGGTCGTCGAGGCCGACCGCCTCCAGCACCAGGGCGACGCCGGACTCGACCGTGCCGCCGAGCAGCAGCAGGCCGTATCCCAGACCGCCGGCCGCGCCCGCTCCGGGGGTGTCGCGCAGCGTCCCCGCGGGGTCGGTGAGCTCCGCGAAGCGGGTGAGCGCGGCGTCCAGCGCGTGCACCCGCGCGGGGTCGGCGCCCTTCTGCGGGCCGAAGACCGCGCTGGCCCCGTGCTCGCCCAGCAGCGGGTTGTCCACGTCGGTGGCGGCGACCAGGCGGACGCCGCGCACCCCGGCCCGGGCCGCGGCCAGGTCCACGGCGTCCAGGCCGGCCAGGGCCGCACCGCCGCCGCCCAGCGTCTCGGCGGGGCCGGCGCCCAGGGCGGCGAGCATCCCGGCGCCGCCGTCGTTGGTGGCGCTGCCGCCCAGGCCGACGACCACGGTCTCGGCCCCGCTGTCGACGGCCCGGGAGATCAGCTCGCCGACCCCGCGGGTGGAGGCGGCCCCGGGGTCGCGGCGCTGCGGGGGCAGCAGGTGGAGGCCGCACGCCTGGGCGCTCTCCACGTAGGCGGTCCGCTCCACGAGGAGGAACCGGGCCGCCACCGGTTCGCCGAGCGGTCCGGCGACCTCGGCGTCCACGAGGGTGCCGCCCAGGGCGGTGTGCAGCACGTCGACGAAACCGGGGCCGCCGTCGGACAGGGGGAGCAGCGTGCACTCCGCGGCGGGGTCGGCGGAGCGCCAGCCCTCGGCGACGGCCTCGGCCGCCTCCACCGCGGTCAGGGTGCCTGCGAACTTGTCAGGGGCGATAACGATACGCACCCCTGTAGTGTGCCGGAAAGCGCTCGCCGAGGGGCGGCCGGTGCCGCTCACAGGCCGGGGGCCCCGTAGACCGGGAACCAGCGGCTCTTGTCCGGCTCCACCGCCAGCTCCCCCTCCAGCGCGGCGCTGACCTGGAGTTCCAGGGCGTTGTCCCGGCTGTGCTCCCCCTTGGGGGCGAAGGGGTAGAACGTGCCCCGCCGGTACAGGTAGACCAGGGCCAGCCGGCGTCCGTCGGGGGCGGCGAAGACCACCAGCGAGCACAGCAGCAGCGGCCCGAACCCGGCGCTCTCCAGGGTGGAGTTGACCGCGTGCAGGTCGGTGACCAGTCCGGTGAGCCCGTCGGCCGTCCCGGAGCGCACCACCAGCCAGGTGTAGCCGTACTCGTCGCGCCTGACCTCGGTCCCGGGCCCCCCGTCCGCGTCGAGCAGTTCGGTGATCTCCCGCTGCAGCGCGGCGAACGCCTGCCCCTCGGCGGCCCGGAAGGACACCGAGGCGGCTCCGGTGGGGGTGAGCCCCGTGGCCGCCTGCAGGGTCACGGCCGCCGCCGGGAGGGCGAACAGCCGGTCCAGGTCGGCTCTGCGGGGCCGGCCGCGGCCCAGCAGGGCGCGGAGGAGGCCGGCGACCCTCCCCCGCGCGCCCCGGCGGTCCTGCCGTGGCACGGCTCAGGCCTCCCTTCCGATCCGGCGGGAGATCTCGGCGAGCTGCGCGAGCCGCCGCTCGACCGGGGGGTGGGTGGACAGCAGCGAGCCGAGGCTGAACCCCCCGCGGGCGAGCGCGGGGGCGAAGAAGAAGGCGTTGAACGGTTCGACCTGGCGCAGGTCCCGGGTGGGGATGCGGGCCATGTCCCCGCTGATCTTGGTCAGCGCGCTGCTCAGCGCCGAGGGGCGGGCGGTCAGGTGGGCCGCGGCGCGGTCGGCGGCCAGTTCCCGGTAGCGGGAGAGCGCCCGGGTCAGCAGGAAGCTGAGCGCCCACACCGCGGCGCTGACCGCGACCACCAGCAGCGCCACGACGGCGGGGGCGGGCCCGCCCTCCCGGCTGCGGCCGCCCCCGGCCAGGAAGGCGAACCGCATCCCCGCCTGGACCAGGAAGCCCGCGACGATGCCGAGGAAGGCGGCGACGGTCATCACGGCCACGTCGCGGTGCGCCACGTGGGACAGCTCGTGCGCGATGACCGCCTCCAGCTCGACGTTGTCGAGCCGGCGGCGCAGCCCGGTGGTGACGCACACCACCGTGCTCCTGCCGCTGTGCCCGGTGGCGAAGGCGTTGGGCACGTCGGTGCGCGCCACCGCCACCCTCGGTTTGGGCATGTCCGCCAGGGCGCACAACCGGTCCACGACCGCGTGCAGCTCGGGATCCTGGCGCTCGGTGACCTCGCGGGCGCCCAGCGCGGTCATGGCGATCCGGTCGGAGCCGAAGTACTGGACGAGCGCCACGCCCACCACGACGAGGAGGACCAGCCACCACGGCATGCCCACCCACAGCAGCGCCACGACGAAGGCCGCGTAGACGAGGGCCAGCAGGGCCATCGTCGCCACCATCCGGACGGTCAGCCCCCGGTCGGGGATGAACCTGTCGCCTGCCACGTCGCACCGCCTTCCGCCGGGTTCGGTACGGCCCCGGCCCGCGTGCGGGCGGCGGGGCCCGCGGAGGCACACTGACCCGAACGGCGGGAACGAAACACGGGGCCGCCGGTGTCGGCGACCCCGTCCGGACCGGTGAGAGCGGCTAGTTGCTCTCGGGGATCAAGCCCTCCTCGCCGAGCATGGCCCGCACCTCTTCCATGCTCGCGTCGGGCGGAGGGAGGATGTACTGCGACGGCTGGAGGGAGTCGTCGGGCAGCGGCTTGCCGTCGGCGCGGACCCGGGCCAGCAGGTCGTGCAGCGCGACGCGGAAGACCGCCTCGTCGCCCGACTCGATGGCCTCCTCCAGCTTGCGGTCGAACGCGTTGAGCACGTCGAGGTCGGCTTCGGACAGGTCGAGCTGCCCCTCGCCCATGATGCGGACGATCACGCGCCACCTCCCTCGATCTGCTTGGGGGAGGTGCTTCCGCCGCTGCCGAGCTCGCGCTTCATCGCCTCCAGCTCCCGCTCCACGCCGTCGGTGCTGGCCATGCGGTCCAGCTCGGCCTGGATGTCGTCGCGGCTGGTGCCGGTGAGGTCGTCGAGGGCGCCCGAGGCGAGCAGCTCGTCGACGGCTCCGGCGCGCGCCTGCAGCTCGGCGGTCTTGTCCTCGGCGCGCTGGATGGCCATGCCGACGTCGCCCATCTCCTCGGAGATGCCGGAGAACGCCTCGCTGATCTGGGTCTGGGCCTGGGCCGCGGTGTAGGTGGCCTTGATGGTCTCCTTGCGGGTGCGGAAGGCGTCGACCTTGGCCTGCAGGCGCTGGGCGGCCAGGGTGAGCTTCTGCTCCTCGCCCTGCAGCTGGGCGTGCTGCTCGCGCAGGCTGTCGATCTGGCTCTGCAGCCCGGACTTGCGCTGCAGGGCCTCGCGGGCGAGGTCCTCGCGCCCCTGCGCCAGCGCGGCCCGGCCCTGGTTGGTCAGCTTGTTGGCCTGCTGGTCCAACTGCTGGATCTGCAGTTCGATACGCTTACGGGACGTGGCGACGTCAGCCACTCCGCGTCGCACCTTCTGCAGCAGCTCCAGCTGTTTCTGGTACGAGTAGTCGAGGGTCTCGCGCGGGTCCTCCGCGGCGTCCAGGGCTTTGTTCGCCTTGGACTTGAAGATCATGGAAAGTCGCTGAAACACGCTCATCGGCGTGGCCGTCCTCTTTCTCGGTCCGTATCGGCTGTTCCCAGCGGGCGCTTCTCTCAACCTTATGCGTTCTGACCGCAGGTCGCCATGAGGTGGTGAGCGGCTACCCTGATGGGTGTGTTCCGTCGTCGCTCCGCCTCAGCACCCCAAGAGCAGGTCATGAGCAACTCCACCCAGTCCGAGACCGACCAGGCGCCCGCCCGCAAGGGGTACTCCCCGAAGAAGGGGGTGCCCACGCCCAAACGCAGGGAGGCGACCCAGCAGCTGCGCAGGCCGCTGGCGGCGCCCAAGACGCGCCGGGAAGCCTACAAGCAGCTGCGGGAGCGGGAACGGCGCAGGCGGCAGCGGGAGCGGGCGGGGCTGGTCAACCCCGAGGACCGCTACATCCGCCCCCAGGACCTGGGTGCGGCACGCGCCCTGGCCCGCGACTACGTCGACTCGCGCCGCACGGTCAGCGAGTTCTTCCTGTACTTCTCGCTGGCCATCATCGTGCTGCTGTTCCTGCCGCTGGTGCAGGTCCAGCTGTTCGTCACCTACGTCGTGTGGCCCATGATGATTGTGACAATGATCATCGAAGGCTTCTTCACCGCGCGCCGCGTCAAGCGGCTGATCGCCGAGCACTACCCCCGGGAGACCGAGAACGTGCGCGGCGCGGGCATGTACGCGGTCATGCGCCAGCTGCAGATCCGCAAGCTGCGGCTGCCCAAGCCGCGGGTGGGCGTGGGCGACGACTTCCTGGCCAAGCACCGCCGCTGACGCGGGCCCCGCCCCCGCGGCGGCGCGGTCGCGGCCCGCGGATCCGGGGAGGCGCTTTCCGGGGGTCGGACACTAGGGTGGCGCCCATGGAATTCCGTCATCTTGGCAGCAGCGGACTCGTCGTCAGCGAGATCGCCTACGGCAACTGGATCACCCACGGCTCCCAGGTCGAGGAGGACGCGGCCGTGGCGTGCGTGCACGCCGCGCTGGACGAGGGCATCACCACGTTCGACACCGCCGACGTCTACGCCCAGGGCCGCGCCGAGGAGGTGCTGGGACGCGCGCTGAAGGGGCAGCGCCGCGACGGCGTGGAGATCTTCTCCAAGGTGTACTGGCCGGTAGGGCCCGGGAAGAACGACCGGGGCCTGTCACGCAAGCACATCGTCCGCGGGGTGGAGGAGTCGCTGCGCCGCCTGGGCACCGACTACCTGGACCTGTACCAGGCGCACCGGTTCGACTACGCCACCCCGCTGGAGGAGACCCTGCGGGCCTTCGACGACCTGGTGCGCCAGGGCAAGGTCCTCTACGTCGGCGTGTCGGAGTGGCGGGCCGAGGAGATCGAACGGGCGCTGAAGGTCGCCGACGAGATGGGCCTGGACCGGATCGTCTCCAACCAGCCGCAGTACAACATGCTGTGGCGGGTGATCGAGTCCGAGGTGGTGCCGCTGTGCGAGCGTGAGGGCCTGGGGCAGATCGTGTGGTCGCCGATCGCCCAGGGCGTGCTGACCGGCAAGTACAAGCCGGGCCAGCCGCCGCCCGCGGGTTCCCGGGCCACCGACGAGAAGTCCGGGGCGAACTTCGTCCGGCGCCTCCTGGACGACCAGACCCTGCTGGAGCGGGTGCAGCAGCTGCCGCCGCTGGCCGCCGAGGCCGGCCTGACCCCGGCGCAGCTCGCGGTGGCGTGGGTGCTGCAGAACCCGAACGTGTCCGCGGCGATCATCGGCGCCTCCCGCCCCGAGCAGGTGCGCGACAACGCCAAGGCCGCGGGCGTCCGGCTCGACGCCGAACTGATGCGCCGCGTCGACGAGATCCTGGGCGACTCCGTACAGCGCGACCCGGCGCTGACCGCCAGCCCGAAGGAGCGCCCGTAGCCGACGGCCGGTCCTCGGCCGCAGCGGGCCGGGCCTTCCGCCCGTGCCGTCCGGGCTCTTCGAGCCGGGGCGGCACGGGCGGCGCCGGTGTCGGGGCGGACGGGCGCGCCCGGGACGGTTCGGCCGGGGTCACCGCGGGCGGTACCCGGCGGCGAGTGCGCGCAGGGCGGGGCGGTTGGCGCGCAGCAGGGCGGAGACGTGGCGCAGGCCCGCCCACTCGGGGTGCCCGCCGCGCACCCGCTCGGGGGCCACGCGCAGCAGGCTCCCGTCCTCTCCCAGTCGCAGCAGGCGGCAGTCCTGCCGCGACCACTCGCGCACGCTGTGGACCAGGCCCAGCTCCCGCCGCAGCCTGCGGTCCTGCCGGACCGGCGTCCCCGCGGCGCGCGCGGCACGCCACTCCTGCGGCGTCGGGTACACCTTGCGCACCGCCGCCGCCAGGTCCGGCACCGCCTCCCCCGCCCAGTCCAGCCGCCCCTCCAGCCGCACCGGTCGGCCCTCCTCACGCAGCTCCACCACGAACCACGGCAGTGCCTCGGCGGGCAGCGCAGGGTCACGGCTGACCAGGCAGGCGAGCAGGTCCCCGGGGTCCTCCACCCGGGCCAGGGTCACCACGCCCCCCGCCCGCGCCGTCTCCTCCAGCCTGGCCCGGACGACCTCCTCCCACTCCTCGGCGACCGCCAGGGCGCGCAGCAGCTCCGCGACCCTGTCGCCGTCGAGCGCAGCCTCCACCGCAGAGACCACCGCCTCCGACACCTGTCCCGCGATCCCGGAGAACGCCACGGCGGCCACGATCGCCGCGGCCAACACCAGCACCCCGGCGTACTCCACGAACGACGCCCCGCGCTCGGGATCGTGAATCCGCCTCAGCACCGCGCACCCGTTCCACCGCAGACAAAACACCCGGTTTGACCGCCGCGCCGCACACTTCCCCCAACAGACGCGGAATGAAACTAGTGGCTTTCCGTCCCCCGGACAGGGCCTGCAGACCCAAAGCAGGCCCCGCAGACCTGACCGGAAACAGCCACCGGCTCAGCGAGCCAGGAAGAACTCCCGCGCCGAGGGACGGCTCAGCAGCACCAGGATCGCCACCGGGAAGACGAGCTGGGTGACACGCCCGTCACCGGCCAGGGTCAGCAGCGTGTACAGCACGAACAGGACCTCGGTGACGAGGATGGCGAAGAAGACCACCCGCCCTCCCCGGGGGGACGAACAGGCCCAGCAGCGCCTGCAGCATCCCCGGCAGGGAGACCACCAGCACGTAGCCGAAGTCCCGGGCCGAGCCGCCCAGCAGGACGAACAGCGCCGCCGCGAACACGAAGGGCAGTCCGGCGACCACGAACAGCAGGATTCTGATCCACGCCACCGACCGGGGCAGTTCCTTGGCCATCTCCACTCCACGCTCTGGGGGCTGCGTGTCCGCACCGACTGCCCGCGGTCCCGCCGTGGCCGACCGGTCACCGGCAGGATACGCCGCCCTCCCGACGGTCCGGCCGACGGGAACGGACGCCGGTCCCGTGGGGCGCCGCGCCTCCCCGCCCGGGGCGGCCGGTCGTCTCCGCTGCCGCCCCGCGCCCTCCGGAGGCCGTTGCGCGACGGGTTTTTCCCACGGTCCGCTGCGCGGCCGCCGGGACCGTGGCATCCTGGTCGGCTGTCTTCCGTCTTCCCCCGGAGGAGATCGATGAAGCTGCTGCACGCCGCCGACCTGCACGTCGACAGTCCGCTGCGCGGGCTGTCCCGCTACGAGGGGGCCCCGGCCGAGCAGTTGCGCGGGGCCACCCGGCGCGCCCTGGAGAACCTGGTGGACCTCGCGCTGGCCGAGGAGGTCACCGCGGTGCTGCTCGCCGGGGACGTCTACGACGGGGACTGGCCCGACTACAACACCGGGCTGTTCTTCACCCGGCAGATGGGACGGCTGCGCGCGGCCGACATCCCCGTCTACCTGATCGCGGGCAACCACGACGCGCAGAACTCGATGACGCGGACGCTGACCCTCTCCCTGCCGGAGAACGTGCACTACTTCCCCACCGACCGCCCCGACACGGTGGTCGACGAGCAGCGCGGGCTGGCCGTCCACGGCCAGGGCTTCGCCCGCTACGACATCACCGACAACCTGGCCGTGCACTACCCCCCGCCGGTGTCCGGCCTGTTCAACGTCGGGCTGCTGCACACCGCGCTGGGCGGCCGCGAGGGGCACGAGCGGTACGCGCCGTGCAGCCTCGACGACCTGGTCGACCGCGGCTACGAGTACTGGGCGCTGGGCCACGTCCACCAGCGCAGGGTCGAGTACGACGCCGACGTCAAGGTCGTCTTCCCCGGCAACGTCCAGGGGCGGCACGCCCGCGAGGCCGGCCCCAAGGGCTGCACCCTCGTCACCGTGGACGACCGCCACCGGGTCACCGGACTGCGCCACCACGACCTCGACACCGCCGCCCGCTGGCACGAACTGCGGGTGGACGTCCGCGGCGCCCGCGACCTCACCGACGTGTTCGGGCTCGTCGCCGAGCAGCTCGGCAAGACGCTCGACTCCGACACCGAACCGGACCGCGTGCACGCCGTGCGGGTGGTGGCCGAGGGGCCCACCGACGCGCACGAGGCGCTGCACCGCGACCACGAGACCCTCCTCAACGAGCTGCGGTCCCTGGCCGCCCAGCGCGCCGACACCTGGGTGGAGAAACTCCGGTTGGAGACCTCCCCGCCCGAGGAGCGCTCCCCCGCCGACCACCTGGACGACCTGGGCGGCACGCTGCGGAGGGTGGGTGAGCAGCTCGGCGGCGACCCCGCGCTGCTGCGCGAGGTCGTCGAGGGCTCGGGCGTCCTGGCCCGGCTGCCGGACGAGCTGCGCCGGGAGCTGCGCGACCCCGAACGGCAGCGCGCCCTGGCCGCCGAGGCCGTCGAGCTGCTGCTCGCCCGGCTGGAGGACGCCCGGTGAGGATCGACCGGCTGGACCTGATCGCCTTCGGTCCGTTCACCGACCTGTCGCTGCCGCTGGACGCCCCCGGCGTGCACATCGTCTTCGGCCCCAACGAGGCGGGCAAGAGCACCGCGCTGCACGCCCTGGAGCAGCTGCTGTACGGCATCGGCCTGCGCAGCCCGCACACCTTCGTGCACGGCAACGACCTGCGGCTGGGCGCGGTGGTCCGCGGCGCGGACGGCGAGGTCCTGGAGTTCGTCCGGCTCAAGAAGCGCAAGGACCCCCTCGTCGCCCCCGACGGGACCCCGCTGCCCGAGGAGGCGCTGCTGCGCCTGCTGCACGGCGTCGACCGGACCGTCTTCACCACCGCCTTCGCCCTGGACCTGAAGACCCTGCGGGAGGGCGGGGAGCAGCTGGCGCGCGGCGGGGGCGAGATCGGCGAGGCGCTGGCCGCCGCCCACTCCGCCCACGACCTCCGCCGCCTGCGGCAGCGCCTGGAGGAGGAGCGCGACAGCCTGTTCCTCCGCAACGGCCGCAAACAGGCCGTGGCCCGGGGGGTGGAGGAGTACCGCGCCCTGGACGAGCAGCTGCGCGCCGCGCGCACCCTCCCCACCGAGTACCGCAGCCGGCAGGCCGCCGTCGAGGAGGCCCGGGCCCGCACGGAGGACCTGAAGCGCCGGCTGGGCGAACTCCGCGGGGAGCTGGCCGGCCTGGAGCGGATCGCCCAGACGCTGCCCGCGCTGCGCGAGCGGGCGCACCTGCTCCGGCGGATCGACGAGCTGGCGGCCCAGGGGCCGCTCGCGCCCGCGGACCTCGCCCACCGCGTCGCCCAGTTCGAGGAGCAGGCCCGCAGCGCGCAGGAGGCCCTGGAGCGGACCGGGCGGGCCGTCGCCGACGCGGAGCGCGAACTGGCCGACCTGACCATGGACCCGCGCCTGGCGCGGGCCCTGCCCCAGGTCGAGCGGCTCGCCCGGTCCCAGGAGCGCGTCCGGGCCGAGGAGGCGCGCGTCGTCGAGTTGGACCGCGCGGCGGCGCGGGCCCGCGACCGGGCCCGCGCCCTGCTGCGCGAGGTCCGCCCCGACGCCGACCTGTCGGACCTGGCCGGGACCGCGGTCACCCCGGCGCTGCGCGACCGGGTCGACGAGCTCCACCGGGAGCACCTGCGGCTGCGCGCCCGCCTCGACGAGGCCCGGGAGGAGGCCGCACGCCAGGAGAGCCGCCACGCCACCGCCGCCCGGCAGCTGGCGCAGCGGCCCGCCCCGGGCTCCGGGGAGCGGATCGCGGCGGCCCTGTCCGCGGTCCCCGAGGACCTGCCGGAGGCGTGGACCGCGGCGGCCGACGCCGTCGGCGAGGCCGAGGCCGCGCGCGACCGGGTCCTCGCCGACGCGGGGTGGGCCCGCGAGGACGCCGAGGCGCTGGCCGCCGCCCGGGTCCCCGGCCGCGACCAGGTCGCCGCGGTGCGGGAGCGGTGGCGCGACACCGAACGGGAGCGGCGGCGCACCGACCAGGAGCTGTCCCGGGTCGCCGCGGAACGGGAGCGCGCACGGCTGGAGCTGGAGCGGCTGGACCACGACGGGCACGTGCCCTCCGAGGAGGAGCTGCGCGCCGCGCGCGAGGACCGCGACGCGCTGTGGCGGCGGGTCCGCGAGGGCGACCGCGACGAGGCGGTGCTGACGGCCCACGAGCGGGCGGCGGCCGACGCCGACGCCCTGGCCGACCGGGCGCTCTCGGCCGCCCGCGTGCTGGTCAGGCGCCAGGAGCTGCGTGCGGCCCTGGACTCCGCGCGGGTCGAGTCGGCGCGGCTGCGCGAGGAGGCGGACCGGCTCGCCGCGGACGCCGACGACCTGGACCGGCGGTGGCGCGGGTGGTGGCCCGACCCGGTGCTGCCCGCCCCGGAGGTGGACGCCGCCGAGACCGTCCTGGACCGCCTCGGCGAGCTGAAGCGGTGCCACGAACGGCTCACGGCGGCGTCCCGGGCCCTGGCCGAGGTCCGCGAGCGGACGGCCGCGCACGCGGCCCGGCTCCACGAGGTCCTCGTCGAGGAGGGCGTGGCGGCCCCCGACCCCGGCGCCGGCTCCCCCGAGCGGGCCCGGACCCTGCTGGCGGAGCTGCGGGAGCTCGCCGCCGCCGAACTGGACCGCCGTGACCTGGCGGCCCGGGAACGGGAGGAGCTGAGCCGCGCGCTGCAGGACGCGGAGCGCGCCCTGGCCGAGGCGCGGTCCCGGCACGGCGCGGTCCAGGAGTCCCTGGCCGCCTGGGAGGAGGAGTGGGCCGAGGTGGCCGCCTCCCTGTCGCTGCCCGGGGACCGCCGTCCCGGGGAGGCGCTGGACGACCTCGCCCGATTCGCCCGGGCCGCCGAACTCGCCGCGGAGGCGGAGGGGCACGCCGCGGAGGCGGAGGCGCTGCGGGAGACCGTCGCGGCCTTCCACGGCGCCCTGGACGGCCTGCTCGGCGACTGCGGCCGCCCGGTCCCCGCGGAGGCGGCCGAACGCCACCCGGCCCTGGAGGCCCTGCACGCGGAGGCCGAGGAGCAGCGGCGCCTGGAGCAGCGGCGCACGGTGCTCGCCGAGACCCTGGAGTCCCTGCGGGAGAGCGCGCGCACCGAGGAGGCCCGGCGGACCGCCGCGGAGGCGGCGCTGGCCGAACTGTGCCGGCAGGTCGGGGTGTCCTCCACCGCCGAACTGCACGCGGCCGTCGCGCGCGGCCGCGAGGCGGGGGAGCTGCGCGCCGGGGTGGAGACGCTGGAGCGCAGCATCGTGTCCACCTGGGACGGCGGGCTGGCCGAGGCGGAGGCCGCCGTGGCCGGGGCCGACCGGGAGACCCTCGCCGCCCGGATCGCCGAGGTGCAGGAGGAGATCGGCCGGCTCGACACGGAGTACGCCGAGGCCATCGGCGCCTGGGAGAAGGCCCGGGGGGAGCTGGCTGCGGTCGACGGGTCGGAGGAGGCGGCCCGGGCCGCCCAGCACAGGGCGGAGGTCCTCGCCCGGCTCGCCGAGGACGCCGAGCGGTACACCCGCCTGCTGCTGGCCCACACCGTCCTGGTGCGGTGCCTGGAGGAGTACCGCCGCGCCCACCAGGACCCGATCCTGGGCCGGGCGCAGGAGCTGTTCGCCGCGCTCACCGGCCACCGGTTCACGGGGTTGGACAGCGACCTCGACGACAGCGGCGCCACCGTGCTGCGGGTGCGGCGGGACACCGGGGAGCAGCTGGCCACCCACCAGTTGAGCGAGGGCACCCTCGACCAGCTCTACCTGGCGCTGCGGTTGGCGACCCTGGAGCGCTACGCCGCCGAGGGGCGCTCCATGCCGTTCGTGCTCGACGACGTGTTCATGGCCTTCGACGAGGAGCGCACCGTGGCGGGGCTGCGGGTGCTCGACTCCCTGGCGGACCGCTTCCAGCCGGTGGTGTTCACCCACCACGCGCACCTGGCCGACCTGGCCCTCCAGGCGCTGCCCGAGGGGCGGGTCCACGTCCACCGGCTGCGGCGGTTCGCCCCGGAGCGGCCCGCCTCCGCGGGCGTGCGGCAGGGCTCCGGCGTCCCGCCGCACCCGGGGTCTTCGGAGCGGCTCTGCCGGGACTGCGGGTCCCCCTTCGCCCACCGGGGGCGGGGCCGTCCCCCCGCCCGCTGCCCGGAGTGCCGGTGAGGGCGGGCGGCCGGGCGCGCCCCGGCCGCCCGCCCGGATTCAGATCTCGTCGTTGAGGCTCATCGTGTAGGTGGCGGTGTCCCCGTCGAAGAGGGTGACGCGCTCGGCTCCGGCGTCCCGCAGCCGCCGCCACGTCTCGCCCAGCCAGCTCTCGGCGTCACCGCGCGAGGGGAACAGCTCCTCGGGCAGCTCCGCGCCGCCCAGCACCGTCCCGTCGGCCGTCTCGTACCGCCAGCTCCACGCCATGTGCGCTCCTCAATCCGTGTCCGTCGGCCGCCTGCCGTCCTCCGGCGGGTCCGCGGTCCCGCCCGTGTCGGACATCCTCGCAGCTGCGATGCGGTTAACTAGCGGACGTGCGTATTCGTCTCGCCGGAACGGCCGGGGCCGCGGGGTGGCCCGCTCCCCACTGCCGTTGCGCCTCCTGCAACCGCGCCGTCAACCGCCGCCGGCTGCCCCTGAGGGTGACCGTCGACGACCTCCTGAGCCTGTCCTCCCCCGACGCGCCCGTTCCGAACCTGGTTCCCGACGGCTACTCGGTGGCGCAGACGCCGTACGGTCTGCGGGTCGACGGCGCGGACGGCGGCCGCCTGCTGTACGCGCGTCCCGACGCGCCCGCCGAGCCTCCCGAGGGCGTCGACCCCGGCGACCCCCGCCCGCCGCACCGGGCCGACCTGGTGCTGGTGGACGTGGTGGAGTCGCCCGAGACGATCGGCGCGCTGCGGCGGGCGGGGGTCGTCGGGCTCACCACCGCCGTGGTGGCGGTGGGCGGCGACCACCGGGTGCACTCCCCCGCGGAGTTCGCCCGCCGGGCGCGGCTGTGGGGGGCGCTGGCCCCCTCCGACGGCCAGGAGTTGCGCTGCCCGCCCTCGGCCTGGCCGCCGTCCCGGCCGCACGGGCCCTACCGGGTGCTGGTCACCGGGGGCGCCCGGTCGGGCAAGTCGGCGGAGGCCGAGCGGCGGCTGCTGGGCGAGCCCGAGGTGCTCTACCTGGCCACCGGCCCCGCCCCCGACCCGGAGGAGGACCGGTCGTGGGCGCGGCGGGTGGCCGAGCACCGGGCGCGACGCCCGTCGTGGTGGCGCACGGTGGAGACGCCGGACGCCGCGTCGGTGCTGGCGGAGGCGGACGGCGCGGTGCTGTTCGACTGTGTGGGCACGTGGCTGGCCCGGGCCATGGAGGACTGCGGGATGTGGGCGGAGCAGGCACCCGCCGACGCCGAGGAGCGGCTGGCCGCACGGGTGGACGCGCTGGTGGCGGCGTGGCGTGCCAGCGGGGCCTACGTGGTGGCGGTGACCAACGAGGTGGGCTCGGGGGTGGTGCCGCCGACCGCGAGCGGCGGCCTGTTCCGGGACTGGCTGGGACGCCTCAACCAGCTGCTCGCCGCCGAGTCCGAGGAGGTCGTGCTGGCCACGGCCGGACGGGTCGTCCCGCTGCCGTGAGGGGGGTGGTGCGCGACTGCGCCGCCGGGCTGCGGATGGCGGTGGGCACGCTGACGGCGATCCCCGTGCGGGTGACGCGGGTGGACCGCACCGTGGCCGCCTGGGCGATGGCCGCGGCCCCGCTGGTGGGCGTGCTGCTGACCGCCCTGGCCGGGGCCGTGCTGGCGGGCGCGCTGCTGCTCGGCCTGTCCCCGCTGCTGGCCGCGGTGCTGGCGGTGGGGGCGCTGGCCCTGCTGACCCGGGGCCTGCACCTGGACGGTCTGGCCGACGTCGCCGACGGGTTGGGCAGCGGCGCCGCGGCCGACCGGGCGCTGGAGATCATGCGGCGTTCCGACATCGGCCCGTTCGGGGTGGTCACCCTGGTCCTCGTGGTGCTGGTGCAGGTGGCGTCCCTGGCGGCGCTGGCCGCGGAGGGGGCGGCGGCGGCCCTGTGGGGTCTGGGCGCGGCCCTGCTGTCGGGGCGGCTGGCCATCACCTGGGCGTGCACGCCCCTGGTGGGTGCGGCGCGGCCGGAGGGCCTGGGCGCGTTCGTGGCCCGGAGTGTGCCCCTTCCGGCCGCGGCGGCGGTCACCTGCGCCGTGCTGCTGGCCGGGGCGGCGGGGGACGGGACGTGGCCGGTCGCGGTGGGGGCGGGCCTGGCGGCGGCGGGCGGGCTGCTGCTGCGGCTGCGCCGCCGGCTGGGCGGGGTGACCGGCGACGTGCTGGGCGCGCTCGCCGAGACCGCGGCGGCCGCCGCCCTGGTGGCCGCCGCGGCCCTGTAAGCAGAATCACATCTGTTCACATAAAATCACTCACGGTCCTCCCGGTTCCGCCGGTTCCCGGCGGGGATCACACCAAACGAATCGGTGCGTCCCACACGGGTCACGGAGCGTCCCCGACCGCCCCGCGCGGATTCCGGGGCGCGCCTGCGACGCGTGTGCCGCCCGCAGAGTGCAAGGACTAGCATCAGGACTGTGAGCACGTCGCTGGAAGTCAAATCCGAGTCCCCACGTTCGCTCGACGCTGACGCGGTCGTCGTCGGCTACCACTCCGGGGCCGACGGCCCCGTGCCCGCGTCGGGCGCTCACGACGTCGACTCCGCCTTCTCCGGCGGGCTCGGCGCGGCCCTGACGCTGCTGGGCGCCACCACAGCGGTGGAGGAGGTGCGCACCGTCCCGGCCCTGGGGGCCGTCGCGGCTCCGGTGGTGGTCGCGGTCGGCCTCGGTCCGGCCCCCGCCGAGGGGGAGTCGGTCTCCGCCGACACCGTGGCGCGCGCCGCGGGAGCCGCGCTGCGCTCGCTGCGCGGCAAGTCCCGGGTCGTCCTCGCGCTGCCGGCCGAGACCGGCGAGCTGGCCGCCGCCGCGGCGCTGGGCGCGCTGCTGGGCGGCTACTCCTTCGACCGCTACCGCACCGACTCCGAGCAGGCCCCTCTTGAGGCCCTGACCGTGGTCAGCGGGGCCGCCGACGCGGCCGAGGCGGTGCGGCGCGCCGAGGTGCTGGCCGCCTCGGTCGGCCTCGCCCGCGACCTGGTCAACACCGCGCCCGCCGACCTGTGCCCCGCGGACCTCGCGGGAATCGCCGAGCAGGTCGGCCGGGACAGCGGCCTGGACGTGACGGTCCTCGACGAGAAAGCGCTGGTCGAGGGCGGTTACGGCGGGATCGTCGGGGTCGGTCAGGGGTCGGCCAACCCGCCGCGTCTGGTCCGCCTGTCCTACAGCCACCCGGAGGCGGCCAAGACGCTCGCGCTCGTCGGCAAGGGCATCACCTTCGACTCCGGCGGCCTGTCGCTCAAGCCCGCCGCGTCGATGGACTGGATGAAGTCCGACATGGGAGGCGCTGCGGCGGTGCTGGCCGCGATGCGCGCCATCGCCGAGCTCCGTCCCGCGGTGAACGTCGTCGGCTACCTCGCGATCGCCGAGAACATGCCCAGCGGCACCGCGCAGCGCCCCTCCGACGTGCTGACCGTCTACGGCGGCAAGACCGTGGAGGTGCTCAACACCGACGCGGAGGGCCGCCTGGTGATGGCCGACGCGCTGGTGCGCGCGCACGAGGACGATCCCGACCTGATCGTGGACGTGGCCACGCTGACCGGTGCGCAACTGGTCGCGCTGGGCACCCGGGTCTTCGCGGTGATGGCCAACGACGACGCGGTGCGCGAGCAGGTGGTGGCCGCGGCCGCGGACGCCGGCGAGGCGGCCTGGCCCATGCCGCTGCCCGAGGAGCTGCGCAAGGGCCTGGACTCCTCGGTCGCCGACATCGCCAACGTCGCGGGGGAGCGCTGGGGCGGCATGCTCAGCGCCGGAGTCTTCCTCAAGGAGTTCATCGCGGACGGAGTCAAGTGGGCGCACCTGGACATCGCCGGACCGGCGTTCAACCAGGGGCAGCCCCACGGTTACACCCCCAAGGGGGGCACGGGCGCGGCGACGCGCACCCTCGTTCGCCTCGCCGAGTCCCTCGCCGAAAGAGCCGAATAACCCAAGACCGGACGTCTTGAGCCGCGTCCGGGCTCGCCAACGGTGTGCGATCACACCGCAGAAACCAGTCAAGGAGTGTCCTTCCCGTGAGTGAGAGCGGCGGCACATTCGACCTCGTCATCCTGGGCGCCGGTAGCGGTGGCTACGCGGCCGCCATCCGCGCCTCCGAACTCGGCATGCGTGTCGCCCTGATCGAGAAAGACAAGCTCGGCGGCACCTGCCTGCACTACGGCTGCATCCCGACCAAGGCCCTGCTGCACGCCGGCGAGGTCGCCGACACCGTCCGCGCGAGCGAGAAGTTCGGTGTCCAGTCCTCGTTCGGCGCCATCGACATGGCCGGTGTGCACAAGTACAAGGACAAGGTCGTCAGCGGCCTGCACCGCGGCCTGACCGGCCTGATCAAGTCCCACGGCATCACCGTCGTGGAGGGCGAGGGCAAGCTGACCGGCGTCGACGAGGTCACCGTCAACGGCGCGGTCTACAAGGGCGCCAACATCGTGCTGGCCACCGGCTCCCAGGCACGCTCCCTGCCCGGTCTGGACCTGGACGGCGAGCGGATCATCACCAGCTACGAGGCCCTCCGGCTGGACCGCGTCCCCAAGTCCGCGATCATCCTGGGCGGCGGCGTCATCGGCGTGGAGTTCGCCAGCGTGTGGCGTTCCTTCGGCGCCGAGGTGACCATCGTCGAGGCCCTGCCGCACCTGGTCCCCGCGGAGGAGGAGTCCAGCTCCAAGCTGCTGGAGCGGGCCTTCCGCAAGCGCGGCATCAAGTTCGAGCTGGGCAGCCCGTTCGAGAGCGTCAAGACCACCGAGACCGGGGTCAGCATGACGCTGGCCAACGGCAAGACCGTCGAGGGCGAGCTGCTGCTGGTGGCCGTGGGCCGCAGCCCGGTCTCGCAGGGGCTGGGCTTCGAGGAGGCCGGCATCCGGCTGGAGCGCGGCTTCGTCCAGGTCGACGAGAACCTGCACACCGGCGTGGGCAACATCTACGCGGTGGGCGACCTCATCCCCACCCTGCAGCTGGCGCACGTCGGCTTCGCCGAGGGCATCTTCGTGGCCGAGCACATCGCCGGGCTGAACCCGGTGAACATCGACTACGACGGCGTCCCCCGGGTCACCTACTCCGATCCGGAGGTGGCGTCCGTGGGCATCACCTCCAAGACCGCGGCCGAGCGCGGGATCGAGACCACCGAGTTCGTCTACAACCTGGCGGGCAACGGCAAGAGCCAGATCCTGCAGACGCAGGGCGCGGTCAAGGTCATCGCGGCCAAGGACGGCCCGGTCCTGGGCGTGCACATGGTGGGCAGCCGGGTCGGCGAACTGGTCACCGAGGGCCAGCTGATCTACAACTGGGAGGCGCTGCCCTCCGAGGTGGCGCAGCTCATCCACGCGCACCCGACGCAGTCGGAGGCGCTGGGCGAGGCGCACCTGGCGCTGGCGGGCAAGCCGCTGCACGTCCACGACTGACCCGTCGCGGGTGGGCGGGCCCCGCGGGCGTCCGCCCACCCGCTCTCGTCGTTCTTGCGACCGCTCACTCAAGAGGAACACATGTCGACTCCCATCTCCATGCCCGCGTTGGGCGAAAGCGTCACCGAGGGCACCGTCACCCAATGGCTCAAGCAGGAAGGCGACACCGTCGAGGCCGACGAGCCGCTCCTTGAGGTCTCGACCGACAAGGTCGACACCGAGATCCCCTCCCCCGTCTCCGGCGTGCTGACCAAGATCCTGGTCGGCGAGGACGAGACCGTCGAGGTGGGCGCCCAGATCGCGATCATCAGCGGCGCCGACGAGGCGCCCGCGGCGCAGTCCGGTCCCGAGGAGGCCGCCCAGGCGGCTGCCGAGCCCGCACCGGAGCCGGAGCCCGCGCCGCAGCCCGCCGCCGAGGAGGCCCCGGCCCCCGCCGCGCCGGAGGCTCCGGAGGCCGCTTCCGGCGCGTCGACCGCCGTCTCCATGCCCGCGTTGGGGGAAAGCGTCACCGAGGGCACCGTCACCCAGTGGCTCAAGCAGGAGGGCGACACCGTCGAGGCCGACGAGCCGCTCCTTGAGGTCTCGACCGACAAGGTCGACACCGAGATCCCCTCCCCCGTCTCCGGCGTGCTGACCAAGATCCTGGTCGGCGAGGACGAGACCGTCGAGGTGGGCGCCCAGATCGCGATCATCGGCACCGCCGGGCAGGCGCCCGCGGCGCAGCCCGCACCCGCCGCTCCCGCACCGGAGGCGGAGCCGGAGCCCGCGCCGCAGCCCGCCGCCGAGGAGGCCCCGGCCCCCGCCGCGCAGCCCGCACCGGAGCCGGAGCCCGCCGCCGCGCCGCGCCCCCGGCGCACCCGCGAGGAGGAGACCCCGACCGTGGACCTGGGGACGCTGAGCGGCACCGGGCAGGTCTCGGGGACCGACGCGACCAGCGAGGGGTACGTCACCCCGCTGGTGCGCAAGCTCGCCGCCCAGGAGGGTGTGGACCTGTCCCAGGTCAGGGGCACCGGTGTGGGCGGCCGTATCCGCAAGCAGGACGTCCTGGAGGCCGCGCGCCGCAAGCGTGAGCTGCAGCGCGCCGCCGCGGCCCGGCCCGCGCCCGCCGCTGCCGCGCCGCGGTCCGCCGCCGACTCCGCCCTGCGGGGCCGCACCGAGACGATGTCCCGGCTGCGGCAGACCATCGCCGAGCAGATGGTCGAGTCGCTGCGCACCTCCGCGCAGCTCACCCAGGTGGTGGAGGTCGACGTCACCGCGGTCGCCCGGCTGCGGGAGCAGGCCGGCGAGCGGTTCGCCGCCGCGGAGGGGGTGGAGCTCGGCTTCTTCCCGTTCTTCGCGCTGGCCACGGTGGAGGCGTTGCAGGCGCACCCGAAGCTCAACGCGGTGGTCGAGGGCACCGAGGTCACCTACCACAGCACCGAGAACCTCGCGGTGGCGGTCGACACCGAGCAGGGCGTGCTGGCCCCGGTGGTCAAGGGCGCCGGGGACCTCGGCCTGGGGGGCCTGGCCCGCAGGATCGCCGACCTGAGCGAACGCGCGCACACCGCCCGCCTGGCCCCGGACGAGTTGAGCGGCGGCACCTTCACCCTGGTGGACAGCGGGGCCTACGGCGCGCTGCTGGAGACCCCGATCATCAACCAGCCGCAGGTGGCGGTCCTGAGCACCGGCACCGTGGTCAAGCGCCCGGTGGTGGTGGAGGACCCGCAGCTGGGCGAGGTCATCACGGTCCGCTCGATGGTGTACCTGTCGCTGAGCTACGACCACCGGCTGATCGACGGCGCCGACGCCGCGCGCTTCCTCGCCGACGTCAAGCAGCGTCTGGAGGAGGGCGTCTTCGAGGCCGACCTGGGGCTGGACTAGACCGGCTCCGGCGGCGAACGCACGGTGGGGCGGCACCCGGAGGTGCCGCCCCACCGCATACCCCACCATCATCCCCTGGTGATCCCCACCACCAAGGTCTGCGTGTCCCGGCCACCGTGTCCCGGCGCCGGGGCGTGCTCGTCACGGCACCCCGCCGGACAAGCGCGATGTAACCAGACTATCACCCAACGTTGCGAATGGGGCTGTTTCCTGGAAATCCGCATCCGGGATGCCGCGGCGCGCCTTCGGGCCCCGCGGGTGCCGCTCCCCGGCGCCCGCGCCGGAGTCGGAGCCAGCACATAAGGTGGAGGGCGTGAGTGAGCTCCTGTACCACTGGTTGGGCGAAGACCCCGTCCCCTACGAGGAGGGCTGGGAACTGCAGCGGCAGCTCCACAAGCGCCGCGTCGCCGATCAACTGCCGGACACCGTGCTGCTCCTGGAGCACGAGCCGGTCTACACCGCGGGCAAACGCACCGGCCCCTGGGACCGTCCGCTGGCCGATCCGGGCGCCCCGGTCGTCGACATCGACCGCGGCGGCAAGATCACCTGGCACGGCCCCGGTCAGCTCACCGCCTACCCCATCGTCAAACTGCCCGCCCCGATGGACGTCGTCGCCTACGTGCGCGCCCTGGAGGAGGCGGTCATCCGGGTGATCGGCGACCTCGGCCTGGCCGGCACGCGAGTGGAGGGCCGCGCCGGGGTGTGGCTCGACGCCGACCCCGGACGGGGCCTGCCCGAACGCAAGGTCGCCGCGATCGGCTGCCGGGTCGCCCGGGGCGTGACGATGCACGGGTTCGCGCTGAACTGCAACAACGACCTGTCGTGGTTCGACCGGATCGTCCCCTGCGGCATCTCCGACGCCGGGGTCACCTCCCTGAGCGCCGAACTGGGCCGCGACGTCCGCGTCGGCGACATCCTGGCGGCCACCGAGCACCACCTGGCCGCGGTACTCGGCGCGTCCAGCCACCGCAGGGCCGTGGGACGGCCCGCGCTCCCCGAGTTCGTCGACGCCTGAGCCACGTCGGCGGGCCCCGCGCCACAAGCGAAACGAAAGGAAGGCCGGTTGTGAGCATCGCTCCCGAGGGCCGCAGGCTGCTGCGGGTGGAAGCCCGCAACAGCACGACCCCCATCGAGAAGAAGCCGCCGTGGATCAAGATCAGGGCGAAGATGGGGCCGGAGTACACCGAACTGCACTCGCTGGTCAAGAACGAGGGGCTGCACACGGTGTGCCAGGAGGCCGGGTGCCCCAACATCTACGAGTGCTGGGAGGACCGGGAGGCCACGTTCCTCATCGGCGGCGACCAGTGCACGCGGCGCTGCGACTTCTGCCAGATCGCCACGGGCAAGCCGACCGCGCTGGACCGGGGCGAGCCGCTGCGGGTCGCCGAGTCGGTGCGCACGATGGGGCTGCGGTACGCGACCGTCACCGGGGTGGCCCGCGACGACCTGGACGACGGCGGCGCGTGGCTGTACGCCGAGACGGTCCGCAAGATCCACGAACTGAACCCCGGCACCGGGGTGGAGCTGCTGATCCCCGACTTCAACGCCGACCCCGACCTGCTGGCCGAGGTCTTCGGCGCGCGGCCGGAGGTGCTGGCGCACAACATCGAGACGGTGCCGCGGATCTTCAAGCGCATCCGCCCCGGGTTCCGCTACGAGCGCTCCCTGGAGGTCATCACCCGCGCCCGCGAGGCGGGACTGGTCACCAAGTCCAACCTGATCCTGGGCATGGGCGAGACCCGCGAGGAGATCAGCGGGGCCATGCGCGACCTGCACGAGGCCGGCTGCGACCTGCTCACCATCACCCAGTACCTGCGCCCCTCCAAGCTGCACCACCCGGTCGACCGCTGGGTCAAGCCGGAGGAGTTCGTGGAGCTGGGCCGCGAGGCCGAGGAGATCGGTTTCGCCGGGGTGATGTCGGGGCCGCTGGTGCGCTCCTCCTACCGGGCGGGACGGCTGTACCAGCAGGCGGTCGAGCGCCGCGGGGCGGCGGCGGCCTCCTGAGCCCCGCGCCGACGGTGCCGCGTGGGACGGCGGCGGACGTCACCGCCGTCCCACCCGTCCACTTCCCGCCCTATCCTTGAGGTATGGCCAAGAAGCCCAAGGAGACCAGGACCGCCCCGGCCGACACGGCCAAGGGGACGGCCGCCGCGAAGCAGCCCGGCAGATTCAAGCAGTTCGGCATGGTCGTCAAGATCGTGCACCAGCACAGCCCGAAGAGCATCCCGATCGCGGTCGGGGTCGTGGCGGCGGTGCTGGTCGTGGCGATCCTGGTCGCCGTCCTCACGGACTCCTGGCTGTACCCGCTGCTACTGGGGGTTCCGCTGGCGCTGCTGGCGGGGCTGATCACCTTCTCCCAGAGCGCGCAGAAGGTGCAGTACCGGCTGCTGGACGGCCAACTGGGCGCGGGGCTGGCGATCCTGCAGAACATGCGCGGCAACTGGACGATCGACCCCGGGGTGAACGCCAACCGCAACATGGACGTCGTGCACCGGGCGGTGGGCCACCCCGGTGTGGTGCTGGTCGGCGAGGGCGACCCGCAGCGGCTGAAGTCCCTGATCGCGGCGGAGCGCAAGCGGGTCATGCGGGTGGCCTACGACACCCCCATCTACGACGTGCAGGTCGGCAACGGCGAGGGCCAGGTCAGGGTCTCCGAGCTGCAGAAGCGGATCTTCAAGCTCCCCCGCAACCTGGACAAGGCGCAGCTGACCGAGCTGCGCTACCGGCTCAAGGCGCTGCCCCCGGCGATGCAGGCCCCGCGCGGCCCGATCCCCAAGGGCGTCAAGATGCCCAAGATGCCCCGTCCCAAGCAGCGCTGAGGCGTATCCGGTCTTCTCCGGCGCTGCCGGAACCGTTTCCGCACGGTTCCGGCAGCGCCGGTGGTGTTTCTCCGGTCCGGCCCAACAACGGGTCCCGCTCAGAAGCGCTGGTTGACCGTTCCCGCGGCGCGGTCGTGCAGGCCGCGCTGGTCGCGGTCGTAGACGACGGCGGGAAGGGCCAGGCACAGCAGGAGGGTGCGGACCAGCATCGCGACGGGCCACGGCCACCTCCGCTCGCCCGTGGCGGCGATGCGGATGCCGACCAGGCGTTTGCCCACGGTGGTGCCGAACAGGGTCAGCAGTGCGGCCGTCAGCACCCCGAAAACCAGGAGCGGCAGCCACAGGGACGGCCCCGAGGCCGGGGCGGCCTGTGCGCCGGGCAGCGCGGGGAGGCCGAACAGCAGCGACGACAGGCAGTTCGCGAGAAACCAGTCGACGGCCACGGCGACCAGACGGCGGCCGAAGCCGGGCACCGACCCCGATCCCGTCTCGGGGAGTCCCAGTCGGCTGCCCCGGTAGCGGAACTCCTCCCCGCCTTCGGAGCCGCCGTCGGTGGTCCCGGTCGGACCGTCGTGACCTTTCGATTCGCCCATGCCTTCACCGTACTGGGCTCCGCCGCCGACTCTCACTCCCCTTCGGGCCGCCAGGACGCCGGCCGCGGGGGCCCGGGGAGGGGAGTCCTCCGTAACAGCCACGAAACATACGGGACACGGGTCGGAAATCGGCTGCTCCTAGCGTCGCATACAGAGCCGGAAGGTGGCGGAGGCGGATCTTCGCGACGTATCGGACGTCCGTCCCACGACCTTGTGAACCCGCACGGAGGTAACCTTGTTCAGCAGCGCCGACGAAGCTCTCGCCTATATCCGGGAAGAAGGCGTTCAGTTCGTGGACGTCCGGTTCACCGACCTGTTCGGCGGCGTCCACCACGTGACGCTCCCGGCCGAGCACGTCGACGAGGACTTCCTCAGCAACGGCCAGATGTTCGACGGCTCGTCGATCCGCGGCTTCCAGGCGATCCACGAGTCCGACATGCTGCTCCTGCCCGACCTGGGCACCGCGGTCCTCGACCCGTTCCGCGAGTACAAGACGCTGAACATCACCTTCTTCGTGCACGATCCGCTCACCCGCGAGTCCTACAGCCGCGACCCCCGCAACGTCGCCCGCAAGGCCGAGGCCTACCTGAAGAGCACCGGCATCGCCGACACCGCGTTCTTCGGTCCCGAGGCCGAGTTCTACATCTTCGACGACGTCCAGTTCGCCACCGAGCCCAACACCGGCTACTACTGCATCGACTCCATCGAGGGCGCCTGGAACACCGGCAGCAAGCGCGAGGGCGGCAACCTCGGCTACCGGCCCCGCTACAAGGGCGGCTACTTCCCGGTGGAGCCCAGCGACCACTACAGCGACCTGCGCTCCCGCATGGTCCGCACCATGATCGAGGCGGGCCTCCCGGTGGAGCTGCACCACCACGAGGTGGGCACCGCCGGCCAGTCCGAGATCGGCATCAAGTTCGGCACCCTGCTGCGGCAGGCCGACCGGGTCCAGCTGTACAAGTACATCGTCAAGAACGTCGCCAACGCCGCGGGCAAGACGGTGACCTTCATGCCCAAGCCGCTGTTCGGCGACAACGGCTCCGGCATGCACTGCCACCAGAGCCTGTGGAAGGACGGCGCCCCGCTGTTCTTCGACGAGAGCGGCTACGCGCAGCTGTCCGACATCGCCCGCTACTACATCGGCGGCCTGCTCCGGCACGCCCCGTCGCTGCTGGCCTTCACCAACCCGACGGTGAACTCCTACCACCGCCTGGTGCCGGGCTACGAGGCGCCGATCAACCTGGTGTACTCGCAGCGCAACCGCTCCGCCTGCGTCCGCATCCCGCTGACCGGCCCCAACCCGAAGGCCAAGCGGCTGGAGTTCCGGGTGCCCGACCCGTCGGCCAACCCGTACCTGGCCTTCTCCGCCATGCTGATGGCGGGCATCGACGGCATCAAGAACAAGATCGAGCCGCCGGAGCCGCTGGACAAGGACCTCTACGAGCTGCCGCCGGAGGAGGCCGCCGAGATCGCCAAGGTCCCGGCGTCCCTGGAGGAGGCCCTGGACCACCTGGAGGCCGACCACGAGTACCTGGTCGAGGGCGGGGTCTTCACCGAGGACCTCATCGAGACCTACATCGACTACAAGCGCAGCGTCGAGATCGACTCGCTGCGGCTGCGTCCGCACCCGCGCGAGTTCGAGCTGTACTACGACGTCTGATCACGCGCCGCCGACCGGACCCGGGTCCTCCCGGCCGGGCCGGCGCACCTGACGGCCGCGGTGGGGCCGCCCGGACGGGCGGCCCCACCGCGTTGCGCACGCAGACCTCCACCGGGTCCGGCCGGGCACGCAAGGCCGCCGGGCTCCCGGTGTTCCGCCGGCACCGCCCGACGGCCCCGCGGAGCGCACCGTGCCGCGGCAGCGCCTCCCGGCTCACCGCCCGCCCCGGGCTACGATCGGTCCCGTGGGCCCCGGGGCGCCTCTGCACAGCACGCCACCCGGGGCACGGTCGTCCGGGGCGCCCGCGCCGCCCCTCAGCGCGCCGCACCCAGTTCCAGGGCGGCCACGCCCGCGATCACCAGGACGATGCCGCCCACCTGGATCCAGGTGAGGGTGTCGCCCAGGAAGAGGGCGCCGATGAGGGCGACCAGGGTCACACCCACCGCCGCCCAGATGCCGTAGGCGACGCCCACCCCCATGCCCAGCTTGAGCACCTGGGCGAGCAGGTAGAACGCCACCCCGTAGCCCGCGAGCGTGACCACCGAGGGCAGCGGCCTGGTGAACCCGTCCGACAGCCGGAGCGAGACCGTCGCGGTCACCTCGGCGAGGATCGCGCCGATGAGCAGCAGCCACTGCATGAGCCCCCCACGGAAGTATCTGACGACATCCCCACCCCAAGTGTCCCCTTTCGGGTGCTTCTCTTCGTCACGGGGCCGTCCCGGCATTGCGCCCCCGTGGTCGCTCCCCGCCGCTCCCCCCGGCGTTACCGTGGTTCTGTGGCGACTCGGGACAGCACGGGGATGAGCGTGGGCGCGCTGGCCCGCCGGGGTTTCGGCGACGCGGCCCGCGCGGCACGGTTGTTGGCGGAGGCGGGCCTGGACCCCGTCCGGCACGAGGCGGTCATGGACGCTCTGAGCCGGTCGGCCGACCCCGACCTGGCGCTGCTGGGGCTGGTCCGGATCGTGGAGCGCTCCCCGGAGGCCGAGGACCTGTTCGCCGCCCTGCACGAGGACGCGGACCTGCGGGAGCGGCTGTTGCGGGTGCTGGGGGCCAGCAGCGCGCTCGCCGACCACCTGGTGCGCCACCCCGGGGACTGGCGGGAGCTGCGCGGCGCCGACGCCGCCCGGCTGCCCGACGCCGAGGAGCTGCGCGCGGGACTGCTGCACGTGGTCGGCGCCGACCCGCACTCCCCGGCGCCGGCGGCCGACCTGTCCGCCTTCGACCCGGCCGAGGCGGCGCACGCGCTGCGGCTGGCCTACCGGCGGCGGGTGCTGCGGCTGGCCGGACGGGACCTCACCGGGGTGCAGGACCTCAGGGAGGTCGCCGCCGAACTGGCCGACCTGGCCGCGGCCGTGCTGGAGGGGTCCCTGGCCATCGCCCGCGCCCGCTTCCCCGAGGAGGCCGCGCGCTGCCGGCTGGCGGTGATCGGCATGGGCAAGTGCGGCGGCCGGGAGCTCAACTACGTCAGCGACGTGGACGTGGTGTTCGTCGCCGAGCCCACCGCCGACGCCCCCGACGAGGCCGCGGCGCTGGCGGCGGCCACCCGGCTGGCCGCCGCGATGATGGAGGTCCCCAGCGACACCGACGCCGAGGGCACCCTGTGGGAGGTGGACGCGGCGCTGCGCCCCGACGGCAGGCACGGGCCCCTGGTGCGTCCGCTGGCCGGCCATGTCGCCTACTACGAGCGCTGGGCCAAGACCTGGGAGTTCCAGGCCCTGCTGAAGGCCCGTCCGATCGCCGGGGACGCCGAGCTGGGGGCGGCCTACGTCGAGGCGATCGGTCCGCTGGTGTGGCAGGCGGCGGGGCGGCCGGACTTCGTCGAGGACGTGCAGGCGATGCGCCGCCGGGTGGAGGCGCACATCCCGCGGGCCGAGGCCGACCGGCAGCTCAAACTGGGGCGGGGCGGGCTGCGCGACATCGAGTTCGCGGTGCAGCTGCTGCAGCTGGTGCACGGCCGCAGCGACGAGTCGCTGCGCTCCGGCAACACCCTGGAGGCGTTGGAGGCGCTGTCCCGGGGCGGTTACGTGGGCCGCCGGGACGCCGCGGACATGGCCGACTCCTACCGGTTCCTGCGCCGGGTGGAGCACCTGCTGCAACTGCACCGGCTGCGCCGCACCCACCTGCTGCCCGACGCCCGGACCGAGAGCGGGCAGCGGGAGCTGCGCCGCCTGGGCCGGTCGCTGGGGTTCACCGCCGACCCGGTCGCCGGTCTGACCGCCACCTGGCGGCGGCGGGCCGGCGAGGTGCGCCGCCTGCACGAGAAGCTGTTCTACCGGCCGCTGCTCAAGGCGGTGGCGCGGCTGCCCGAGGACGAGGTGCGGCTCTCCCCCGAGCACGCGCGCTTCCGGCTGGAGGCGCTGGGGTTCGTCGACCCGACGGGGGCGCTGCGCCACCTGGAGGCGCTCACCTCGGGGGTGTCGCGGCGCGCCGCGATCCAGCGCACCCTGCTGCCGGTGATGCTGGGCTGGTTCGCCGACTCCCCCGATCCCGACGCCGGGCTGCTGGGGTTCCGACAGGTCAGCGACGCGCTGGGCACCACCCCGTGGTACCTGCGGCTGCTCCGCGACGACGTGCGGGTCGCCGAGCGCATGGCCCACCTGCTGGGGACCAGCCGCTACGTCACCGAACTGCTGCTGCGCGCACCGGACGCGGTGGCGCTGCTGGCCGACGACGCCCTCCTCGTGCAGCGCCGCAACGCCGAGCTGGCCGCCGAGGCCGACGCCGCGCTGCGCCGGCACGACACGGCGGAGAACCAGGTGGCGGGGGTGCGTGCGCTGCGCCGCCGGGAGCTGCTGCGGACCGCGGCCGCCGACCTGCTGGGCGTGACCGACATCGACGGGGTCGGCGACGCGTTGACCGCGATCGCGGTGGTCACCATCGACGCCGCGCTGCGCGCGGCGACCGAGCGGGTGGCCCGCAGGCGCGGCGCGCAGCCGTGCACCCGGATGTGCGTGGTCGCGATGGGGCGGTTCGGCGGCAACGAGCTGAGCTACACCAGCGACGCCGACGTGGTGTACGTGCACGATCCGCTGCCGGGCGCGGATCCGGCGGAGGCCGCGGCCACCGCGGAGGAGATCGTGCGGGAGCTGGCGCGGCTGCTGGAGCTGCCCGCGGCCGAGCCGCCGGTGCGGTTGGACGCGGCGCTGCGGCCGGAGGGCCGGAACGGCCCGATGGTGCGGACCCTGGACTCCTACGCGGCCTACTACTCGCGGTGGGCGTCGCACTGGGAGAGCCAGGCGCTGCTGCGCGCGATGCCGGTGGCCGGGGACGCCGAGCTGGGGCAGCGGTTCGTGGAGGTGGTCGACCCGGTCCGCTATCCGCGGGGCGGCCCCGGCGAGCAGGCGGTCCGGGAGATCCGGCGGCTCAAGGCGCGCATGGAGGCGGAGCGGCTGCCGCGCGGCGCCGACCCCGCGCTGCACACCAAGCTGGGCCGGGGCGGGCTCTCGGACGTGGAGTGGTCGGTCCAGCTGCTGCAGCTGCGGCACGCCCACGAGGTCGCGGAGCTGCGGACCACGGGGACGCTGCAGGCGTTGAACGCCGCGGTGCGCAACGGTCTGCTGGATCCCGACGACGGCGCGACGCTGGAGGTGGCCTGGCGGCTGGCGTCCCGGATCCGCGGCGCGCTCACCCTGGTGCGCGGGAGGGGCGGCGACTCCATCCCGGCGGACCTGCGGGAGCGCACCGCGATCGCGGGCGCGCTGGGCTACCGTGCCGACAGCGGCGAGGTGAGCCCGGGGGAGCGGATGGTGGAGGAGTACCGCAGGGCCACCCGCCGGGCCCGCGCGGTGATGGAGCGCGTGTTCTACGACAGCTGAGCCGGGCCCGCCCGGGGCCCGGCGGCCTCTCTTCCCGTCCCGCGGTACGGGCCGCTCCGGGGCGTGCCCGGCCCCGCCGTGCCCCCGGAAGCCCTCTCGGCCGCCCTCGGGCGACGGTGATGTTTGCGCAAGTTATTACGGTTCTTGCGGTTCTTTCGCACGGTTGACGCAGCGGACTGCCGCCGCCCCGCCCTCTATTCGACCCCGCAGAGCCCAGCACAACCCCCATGAATCCGCACTTTCGGACAATCAGCACGATTCCATCGGGGAAGGTTCACAAACCGGCCGCCGGTTGTTATCTTCATCTCACCCTGAAAGTTCTTGCAAAGATTGCACAACTTGCAAGCCCTCTTTCAGGTGTCTGAACCCCCCGATCCGCATTGGAGTACCCGATGGGAGTACGCAGACCCCTGGCCGCGCTGCTCGCGGCCGTGCTGGGCGTCGCGGTGTCCCTGGTCTCCCCGGTCGTCGCGGCCTCCCCCGCTCATGCCGCGCCCTCCGGGGACCGGGACGTCATCGTCCACCTGTTCCAGTGGCGGTGGCAGTCGATCGCCGAGGAGTGCGAGACCACGCTGGGCCCCCACGGCTTCGGCGCGGTACAGGTCTCCCCGCCCCAGGAGCACGTGGTGCTGCCCGGTGAGGGATACCCCTGGTGGCAGGACTACCAGCCGGTGTCCTACCGGCTCGACCAGACCCGCCGCGGCACCCGGGCCGACTTCGTCGACATGGTCGACACCTGCCGCGAGGCCGGGGTCAAGATCTACGTCGACGCGGTCATCAACCACATGAGCGGCACCGGGTCCGTCGGCTCCGGCCCCGGCAGCGCGGGGTCGGCCTACGGCAAGTACGAGTACCCGGGCCTCTACCAGAGCCAGGACTTCAACGACTGCCGCCGCGACATCTCCGACTGGAACGACAAGTGGGAGGTGCAGTACTGCGAACTGGTCGGCCTGGCCGACCTGAGGACCTCCTCCCCCTACGTCCGCGACCGGATCGCGGACTACCTCAACGACCTGGTCGCCATCGGTGTGGCGGGCTTCCGCATCGACGCGGCCAAGCACATCCCCGAGGCCGACCTGCAGGCGATCGTCTCCCGCCTGGACGACGTCCACCCCGACTGGGGCGGCGGCAAGCCGTACGTCTTCCAGGAGGTCATCGCCGACGGCACGATCGGCACCGGCTCCTACACCCCGATCGGGGACGTCACCGAGTTCCAGTACCACCGCGACATCAGCCACGCCTTCGCCGACGGCGCCATCTCCCACCTGACCGGGCTGGGCGGCGGCCTGACCCCCGGCGCCGAGGCCGTGGTGTTCGTGGCCAACCACGACACCCAGCGCAACGACCCGATCCTCACCCACACCGACGGGGCCCGCTACGACCTGGCGCAGAAGTTCATGCTGGCCCACCCCTACGGCACCCCCAAGGTGATGTCCAGCTACACCTGGTCCGGGGACGACCGGACCGGGCCGCCCATGAGCGCCGACGGCACCACCGACCCCACCGACTGCTCGGCGGCCCGCTGGGTGTGCGAGCACCGCGCGGTCGCGGGCATGGTCTCCTTCCACAACGCGGTGGACGGCCACGGGATCGGCTCGGCCGTCACCGACGGCGCCGGCCGGCTGGCGTTCGCGCGCGGCTCCGCCGGGTACGCCGCGTTCAACGCCACGGACAGCGCCTGGACGCGCACCTTCACCACCGGCCTGCCCGACGGCACCTACTGCGACGTGGCCAACGGCACCTTCGTCGACGGCGTGTGCGACGGGCCCAGCTACGAGGTGTCCGGGGGGACGTTCACCGCCACCGTCGCCGCCGACGGCGCGGTCGCGCTGCACGTCGGGGCGGTGGGCGAGTGCGCCGACCCGGCCGGCTGCGGCGCCGGGCCGCCCCCCGGCGACGGCGACTGCCCCGCCGTCGCCTCCCGGTTCGACGCCACCGTCACCACCTGGTACGGCCAGGAGGTCCGGGTGGTGGGCTCCCTCCCCGAACTGGGGTCCTGGAACCCCGCCGACGGGCTGCGGCTGCACACCGACGCCGCCGCCTACCCCGTCTGGACGGGGCAGGCCGCCCTGCCCGAGGGGGCCCGGTTCGAGTACAAGTACGTCAAGGTCGACCCCGACGGCACCGTGGAGTGGGAGAACGGGGGCAACCGGTCCGCCACGGCCGACGACGGCGGCGGCTGCGCCCGGACCTTCACCGGCTCCTGGCGGTGACCCCCGTCCCCGCCCTGCCTCCGAGGAGGTGATCCACCGGTCCACCGGGGGCATCGGCGGACGGTCCCCCTCCTGACCCCCCGTCCGCCCCACGCCCCGTCCCCGCGGCGCCGCCCCGACTCTCCTCCCGGGGCGGCGCCGTCACGGCACCGCCGGAAAACGACAACTACGGGACGTAGTAGTGTGCGGGGTATGGAAATCGCCTACTCCGCGCTTGTCTTCCTCCACTTCGTGACCCTCTCCGGAATCGTCGCCGGATGGCTGATGCAGCAGATCGGCGGCTACGCCAAGGCCCCCAAGGTGCTCCTGCACAGTGCCCTGACCCAGCTGGTCATCGGCGTGCTGCTGGTGGGCCTCCGCGAGATGGGCGACCTCGGCGCCGTCGACCACGCCAAGATCGGCGTCAAGCTGGCGGTCAACCTCGCCGTGATCGTGGTCGCCGTCCTCAACGCCCGCAAGTCCTCCCCGAAGCTGGCGCTGACCGCCGGTCTGCTGACCCTGCTCAACATCGGCGTCGCCGTGTTCTGGTAGTCCCCCCGCCGAAGACGACCGCGACGGCGGCGGGCGTCCGCCGCCGTCACCGCTCCCGGGTCAGGCCGTCCACCGGTTGGTGATCGGCAGCCGCCGGTCCCGGCCGAAGTTGCGCCCGCTGATCTTGGGCCCCGGCGGGTACTGGCGGCGCTTGTACTCGGCCCGGTCGACCATGCGGATGACCCGGTCCACCAGCGCGGGGTCGTGTCCCGCGGAGACCAGTTCCTCCCGGCCCAGGTCGGTGCCCACGTAGTCGTCCAGCAGCGCGTCCAGGATCCCGTAGTCCGGCAGGGAGTCGGTGTCCAGCTGCCCGGGCCGCAGTTCGGCGCTGGGCGGCTTGGTGATGGAGTTCTCCGGGATCGGCGGGGTCCGCCCCAGCCGCGCGGCCTCGGCGTTGCGCCACCGCGCCAGCTCCCACACCAGGGTCTTCCAGACGTCCTTGATCGGCGCGAAGCCGCCCGCGGAGTCCCCGTAGAGGGTGGAGTAGCCGGCCGCCAGCTCGCTCTTGTTCCCGGTGGTCAGCACCAGGTGGCCCTCCTGGTTGGACAGCGTCATCAGCAGCTGTCCGCGCACCCGGGCCTGCAGGTTCTCCGCGGCCAGGCCGTCGACCTCCACCGCGTTCTCGAAGGCCTCCACCATCGGCCCCACCGGGATGGTGCGCGCGTTGAGGCCCTGGCGGCGCACCAGCTCCTCGGCGTCGGAGACCGAGTGGTCGCTGGAGTAGCGGCTCGGCATGAGCACGCCGTGGACCCGTTCGGGGCCGAGCGCGTCGACGGCGATGGTGGCGACCAGCGCTGAGTCGATGCCGCCGGACAGGCCCAGGATCACCGAGGCGAACCGGTTCTTGCGCACGTAGTCGCGGGTGGCCAGCACCAGGGCCGCGTACACCTCGCCGATGTCGTCCGTGCGCGGGGCCACCGGGGCGGGCAGCGGCTCGTAGGGCCGCACCGGCTGCTCGGACAGCAGGTGCCGCTCGATGGTGACGCCGTCGGCCTCCGCGGCCGCCCCCCACAGGCCCGGCCCCACCGCCTCCGGCAGCTCCAGGTCCACCACCAGCAGCGCCTCCTCGAACCGGGGGGCGCGGGCGAGGAGGTTCCCGGCGGCGTCGACGACGAGGGAGTCGCCGTCGAAGACGAGTTCGTCCTGGCCGCCGACCATGTTGACGTAGGCCAGGGCCGCCCCGGCCTCGCGGGCCCGGCGGGCGCACAGCTCCAGCCGCGCGTCGCCCTTGTCCCGCTCGTACGGCGAACCGTTCAGCACGACCAGCAGGGAGGCCCCGGACTCGTGCACGGCGGCGACGGGGCCGCCGTCCTGCCACAGGTCCTCGCAGACGACGAAGGCCGTGTCGACGCCGTGCAGCCGCACCACCGGCAGCACGTTGCCGGGCACGAAGTAGCGGAACTCGTCGAACACCCCGTAGTTGGGCAGGTGGTGCTTGGCGGAGGTGAAGACCGGGCGTCCCCGGTGCAGCAGCGCCACCGCGTTCTGCGGGGACCCGACCGGCTGGCCCAGCGCGGTGGCGGCACTCCCCCGGCGGCGGCTCAGGTGGCCGACGACGACGGGGAGCTCTCCCAGCCCCTCCGCGGCGAGCCGCTCGGCCAGGGCGTGCACGGCCTCGATGGAGGCGTCGACGAAGGTCCTGCGCAGGGCGAGGTCCTCCACCGGGTAGCCGGTGAGCACCATCTCGGGGAACACCACCAGGTGCGCCCCCGCCTCGGCCGCCCGGCGCGCCTGCTCGCAGACGATGTCGCAGTTTCCCCCCAGGTCTCCCACGGTGGGGTTGACCTGGGCCATAGCCAGTCGCAGTTGTGCCACGGCACCGAGCCTAACGCCCGGCGCCCCCGCGCCGCCGCACACCCCCGGCCGGCCGGTGTTCCCTCCCGCACTCGGGGTAGGGGACGGGGAGCCTCCGCTTAACGTCGCGGTAACTCTCGCGGGGCACACTGGCAGCGGGAGTCTGGTAAGAACGCGTGAGACGTCCCACGAGATCGAACGAGGAAGGTGGACCGTGAACCGACAGCAGGAATTCGTGCTCCGCACCCTTGAGGAGCGCGATATCCGCTTCGTGCGACTGTGGTTCACCGACGTGCTCGGTTACCTCAAGTCGGTCGCGGTGGCCCCCGCCGAGCTGGAGGCCGCCTTCGTCGAGGGGATCGGCTTCGACGGCTCGGCGATCGAGGGGTTCGCCCGGGTGTACGAGTCGGACATGCTCGCCCTGCCCGACCCGACCACGTTCCAGGTGCTGCCGTGGCGCAACGAGCCGCACGGGACCGCGCGCATGTACTGCGACATCCTGATGCCCGACGGGTCGCCGAGCTACGCCGACCCGCGCAACGTGCTCAAACGGCAGCTGAGCAAGGCCTCCGACCTGGGCTTCACCTTCTACACGCACCCCGAGATCGAGTTCTACCTGCTGAAGAAGAAGCCGGGGTTCGGCGAGCTCCCCGAGCCCAACGACGACGGCGGCTACTTCGACCACACGCCGCACAACAGCGCGCACGACTTCCGCCGCAGCGCCATCATGATGCTGGAGGACATGGGCATCTCGGTGGAGTTCAGCCACCACGAGGGCGGGCCCGGCCAGCAGGAGATCGACCTGCGCTACGCCGACGCGCTGACCACCGCCGACAACATCATGACCTTCCGGCTGGTGATGAAGGAGGTGGCCCTGGAGCAGGGCATCTACGCCACCTTCATGCCCAAGCCGTTCACCGAGTTCCCCGGTTCCGGCATGCACACCCACATGTCGCTGTTCGAGGGGGACCGCAACGCCTTCTACGAGCCCGGCGCCGAGTACCAGCTGTCCAAGATCGGCCGCGGGTTCATCGCCGGGCTGCTGCGGCACGCCGCCGAGATCACGGCGGTGTGCAACCAGTTCGTCAACTCCTACAAGCGGCTGTGGGGCAACGCCGCTGCCTCGGCGGGGGCGGGCGGCGAGGCGCCCGCGTACGTCTGCTGGGGGCACAACAACCGCTCCGCGCTGGTGCGGGTGCCGATGTACAAGCCGAGCAAGGGCAACTCCACCCGGATCGAGTTCCGCTCGCTGGACTCGGCGTGCAACCCCTACCTCGCCTTCGCGGTGGTCCTGGCCGCGGGGCTGAAGGGTATCGAGGAGGGCTACGAGCTGCCCCCGGGCGCCTCCGACGACGTGTGGGCGCTCACCGACGCCGAGCGCAGGGCGCTGGGCATCACCCCGCTGCCGCAGAGCCTGGACGAGGCGCTGCGGGCGATGGAGAGCAGCGAACTGGTCGCCGAGGCGCTGGGCGAGCACGTGTTCGACTTCTTCCTGCGCAACAAGAAGGCGGAGTGGGAGTCCTACCGCCGCCAGGTGACCCCCTACGAACTGCAGCGCTACCTGCCGACGCTCTGACGTTCCCGCCGCGGGGGCGCACGCCGGGGCGGCCCGGTGGGCGCCCCCGCGGTGTCCCTTCCCCGGGAGCGGGACGAAACCGGGCGGCAAATCGGTTTCATTCGGTGGAACAACACAAATCATGCGTGCCATGATGAGACCGTCCGGCGCGCCCGCGCCGACCGCGACCGACAACGTCCGGGGACGCCTCCACGGCGCTTCGAGACAACGGAGGAAACGCACAGATGAATCCGAACACCCCCGCTCCCGCCCTGTACGGTGGCGCCTCGAACCGCCGTGTCACCGTCCACGACCTGGCCTCGGCCAAGCAGCGCGGCGAACGCTGGCCGATGCTCACCGCCTACGACGCGCTGACGGCGCGGATCTTCGACGAGGCGGGCATCCCGGTACTGCTGGTGGGCGACTCCGCCGCCATGGTCGTCTTCGGCCACGACTCCACCATCCCGGTCACCGTCGACGACCTGGTGCCGCTGACCGCCGCGGTGGCGCGGGCGGCCAAGCGGGCGCTGGTCGTGGCCGACCTGCCCTTCGGCTCCTACCAGGCCGGTCCCGAGCAGGCGCTGGCCTCGGCCGCCCGCCTGATGAAGGAGGGCGGGGCCCAGGCCGTCAAGCTGGAGGGCGGCCACCGGGTCACCCCCCAGGTGGAGGCGCTGGTCGCGGCCGGCGTGCCGGTGATGGGCCACATCGGGCTGACCCCGCAGTCGGTCAACACCCTGGGCGGCTACCGCGTGCAGGGGCGCGGCCACGAGGCGGCCGAGGCCCTGCTGTCCGACGCCAAGGAACTGGAGCGGGCAGGCGCCTTCTCGGTGGTCCTGGAGTGCGTCCCGGCCCGGCTGGGCGCGGAGATCACCCGGCAGCTGACCATTCCGACCATCGGGATCGGCGCGGGTCCGGACACCGACGCGCAGGTGCTGGTGTGGCAGGACATGGCCGGGCTGTCGCCGAAGGTGGCCAAGTTCGTCAAGCCCTACGCCAACCTCGCCGCCGAGCTGCGGGACGCCGCGACGAGCTTCGCCGACGAGGTGGTGTCCGGGGCGTTCCCGGACGAGCAGCACTCCTACGCCTGAGTCCGCGTCGGCCCCCGAGCGCACGGCCCCCGCGGCGGTTTCCGGCCGCCCCGGGGGCTTCCCATTCCCCGACCAGAAAACTACTCGGTAGTAGCATGGTCGGGATTCTGGCGCACCGGACCGCGGAGGCTTTCCCATGCAGATCTCCATGCCGTTGAACTACTCGGGGGACATCAAGAAGACCGTCGACCTGGTGGTCGAACTGGAGAAGGTCGGCCTGGACACCGTGTGGGTGGCCGAACTCTACGGCTTCGACGCCGTCTCCCTGATGGGCTACCTCGCCGCCCGCACCGAACGGGTGCAGATCGGCTCGGCGATCCTGCCGCTGTACTCCCGCACCCCCACCCTGATCGCGCAGACCGCCGCGGGCCTGGACTACCTCTCCGGCGGCCGCGCCGTCCTCGGTCTGGGCGCCAGCGGCCCGCAGGTCATCGAGGGCTGGCACGGCGTGCCCTACACCAAGCCGCTCGCCCGCACCAGGGAGGTCATCGAGATCTGCCGCAAGGTGTGGGCGCGCCGGGGCCCGCTCACCCACGAGGGGTCGGTCTTCTCCCTGCCGCTGCCCCCGGGGGAGGGCACCGGCCTGGGCAAGCCGCTCAAGATCATCAACCACCCGGTGCGCGACCGCATCCCGGTCTTCGTGGCCTCCCTGGGGGCCAAGAACGTCGAGATGACCGCCGAGGTCGCCGACGGCTGGCTGCCCCACCTGTTCATCCCGGAGAAGGCCGCCGACGTCTGGGGCGGCGCGCTCGCCGCGGGCCGCGCCAAGCGCTCCCCCGAACTGGGCGAACTCCAGATCGCGGCGGGCGGCATGATCGCGATCGGCGAGGGCGAGGAGACCAAGCGGCTGCTGGACTTCGCCCGCCCCATGATCGCGCTGTACGTCGGCGGCATGGGCGCCAGGGGCAAGAACTTCTACAACTCGGTGGCCCGGCGCTACGGCTACGAGGAGGCCGCCGAGAAGATCCAGGACCTCTACCTGTCCGGGAAGAAGGAGGAGGCCGCCGCCGCGGTGCCCGAGGAGATGGTGGAGCTGACCAACCTGGTCGGCCCCGAGTCCTACGTCCGCGAACGCATCGAGGCCTTCCGCGAGGCCGGGGTCACCCACCTCAACCTGACCCCCTTCGCCGACGACCCGGTCGCGCTGATCGAGAAGGTCAGAAGCTGGGTGTGAGCCGTTCTCCCGACGGCACGGCACAGGCGGCACAACGGTCGGAGAGCACTCACCGGGGCGTCGCCTGCCGAAGCTGACTTCCGTCACAGAACGAAACCGTCCGGACACCTGAGCGTCCGGACGGTCCGCCTCCGTCCCGACGGGAGTCGCCGATGTCGTCCCCTTCCCTCCGCTCTCGCCTCGCCGTCCGTGCCGGTCTCCTCTCCCTCCTCGGTTCCGCCGCCCTCGGCGCGGGAGCCGCCACCGCGACCGCGACCGCCGCGGCCGCCGCCGGCTTCGCCGAGCGCATCGCCCTCTCCCCCACCGCCACCGGCGTCACCACCGCCCGGGTGGAGTACGGCCCCGCCTCCGGCGGAGCCACCACCACCGTCCAGGGCCGCGGCACCGGCACCGCGGCAACGGCCGCTACCACGCCGCCACCCTCACCGGTCTGACGCCCGGCACGGCCTACCGCTACCGGGTCGGCGACGGAGCCTCCTGGAGCGACTGGTCCACGTTCACCACCGCCTCGGCCACCGCCGAGCCGTTCGCCTTCCTCTACCTGGGCGACGTGCAGAACAACATCACGGCGGGCGCCGCCCCCACCATCCGGGCCGCCTACGCCGCCGCGCCCCACGCCGAACTCACCGTGCACGCGGGCGACCTGGTCGACAACGCCAACTCCGACTCCGAACGGGCCGAGTGGTACGACGCCGTCGGAGCCGTGTCCTCCTCGATGAACCACATCACGGCCCCCGGCAACCACGAGTACAGCGGCTGGAACCTGTCGAGCTTCTGGAACCGGCCGTTCCCCGGCGCGGGCAACGGCCCCGGTGACGACGGCCTCGACGACACCGTCGACCACACCGACTACCAGGGCGTGCGCTTCGTGGTGCTGAACAGCAACCACCGCAACGCGCCCCGGTCCGACACCACCGACTGGCTGGAGGACCAGGGGCACTGGCTGGAGCGGGTGCTGTCCGACAACCCCAACCGGTGGACGGTGGTCACCTTCCACCACCCGGTGTTCGCCAACTCCCCCGGCCGCGACAACGGGCCGCTGCGCTCGGAGTGGCTGGACATCCTGGAGGAGTACGACGTCGACCTGGTGCTCCAGGGCCACGGCCACTCCTACGGCCGCGGCACCCCGGTCGCCGACCGCACCGCCGACCCGGCCGTGCAGACCGGACCGGTCCACGTGGTGTCGGTGACCGGGCCGACGATGGACGACGTGTCCGACCGCAACTGGACCGCCAACGGGGCCGAGGCCCGCGTCCAGGTCGGCAACACCCAGACCTACCAGGTCGTCGAGGTGGACGGCGGTGAGCTGAGCTACGAGTCGCGCACCCTGGACGGAACCCTGGTGGACGCGTTCACCATCACCAAGGACGCCGACGGGGGCAAGCGGGTCACCGACGGGCGCTGGGCCCGCCCCGGGCCCGGCCGGGCCCGGGGCGCCCGCCGTGCCCGGGACCGGCGGGGCACGGCGGGTGGGCGCGGCCCGCGGATCGCGGCGCCGCGCCCGCCACCCCGACTCGGCCGCGGCCGGCGGCTCACACGTCGGTGATGCGGATGCCCGCGTGCGCCTTGTAGCGGCGGTTGATCGAGATCAGGTTGGCGGTGAACGCCTCCACCTGGTGGGCGTTGCGCAGCCGCCCGCCGTAGATCCCGCGCACCCCGGGGATGCGGGAGGCCAGGGCGCGCACGGTGTCGGTGGCCTCCCGGTCGTCGCCGAGCACCAGCACGTCCAGGTCCACCTCGGCGACCTCGGGGTCGAGCAGGACCACGGCGGAGACGTGGTGGAAGGCGCCCACGACCCGGCTGTCCGACAGGATCGCGGCGGCCTGCTCGGCGGCGCTGCCCTCCTCGACCGGCAGCGCGTAGGCGCCGCGCTTGTCGAAGCCCAGCGGGTTGACGCAGTCGATGACGATCTTGCCGGCCAGGACGTCCCGCAGCGACTCCAGCAGGGCGCGGTGGCCGTCCCAGGGGACCGCGACGATGACGACGTCTCCGGCCTCGGCCGCGGCCGCGTTGTCCGCGCCCCGCACCGGCAGGTCCGCGCCGAGCTCCGCGGCGACGGCCTGGGCCCGTTCGGCGTTGCGGGAGCCGAGGATGACCTCGTGGCCGGCCATCGCGAACCGGCGGGCCAGTCCGCGTCCCTGGTCGCCGGTGCCGCCCAGCACGGCGATGGACAGTCCGGACACGTCGGGCAGATCGTGCGGTGAACTCTGTTGTGTCATAACCATGATCATGTCAGCCGCGGGGGGCGGGTTCCCGACCCGACCCCCCGTTTACCAGCAGGAACCTCGTCACCAGTCATTCCACTCGCGGTCCTGCTCCTCCCACTGCTCGTTGCGCTCCCGGGCCCGGGTCAGGGCCGCCTCGGCGGAGGCGCGGTCGGGATAGGGGCCGAGCCGGTCCTTGTTGGGGCTGCCCGGACCGCGTTCGACCTTCCCCGTCTTGAGGGAGTACCACCACTTGTCCGCCCCGTCCTCCGGTTCGGGCAGGATGTCCCGCCCCAGACCTCTGCTCACGGACGCCTCCCGTCAGCCGCTGACTACACTCGTATTCCATGACTACCCCGCTGGTTCCCGGGCGTATCTCGCCCAAGCGATCGGTTCCTCCGTCCATCCCCCGCCCCGAGTACGTCGGCAAGAAGCACCCGGTCGAGGGGGTGCTGGGGGATGTGCAGACCCCGGAGACCATCGAGGCCATGCGGGTGGCGGGGCGGATCGCGGCACAGGCGCTGGAGGAGGTCGGCAAGCACGTCCGGCCCGGCGTGACCACCGACGAGCTGGACCGCATCGGCCACGAGTTCCTGTGCGACCACGGCGCCTACCCCAGCCCGCTCGGCTACAAGGGGTTCCCCAAGTCGCTGTGCACCTCGCTGAACGAGGTCATCTGCCACGGCATCCCCGACGACACGGTCATCTCCGAGGGCGACATCGTCAACATCGACGTCACCGCCTACATCCACGGCGTGCACGGCGACACCAACGCGACCTTCCTCGCCGGGGAGGTCGGCGAGGAGTCCCGGCTGCTGGTGGAGCGCACCCGCGAGGCCCTGATGCGCGGCATCAGGGCGTGCCGGCCGGGACGGCAGATCAACGTGATCGGCCGGGTCATCGAGTCCTACGCCAAGCGCTTCGGCTACGGCGTGGTGCGGGACTTCACCGGCCACGGCGTGGGGCCGGAGTTCCACTCGGGGCTGATCATCCCGCACTACGACGACCCGCGCGCCGACACCGTGATGGTCCCCGGCATGACCTTCACCATCGAACCGATGATCACCCTGGGCACCATCGAGTACGAGGTGTGGGAGGACGGCTGGACCGCGGTGACCAAGGACCGCAGGCGCACCGCCCAGTTCGAGCACACCCTGGTGATCACCGAGGACGGCGCGGAGATCCTGACGCTGCCCTGAGCCGCTCCCGCCCGCCGCCCGTAACGTGTGAGGTGGGGGCCGGTGGGAGGAGGCAGCCGTGCTGGCGATGGTCGGTCCGCGGGACCGCGGCGCCACGGGGCCTGCCCGGCGGGCGACCCCGTGGTCCGGTCCGGCCGTCCGCCGCCTGCGCGCCATGCTGTCCTTCGCGGCGGGCGTCCTCGGGGCGCTGTGCGACGCCGAGCGGGTGCTGCCCGAGGCCGATCCCGCGCGGGTCGGCGCCCTGCTGGCGGAGCTGGGCCGCCTGCCGCCGTCCGCGCCGCCCGCCGACCGGGTGGCGGCGCTGCGCGCGTTCCAGGCCGCACGGGGGCTGCCGGACGACGGCGTGGCCGACGGCGCCACCGTGACGGCGCTCATGCGCGAGGTGCGCTCCCTGCGGGAGCGGCGCGCCCTGGGGCTCGCGGGGCGTCTCCGGCGCCGCTGACGCCGCTCAGCGGTGCGCCGCCAGGTCGGCGAGCCGGTCGTCGGGGGTCCGCAGCACCGGGCCGAGCAGGCCCACGAGTCCGGGGCGGGCGGCCAGGCGCAGGGCGGCCGTGCGCAACCGCAGCCGGGTCCGGCTGGCGGGCACGAACCAGTCGGCGATGCGCCGCCCGGCGCGCTGCTTGCGGACGACGGCGGGACGCACCCGCTCCTCGTAGCGGAACGGCGCAGCCACCGCGTCGCCGTCGCGCAGCAGTTCCTCGGCGAGCACGCAGGCGCCCGCCACGGCCATCGCCGCACCCTGCCCGGCCAGCAGCGACACCGCCTGGCAGGCGTCGCCGAGCAGCGCCACGCGGGGCCGCGCCCACGAGGCCGCCTCGATCTGGGCGACCTCGTCGTAGTACACCTGTCCCGGCTCGGGACAGCGGTCCAGGACCTCGGGGATCAGCCAGCCCAGGGAGGCGTAGCGCTCCCGCAGCCGCTCGCGGGGGTCCTCGGGCAGCGGGTCCGCCCCGGCGCGGTGGGCGAAGACCGCGGCGAGGCGCTCGCCGTCCAGGCGGCAGACCCCGGCCTGGAGTCCGGGCGCCTCCACCATCTCCAGGTGGTCGCCGACGCGGGCGCCCAGCTCCGGGTCGGCGAACAGGTAGGCGGCGGTGTGGTAGCCGAGGGAGCGCAGATGGCGCCACTCGGGTCCGAAGGCGAGCTCGCGGACCCGGGAGTGGATGCCGTCGGCGCCGACGAGCAGGTCGGCACGTTCCACCTCGCCGGTGGTGAGGGTGACGGCCACGTGGTCGGCGGCGGTGGCCACCGCGTCGACGCTGGTGGAGTAGCGGAACTCCACGCCCGGTCCCAGCGCCTCGAACAGGAGGTCCTCCAGTTCTCCGCGCATCAGGGTGACCACCCTGCCCCGTTGCAGCCGGACCAGGGAGTCGTAGGGCAGCTCGCAGGTGACGCGTCCCGCGCGGTCGCGGTAGCGCACCCCGGCCACGGTCCGGGCGCGCTCGCGCACCCGCGGCAGCAGCCCCATCCGTTCGACCGCGTCGTAGCCGGGGCCGAAGAAGTCGATGAGGTAGCCCGCGCCGCGCTGCCCGGGGGCGTGCTCCACGACGAGCACCTCCCACCCGGCGCGCTCCAGCCACCAGGCCAGCGACAGTCCGGCGATCCCGGCTCCGCAGATCACGACCCGCACTGTGGATTCCTTCCGGTGGTGTGCTCGCGGGGGGCCAGGATCCTGGCCAGCGGTCCCGCCAGGGCTGCGGTGTCCGGGACCTGCCCGAGTGCGCGGTGCAGGACGATCCCGTCGAGCAGGGCGCACAGCAGCGCCGCGCTCTCGGCGGCGTCGGCGACTCCGTGGCCGCTCAGCCACTCGGCCACGCGGTCGCGGTACTCCGCCAGCAGTCCCGCCAGGGCGGTGCGCAGCGCGGCGTCCCGGCCGGCCGCCAGGGCCGCCTCGACCAGCAGCAGCGATCCGGGGTCGCGGCCGTCGTAGACGTCGAGGGCGGCGAGCAGCCGGGCCAGCCCGGTGGCGGGGTCGGGGGCCGCGCGCAGCTCCCGCAGCGGCTCCTCCAGGGCCCGGCGGGCGAACTCGACCGTCGCCGTGGCGAGGAGGTCGGCCACCGAGTCGAAGTGGTAGTGCACCAGGCCGGGGCGCACCCCGGCGCGTTCGGCGACGCGCCGGGTGGTCACCGCCGCCCAGCCGACCTCGGGGATCAGTTCGGTCGCGGCGGCCAGCAGCCGCTGCCGGGTCTGCCGTCCCCGTTCGACCGCGCTCTCCGCGGACACCGCCCCTCCCGTCGTTGGTCAATTGCCTTGGACACATGACCAATATCGGGGACGGGAGCGCCCGGGTCAAGGAGAATCCGTGTGGTCCCGGACGACGGCCCCTGCGGGCACGGAAAAGACCGCCCGTGCCCCGGTGCTCCCCGGCATGATCCCCACGAGCATGCCGGGCGCACCGAGGCCAAGGACGCCGTGGATCGGCCACGGCGGCCAGGTCCGGCCCTGGCGACCGAGCACTCGGCGCCTGACGGCCACGCCGGAACGGGCGGCTGGAAGAAGCATATGCGCAACGGCGGGACGGGCTCCGTGGCCCCGCTCACTCCCCGGTTGCGGGCAGCAGGGGGCGAAAACGGCGTTCTGGCTGGCCAGAGCACTTCCGGTGGGACCGTTCGCGGCGGGCTGGCCGTATCCGGCCACCGCTGCGCCCCGCGGCCGTCCTCCGGTGCGCCGTATCTCACACCCCCCTCTGACCTCCTCACCTTTCCCCCGCAGACTTCGCGACTCGCCAAAAACCCTCTGTCACCGCTACCGTTCCGCCCATGATGGGGCACTCTCACGCGCTCAGCGGCGTGGTCGGTTGGATGGCTGTCGTTCCGTTGCTCAACCAGGTCGACGTCCTCGGCGTCACCTTCGACCTGGGCCCGGGCGAGATCATCGCGGGCGGACTGGTCTGCGCGGGCGCCGCGCTGATCCCCGACCTGGACCACAAGAGCGCCACCATCACCAAGACCTACGGGGTCTTCACCGAGACCCTCGGAGCGTTCTTCAACTGGGCGTTCGGCGGACACCGCAACGGCACCCACTCCCTGCTGTTCGCGCTGCTGATGGGCGGGCTGGCGCAGCTGCTGGTGTGGTGGTCGGAGATGGCCGCCCAGGTGTTCGTGTTCCTGCTGATCGGCATCGCGCTGAACGGCCTGGGCTACGGCATGGAGAAGAACCGCGTGGCGGCCGAGGTCATCAACGCGCTGGCCACGGCGGGCATCACACTGGCGCTGTACACCTCGGGGGTGAGCTACGCCTGGCTCGGCCTGGCCGTGTGCTACGGCTGCCTGCTGCACTTCCTCGGCGACATGGCCACCCAGATGGGGGTGCCCCTGCTGTGGCCGTTCTGGAAGTACCGGTTCGGGCAGAACGTCGGCTTCAAGACCGACGGGCCGGTGGAGCGCAAGGTCATCACCCCCATGCTCACGCTCGCGATCGTGCTGATGTCGGTCTACCTGTTCCCGTGGAAGGACCTCCTCCCCGAACTGTGAGACCGCGCTCCGGCCCCCGGGAGGGGCGCGGCCGCGCCTAGGCTGGACGCGTGACACGCGTATCCGAGAACCTCAGCCCCGAACTGCACGCCTACCTCGTCGCCCACAGCAGCCCGGTCGACGAGGTGCTGACCGACCTCGCCGCCGAGACCGAACGCCTCTTCCCCGAGGCCGTCCGCATGCAGATCGCCCCCGAGCAGGGCCTGTTCCTGACCCTGCTGGCCCGCCTGACGGGCGCCCGCGACGTGGTGGAGGTCGGCACCTTCACCGGCTACTCCTCGATCTGCCTGGCCCGCGGCCTGCCCGCCGACGGCACCCTGCTGGCCTGCGACGTCAGCGAGGAGTGGACCGCGGTGGCCCGCCGCTACTGGCAGCGGGCCGGGGTCGCCGACCGCATCGAGCTGCGCCTGGCCCCCGCGCTCGACACCCTGCGCGCACTGCCCGCCACCCCCCGCTTCGACCTGGCCTTCATCGACGCCGACAAGGAGTCCTACACCGACTACTGGGAGGAGCTCGTGCCGCGGGTGCGTCCGGGCGGGGTGCTGCTGGTGGACAACGTGTTCTCGCACGGCCGGGTCCTGGACCCCGCGCAGACCTCCGCCCGGGTGCAGGCCATCCGCGACTTCAACGCCCACGCCCGCGCCGACGAGCGGGTGGAGCTGGTCCTGCTGCCCATCGGGGACGGCCTGACCCTGGCCCGGCGGAGGTGACCCGCCCCGGAACGGAGCAACCGCCCCGTCCTTACCGCTCCTTTACCCGCGTGGGAGATACCCCTGCCGTGACCGCCTCGCCCTCGCGCCCCGAAGCCGCCGACGTCTGCGACGAGTTCGTGCTCCGCTACCCGCGGCGCTGCCTCCTCCTGCTCGGCGGCCTTCCCGGTGCGGGCAAGAGCACCCTGCTCGGCCGCCTCTACGGGCTGTCGGGGACCGAGACCGCCACGGTGCGCTCCGCGGACGGGGTCCACGTCGTCGACTCCCTCCAGTCCCGCAACCGGCTCACCCCCCGCCTGCGGGCCGTTCCCTACCCGCTCTGGCGCTGGGCCACCCACCTGCTCCACTTCCTGCGCGTCCTGACCGCGCTGCGCGGCGGCGGGCCGGTCATCGTCCACGAGACCGGCACCCGCCGCCCGGTGCGCCTGCTGTTCGCGCTGTACTGCCGCCTGACCGGCGCCGAACTCCACCTGCTGTTCATCGACGCCGCCCCCGCCGAGGCCCGGCGCGGACAGTTCACCCGCGGCCGCCGGGTCAGCAGGCACAGCTTCCGCGGGCACCTGCGCCGGTGGCGGGCCCTGCGCCGCGCCGTCAGCCGCGACCCCCGCCGGGCGGTGCCCGAAGCGCGCTCCCTGGTGCTGCTGGCCCGTCCCGAGGCCGCCCTGCTGCACCGGATCGACTTCGGAGCCCGGCGGTCCGCGCCGCGTTTCCCCCGGCCGCACGGGTCGTCGCGGATCGCGGTCCCCTGAGCCGCCACACCGGCCCCGGGAGACGGCACCGCTCCGGCAGTGGGACAATCGTTCAGTGATCTCGCTGCTCACCACCATCGCGATCTTCGGCGTCGGCGGAGCCGTCCTCAACGTCGCGCTCCAGGGTCTCCTGCTCACCCTCGTCGGCCGTTCCACCAGAACCGGGCCGCGTGTCGCCTCGGGCGTCGCCATCGCCCTGCTCCTCGTCGCCCTGCCGACGCTGGGCGCCGCCAACCTGCTGGCCACGACCCCGCAGGCGGGCTTCGCCTCGGCCTTCACCGTGGCGTTCTGCGTGGCGCTGCTGGTCCTCGGCTCCACCCTGGCCTTCTCCGCGCTGGCCGCGCGGCGCGCGCTCCCCGAGACGCTGCCGAGCCTGTCGGGACCGACCGTCTACCTGGGGTCGCTGGGCATCTGCGTGCTGGTGGGCGTCCTCGGCGCGGTCACCGCCGACACCCTGTTCTGAGCGGCTCAGGACAGCGCTGCGGCCTCGGGGACGACCGCCGCCAGCGCGTCGCGGTGGACGCCGTGGGTGACCACCGTGGTGAACCCGAACCGGTCGCGGTGGGCGAGAAGCTCCCGGGCGATCTCCGCGGCGCTGCCGAGCAGGACGAAGGGGCTGTCCAGCACCTCCTCCAGGGTGCCCAGCCCGGCGGCCGCGAAGCGCTCGGACCGTTCGGCGAAGGCGCGCTCGACGTCGTCGGTGACCAGGACCTCCTGGACGAGCACGCTGAACTCCGGGTTCCGGCCGTGCCGGGCGGCGACGCCGCGCACCAGCTCCACCCGCCGCAGCAGCTCGTCGGTCCCGGCGACGGTGAACTCCCCCGGCGGGCGGCCCGGGCGGTGCCGGAGGCCGCTGAAGGCGACGACGTCGGCGTGTGCGGCGGCCAGGGTGAGGACGCGCTCGCCGTGGCCGCCGATCGTCAGCGTCGGACGCGGGGAGCGGGCCGGGGCCGGTTCGGTCCCGGCGAACCGGCGGTCGAGTTCGGCGACGGCGCGTTCCAGGCGTTCGACCCGTTCGGCGTGGGGCCGCCACGGGATGCCCGCGTCGTCGAACTCCCACTTCATGTGCCCCGCGCCCAGGCCCAGCTCCAGTCGGCCGCCGCTGATCCGGTCCACGGTGGCGGCCGCGCGGGCCAGCAGCGCGGGGTTGTGGAACCCGTTGTTGAGCACGTAGGTGCCCAGCCCCAGCCGCGTGGTGGCCGCCGCCGCGGCGGCCAGCATCACGAAGGGGTCGGGCTGCCCCAGGTGGTCGGGGGCGTAGAGGACGTCGAAGCCCAGCTCCTCGGTCCGTACGCAGTAGTCGGTCCAGTGGTCGAGGTCGGCGCCGTGGAAACTGACGCCGAAACGGAGTCCGCTCATGCTCCGAACCAACCACACGCGGCCGTCCGGGGACAGCCCGTTCTGCTGACAGCAGGAGGCCGGCTCAGTTCTGCTGTTCGCGCTGCGCCTGCCGCGCGGCCCGCCGCTCCAGGGAGGCCAGGTAGGCGTTGTAGGCGTCCAGGTCGGCGTCCTCCGAGCCGTCCCGCCGGCTGTGGCGCTCGCGGCGGCGCTCCGCGCGCTCCTCGTCGCGGGCCCACTGCACGGACAGCGCCACCAGCACCAGCAGGGTGGGGATCTCCCCGAGCGCCCAGGCCACCCCGCCGCCCGCGTACTGGTCGTCGGCGAGGCTGTCCAGCCAGGGCACCTCGAACTGGCCGTAGTACTCCATGGCCAGCGGCGCGGACTGCATCATGATCGCGACGCCGAAGAAGGCGTGGAACCCCATCGCCACCAGCAGCAGCACGATCCGCAGGATGAAGGGGACCTTCCGGGGCGCGGGGTCCACGCCGATGATGATCCAGTAGAACAGGAACCCCGAGAGCAGGAAGTGCACGTTCATGAACATGTGCCCGAGGTGGTCCTGCATGAGGAAGCCGAACAGCGGGGTGAAGTACAGCACGTAGACGCTGAGCACGAACATGGGCGTCGCGAAGGCCGGGTGCGTCACCACGCGCGAGTACCCGCTGTTGAGGAAGGCGTTGAGCCACTCGCGCGGTCCCCGGTCGCCGCGCTGGCGGGCGGGGCGCAGGGCGCGCAGCGCCAGCGTCGTCGGGGCGCCGAGCACCAGCAGGATCGGCACCAGCATCGACAGCACCATGTGCTGCACCATGTGCACGCTGAACAGCACGTAGGAGTAGGTGCCCACGCCGGTGAGCAGGACCGCGGCGAGCACCAGCAGGCCCGTCAGCCACGCGGCGGTCCGCCCCCACGGCCAGGCGTCGCCGCGGCGCCGCAGGCGGACCACGCCCGCCAGGTAGCCGCCGCCCAGCACGGCGATGACCGTGATGAAGAAGAGGTCGGGCCGCCACAGCGTGAGCAGGGTCTGCGCGCTCATGGGCGGCGGCATGGCGAAGCCGGTGAGGTTGCGGAAGGCGTCCGTGGCCTGCGACAGGTCGGGCGGCGGGGCGGTGCGGCTGAGCGCGGCGGCCAGCCCCATCGCCGCGGCCATGAGGGCGACCTCGACGGCGGCGAAACGCAGGAACAGGCGGCGCCCCGGCTCCTCGGCGATGCCGGGGACGGTGCGGGAGCGGTGCACCCAGCCCAGCCCGCCCAGGGCGATGAAGACCACGACCTTGGCGAGCATCACCTGCCCGTAGGCGCTGGTGAACAGCTCCCCGACGCTGGACAGGCGGCTCGCGGCGCTCGCCAGTCCGCTGAGGGCCACCCCGATCCAGGCCCACAGCGCCATCGTGCTGAACCGGCGCACCGCCGTGGGCACGTGCTCGCCGGTGCCGCGCAGGGCGTGGAAGAGCAGTGCGGCCAGGCCGCCCACCCACAGCGAGACGGACACCACGTGCGCCGACAGGCCGACGATCGCCATCTCGTGGTTGCCCGCGGAGGAGGCGTGCCCGGTGAGCGCGGGCGGCAGCATCCCGACCAGGGCCAGCGCGGCGAGTCCGGCCGTTCCCGCGGCGCCGGTGACGGTGCGTCCGACGAGGGCCACCCCCAGGGCGGCCAGCACGGTGAGGGTCAGCCCGATCCCCTGGGGCACCGAACTGGCGTAGCTGGTGATCTCGTTGCCGAGGATCTCCGCGACGGGCCGTCCCAGGATGTCGGAGAGCTGGAAGACGAGGGCGGCGGCGGCCGCCGCCGCCCACACCAGTGCGCTCCAGGAGGCGGCGCGCACGTAGGACCGCGCCTGCTCCCCGAGCCCGCCCCGCTGCAGCGGCAGCAGGAACACCGCGAGCACGAGCAGCCCGACGGTCAGCGCGGCGGAGACGTCCACCGCCGTCCTGGCGACCGGCAGTCCCCAGCGGGTGAGCGGGCCGGGGTCGGGCAGGCCGGGGCTGATCTGGGGGTATCCGGCGCCGCCCAGCAGCATGGCGAGGATCAGCGCGACCAGACAGGCCGCGGCGGCCGCGGCGGCGGCCAGTACGACGGCCTCGCCCGCGCCGGAGCCGTCGGTCCTGAGTCGTTGGTTACCGGGGGAAGCCACGCCCACGCTCCGTCGTCGTCGAACGTCCTCACGTGCTGCGGCGACCACCGATCACCGCAGCGGCGATCCCCGCACCCACCAGTATCCCGAGCGCTCCCCACAACCACGGAGCGACCACCTCGGCCGCGTCGCCGAGGAGCCAGGCCATGACGTTCAGTGCGGACACCACCTTGGACAAGCCTAAGCGAAGTACTACAAATCGTCGTACCCACCTTCTCCGACACTACCCGTGCCGGCGCGAACGCGTTCCGAAATCCCCCCGCCGAGCAGAAACTCCGTTCCGGTGTGTCGAAAAGCCCACGCTGTCCCCGGTTCGCGGGGACAATGGCGGTCAGCGGCGCGACGGGCCGGCGCCGGCGTCCCGAGCGGGCGGCGGGGCCGCGGCCGGTCAACCCGCCGAGAACCGACGTCCACCCCTGTGCCGCGCGGCCGCGAGGCTCCGGCGCCGGGACGGGCACGACTGTCGGCGACAACCACACGAGGGGGCCAGGTGCGCCAATTCGATCTCGTCATCCGATCCCGACGCGCGGTCACTCCCACCGGTGTCGGACCGGCCGCGGTGGCCGTCGCCGACGGGCGGGTCGCCGCTGTCGCCGACTACCGCGCCGAGCTGCCCTGCCGGGGCCAGACCGATCTGGGCGAGGTCGCGCTGCTGCCCGGGATGGTGGACGTCGACGCGGCGGTGCAGGCCCCCGGCCAGCTGCTGTCCCAGGGGTACGCGCGCACCACCCGGGCGGCCGCCGCCGGCGGGATCACCACCCTCGTCGTGGCCCCGGCCCCCGCCCAGCCCGCGATCACCTCCACCGACACGCTCCGCGCCCACCTGCACGCCTCGGCGAGCAGCTGCGCCGTCCACGTCGCCTTCCTCGGCGGCATCACCCCGCGCAGCGGCCCCGCCGAACTGGCGGACCTGCGCGCCAACGGGGTGGTGGGGTTCGCCTGCTCGCTGTCGGACGGGGGAGGCGGGGGCCTGGCGGCCCTCGACGACGTCCACCTGGGCAAGAGCATGGCCGAGGTGGCGACGATGGACGTGCCGCTGGTGGTGCACGCCGAGGACGCCCGCGAACTGGGCTCCCCGGTGGGCCCGAGCAACAGCGCGCTGCTGGCCGCGCGGCCGCCCCGGGCGGAGCGGCGGGGGCTGGAACGGGTGCTCGCCGCCGCGCGGAGCAACGGCGCCCGGGTGCACATCGCCCCGTTCGTGGCGGCCGAGTGCGCGGCGATCCTGGCCGCGGCGCAGGCCGTCGGCATCCCGGTCAGCGCGCAGACCTGCCCGCACTACCTGTGCCTGCCCGCCGAGCACGTGCCCGACGCCGACCCCGCCTACCGCTGCCGTCCGCCGCTGCGCTCCGACGCCAACCGCGGCGCGCTGTGGAACGCCCTGCTGCACGGCGCGGACTCCTCCGGCAACGCCATCGTCGGCTCGGTGGCCTCGGGGCACCGCCCGGGCACCGGCATCGCGGCGATCCGGTGGACGCTGCCCGCGCTGTGGACCGCGGCCCGGCGGCGCGGCCGCGGCCTGGCCGAGCTGAGCCGCTGGACCGCGCAGCGGCCCGCCGAGCTGATGGGGCTGTCCGCCAAGGGGCGCATCGCGGTGGGGTGCGACGCGGACCTGGTCGCCTTCGACCCCGACGCCCACCAGACGGTCCCCGCGGCCGACGACAGCCCCTACCGGGGGCGTCGTCTGCAGGGGAGGGTGACCGGCACGTGGGTGTGCGGGATACCGGTACCTTCGGACCCTGACAAGGACCCCTCGCCGCGTGGTGGTCCCCTGCTGTCCGCCTACAACTAGGGGCACCGCGGAAGTCTCACGGCGCGGCGGTCGGACCCCGTTGCCCGTCCGTTCCGCCGTGGGCCGGACGGGGACCGGGATCGGAGTGGGGGCAGCATCTTCGACACCGAGGAGGAACCGTGCGCGTCGGCGTGCCCCGTGAGATCAAGAACCACGAGTACCGGGTGGCGATCACCCCGGCAGGCGTCCACGAACTGGTCCGGCACGGCCATGAGGTCCTCGTCGAGCGCGACGCCGGCGCGGGCTCGGCCATAAGCGACGCGGAGTACACCGCCGCGGGGGCGCGGGTCCTGGACAGCGCGGACGAGGTGTGGGGCGCCGCCGACCTGGTGCTCAAGGTCAAGGAGCCGGTCCCCGAGGAGTACCACCGCCTGCGCGAGGGCCAGGTCCTCTTCACCTACCTGCACCTGGCCGCCTCCCGCGAGTGCACCGACATCCTGCTGAAGCACGGGGTCACCGCCATCGCCTACGAGACCGTGCAGCTCGCGGACGGCTCCCTGCCGCTGCTGGCCCCCATGTCGGAGATCGCCGGACGGCTCGCCCCGCAGGTGGGGGCGACCGCCCTGCAGCGTTCCAACGGCGGCCGGGGCGTGCTGCTGGGCGGCGTCCCGGGGGTGCGCCCGGCCCGGGTCATGGTGCTCGGCGCGGGCGTGTCCGGCATGAACGCCGCCCAGGTCGCGGTGGGCATGGGCGCCGAGGTGACCCTGCTGGACGTGGACATGGCCAAGCTGCGGCGCGCCGACACGGTGTTCCAGGGGCGGGTGCGGACCCTGGCCTCCACCGCCTACGAGATCGAGCGGACCGCGCTGGAGTCCGACCTCGTCATCGGCGCGGTGCTGATCCCCGGGGCCAAGGCCCCCGTCCTGGTCGACAGCGACCTGGTCGCGCGGATGCGGCCGGGGTCGGTCCTGGTGGACATCGCCGTGGACCAGGGCGGCTGCTTCGCCGACACCCGGCCCACCACGCACTCCGACCCCACGTTCACCGTGCACGACACGGTGTTCTACTGCGTGTCCAACATGCCGGGCGCGGTGCCCACCACCGCCACGCACGCCCTGACCAAGGACACGCTGCGCTACGCGGTGGCCCTGGCCGACCGGGGGTGGCGTGCCGCGCTGGCGGCGGACCCGGCGCTGGCGGCGGGGCTCAACACCTTCGGCGGGGAGCTCACCAACGAGGCGGTGGCCCGCGCGCACGGGCTGTCGGCCCGCCCCGTGGCCGAGGTCCTGGCGCAGGGGTAGCCCCCTCCGGTCGCGGGCCCGCTCCCGCCGCTCGGTGGTGCCGGGTCTGCCGGAGCCGCTACCGTCGAGAGTGCAGGAAGGCGGCCGTTCCGCGGCCGCGACCCCGGTCTTGGGAGGCGACAGGTCAGTGGCACGCACGGAGCCGACGACCCTCACCCGTGTGGCGGCCGTGGAGATGCGTCTGGTACGGCTGACGGTGACGCGGCCCCGGGCGCGGCAGCGCTCCGGAGGGCCCGACCGCTTCGTGCGGCACATCCTGGTCCGGGTCCGCGACGACGCGGGGACCAGCGGCTGGGGGGAGATCCCCGACGCCGACGACGCGCTGTGGGACTCCCTGGTGGCCGACTACGCCCCGGCCCTGGTGGGGTACCGCTGGCAGCGGCCCACCGAGGCCGCGGCGGCCTGGCGGTCCCTCGCTCCCCGGCCCGCCGTGGCCGCCGCGCTGGACACCGCCTGCTGGGACCTGTGGAGCCGGCAGCGCGGCATGCCGCTGGCGCACGCGCTGGGCGGGGTCCGCACCGCCGTCACCACCGGGGTCACCCTGGGGCCGCAGCCGTCCGTGGAGTCCCTGGTCCACGAGGTGAACCGGCAGGTCGGCGCGGGGTGCAAGCGCATCCGGCTGCAGATCGGGCCCGGGTGGGACGTGGAGGCGGTCCGCGCCGTCCAGGAGACCTACCCGTTCCTCGTCCTCCAGGCGGACGGGGGCGGCCGCTACACGGAGAGCCCCTCGGACCTGGCGGCGCTGCGCGCCCTGGACGACTACGGCCTGCTCGCCATCGAGCAGCCCTTCGCCGCCGCCGACCTCGCCGCGCACGCCCGGCTCAGCCGTGACCTGCGCACCCCGGTGGCGTTGGACGACTCGGTCGACTCCCTGGAGCGGCTGGACGAGGCGATCCGCCTGGAGGCGGCGTCGGCGCTGAACCTGCGGATCGTCCGGATGGGCGGCCTCACCCCGGCCCGGCGCGCCCACGACCGGGCGGTGGACGCCGGCTGGCAGGTGTGGTGCGGTTCCGACCGGGAGTCGGGGGTGGGCCGGGCCGCGGTCGTGGCGCTGGCCTCGCTGCCCGGCGCGACGCTGCCGTGCGAGATGCCGCGGGCGGGCGAACGCTTCGCCCACGACCTGGTGGCTCCGACGGTGCGGTCGCACGACGGTGTCGCGGCGGTTCCGCTCACCCAGCCCGGGCTGGGGCACGAGGTGGACGAGCGCACCGTCGAGGCGCTGACGGTGCGGTCGGCCTCGCTGGGGGTCCTGGACTGACCGGGCCCCGGCGCGGTCCCGTGCGCTCCTTCGTGCCCGGGTCCGTTCCGCCGCGGTCCGGCTGCGCCGTGTTGCCGCGCGCCCTCCCGCTCCGGGATGATCGAGTCCCCTCCTCCGCAGAAAGGAAAAACCGGTGGCGCTGTACGAGGTGCACGCCCGCAAGTGGGAGAACGGCTGGGAACTCCGCATCCCCGACGTGGGGGTCACCTGGTCGCCGACCCTGGGTGAGGCCTCCTCGCGGGCCAGGGAGTTCATCTGTGCCCAGCTCGCCCGGGAGGAGCGCACCGTCCACGTCGACCTGCAGCCGCACGTGAACGAGGAGCTCGACCAGCTGGCGGTCGAGGCCCGGCGTGCCCTGCACATCGCGGACGAGGCCGTGCGCACCGCCTCGGCCAAGGTCAGGGAGCTCGTGCACGGGCTGTCCGGGGCGGGCCTGGCCCCGCCCGACATCGCCCAGTACCTGGGGGTGCCCCACAGCCGCCTGGAGGAGCTGGTCGGGGACTGACCGGCTCCGGGCCGGGGCGCGCGGTGCCGGAGGACGGGCGTGGTCGTCCGGATCCTCCGGCGCCGCCGTGCGTTGCGGGGCCGGGCGGGCCGCGCCGCTGCCGGGGTGCGCCCTGCCGCCGCGGTGCCGGACGCGGTACTGTAGGCCACGACGCATACCAACCAGTTGGTCTGGTGGTGTCCCGCGCACCACGGACAGGACGAGAAAGAGTCGCGCAGCATGCAGGAGTTCGCCGACATCCACGCGCTGGCCGCCGTGCAGGGCAGCCACCTGGGGCACAGCCCCTGGCACACCGTCACCCAGGAGCAGGTCAACCAGTTCGCCGACGCCACCGGCGACCACCAGTGGATCCACGTGGACGCCGAACGCGCCGCCGCGGGACCGTTCGGCGGCACCATCGCCCACGGGTTCCTCTCCCTCTCCCTGCTGCCGATGTTCTCCTGGCAGACCTACCGGCTGCGGAAGGCCCCCGCCATGTCGATCAACTACGGCCTGAACAAGGTCCGCTTCCTCCAGCCGGTGCGGGTGGGCTCCCGGGTCCGCGACAGCCTCGAACTGGCCGAGGTCAAGGAGACCCCCAAGGGCCTGCTGCTGACCATGCGGCACGAGGTCGAGATCGACGGGGAGGAGCGCCCCGCGCTCGTCGCCGAGGCGCTGAGCCTGGTCGTCCCCTGACCCCCGGGCGGCCGCGCCGCCCCGGACGGGCGGCGCGGAAGCGGACGCATGAGGCACGCTGCGGCGGGTAGCGGACGGCGGCGGTGGGCCACGGCCGCCGGGACCCCTGCCCCGGAGGCGGTACCGGACGGTATCCCCTCCGGCTGATAGTTTTCTGTTCAGCGATCTTTCGCAGGGGTCAACTGTCAGATCTCTAGAGACTGAAAGGTGCGTAGATGTCCGCGCCGTACTCGCTTCCTGAACTGCCCTACGACTACGCGGCGCTGGAGCCGTGGATCTCGGGCCAGATCATGGAGCTGCACCACGACAAGCACCACGCCGCCTACGTCAAGGGCGCCAACGACGCCCTGGAGCAGCTGGCGGAGGCTCGGGAGAAGAACGACCTGGGCAAGGTCAACCTGCTGCAGAAGAACCTCGCCTTCAACCTGGCGGGCCACGTGAACCACACGGTCTTCTGGCCGAACCTGTCGCCGGACGGCGGCGACAAGCCCGAGGGTGAGCTGGGCGCCGCCATCGACGACGCCTTCGGCTCCTTCGACGCCTTCCGCGCGCACTTCAACGCCGCGGCCACCGGCATCCAGGGCTCGGGCTGGGCGATCCTCGCCTGGGACATCCTCGGCCAGCGCCTCATCATCGAGCAGCTCTACGACCACCAGGGCAACCTGGCCGCCGGCTCCTACCCGCTGCTGATGCTGGACATGTGGGAGCACGCCTTCTACCTGCAGTACAAGAACGTCAAGGCCGACTACGTCAAGGCGTTCTGGAACGTCGTGAACTGGGCCGACGTCGCCAAGCGGTTCGAGGACGCCCGCAAGGTCGCCCTCGGCTAGGCCGAAGCGGCTCCGACGGTCGGACGCACGGGGCGGCGCCCTCGCCGGGCGCCGCCCCGCTGTCGTCCGCGGCGCGGCTCAGCCGTGCAGCATCCGCACCGCCTCGGTCAGCGAGTCGGCGACCGGGTGGCCGGTGGCCTCCAGCCGCTCCCGGCTCATCAGCCCGGTGGCGACCAGGATCGCCCGGGCCCCCGCCGCGCGGGCGGCGTGCGCGTCGTCGTCGATGTCGCCGATGAGCACGACCGTGGCGGGGTCGATGTCCTGCGCCGCCAGGTGGTTGACCAGGTGTTCGGCCTTGGAGTCGGCGCCGGTGTCGTGGCGCCGCCCGTCCACCCTGGTGAAGTGCGGCACCAGGCCGTGCTCGGTGATCACGGGGACCAGGTGGTCGTGCGCGGCCATCGACAGCAGCGACTGCGTGCCTCCCGCCGCGCGCCAGGCGCCCAGGGTCTCCAGCGCGCCGTCGGCGAGCCGGCACGAGGGCAGCAGCCGCCGGTAGTAGCTGTTGTAGGCGGTGTCGAGGCGCTCCCACTCGCCGTCGGCGAAGGACCTGCCCAGCAGCTCCTCGTAGAACGGGAGCAGCGGACGGCGGAAGATCCGCCGCCACTCCTCCAGTTCCCTGGGGGGCGCGCCGAACATCTCGCACACGTGGTTGGCCGCGGCGAGATTGGCGTGGTTGTCGTCGAGGAGGGTGCCGTTCCAGTCCCACACGATGTGTCGGACGCCCTCTCGCAGGATCGGGGGTTGCTCTGCCACATCCCGTACTCTAGGCGCCGCCGGCGACGCGCCGGGAGTGCGGTCCCCCACCCCCGTCCGCCGCGGCCTCCCCGCGCCGCCGTCTGCGGCGCAGGCGCACCACGAGCCAGACCCCGACCACGGCCACGGCCGAGACGAACAGCACGACCAGCACCGGCAGCAGGACGGCCAGCACGGACAGCACGGCGCTCGTGGCGTCCTCGGCGGTGCTGACCACGGGCGCGCCCACTCCCCCGCTGACGGCGTTGACCATCAAGCGGACCAGCGCCTTGAGCAGGTGGAAGAACAGGGCGATGGCCGCTCCGGCGACCGCCAGCCACACGTCGACGCCTCCCCCGGCCTCGGCGGCGGCCGCCGCCTCACCGGTCGTCGCGGTGGCGCCGGCGCCGAAGACGATGCCGCCCGAGGCGGGCCGCACCAGCGTCTGGAGCACGTCGTTGACGTGGTCCAGGGCGGGGACCTTGTCGGCGCAGAACTCGACGACGAGCAGCACGGCGAGGATGCCCAGCGCCCAGGGGTTCTCCAGCCACTGCCAGCCCGGGCCCAGCGACAGCACGTCGGTGAACCGGGAGAGCAGTCCCGCCGCCAGCAGGGGGATGTAGGCGTTCAGACCGGCCGAGGAGGCCAGGCCGATTCCGGTCAGTATCTCCACTCACGGTGCCTTCTGCTCGGTCGCCCCGCGGGGCGATGAGGGGTGGGTCACCGTGGTGAGACGCGGTCCGTCCCGCCGGAGTTCCCGCCGTCCGGCGCGGACCGGGGCGGGCTACTGCCGGTACTCCTCGACCTGGCTCGTCGGGCGGGGCCGCGCCTGCCCGGGGTCGCCGCCGAACTCCTCCTTGGCCCGCCGCTGGCGCAGCAGGTCCCAGCACTGGTCCAGGGCGCGCTCCAGCTGCTCGATGCGGTCGCGTTCGGCCGGGCTGAGCCGGTGCGCGCGCCGCTCCCGGAGGTCGCGCTCCTCGGTGACGAGCTCCCCGATGCGCTGGATGATCTCCGTCTCGCGGCCGCTGCGTTCGCTCATGTCCCCATGCTCGGTCCGCCGCCTCGGGCAAAGCAAGAAAGCAGGCCCGAAACGCGGTGTTTTTGCCGTTCGCTGACTGTTGTGCGGGACAGTCCCGACAGGTCGGATTGGCCGCGGCGGGCGGGGGAAGACCCATCTCGGCCGCCGGCCCCCGTCCGGCGGTCCCCCTTCCGAAGCGTTCCAGTTGGGAGTCCCCCGCCGTGAAGATCTACGCCGACCGTCCGCTCCGCCGCTGCGCGCAACTGCTGTGCGACGCCCTCGCGCTCGCCTGGATCGCGCTGTGGGTGTGGGCCGCGACGGCCCTGCACGCGACCCTCAGCGCCCTGGCGCGGCCGGGCGTCCTCCTGGAGGACGCGGGCGAGGGGCTGACCAGTCACATGGCGGCCGCGGCCGAGACGGCCCGGGAGGTGCCGTTCGTCGGCGAGCAGCTGTCCGAGCCGTTCGCGAGCATGGGCGCGACCGGCGAGGACCTGAGCGCGGCCGGGGCGGGGTTCCAGCAGACCGTGGCCGATTTCGCCCTGACCCTGTCGCTGGCCGTCGCGGTCCTGCCCGCCGTGGTCGCGCTGGGGGTGTGGCTGCCGCCGCGGATCCGCTGGGTCCGGCGGGCCCGCGAGGCCCGCCGACTCCGGGAGGCGGCCACCGCGGCCGGCAGCGGGCTGCTGGCGCTGCGCGCGCTGGCCGCGGCGCCGGTCGACGCCCTGGGCCGGGTGCACGCCGATCCGGTGGAGGCGTGGCGCCGCGGGGACGAGCGGGTCGTGGCAAAGCTGGCCGCGCTGGAACTGCGGCGGCTCGGCCTGCGGCACTGACGCCGCAGGGCACAAACCAGACAGATCAGCGAATATGGAGCGACCGCGCGTCGCCGCGGTCGGGAAGTGACCGTCTCCGGACCTGCTCCGGATATACCCGTGGGGGGTATAATTGGCCGAGGAAGCGACCAGTCGACAGGAGAACCCCGCGATGGCCGTCTACGGCTACCACGACAACAAGCGGCAGCACCTGAACCGGCTGCGCCGGATCGAGGGGCAGGTACGCGGCCTGCAGCGGATGGTCGAGGACGACGCCTACTGCATCGACGTGCTCACCCAGACCTCCGCGGTGAACAAGGCGCTGCGCTCCTTCGCCCTGTCGCTGCTGGACGAGCACCTCAAGCACTGCGTGGCCCACGCCCTCGCCCACGGCGGGGACGAGGCCGACGCGAAGGTGCGCGAGGCCTCCGAGGCGATCGCCCGGCTGGTCCGCTCCTGACCGATGTCGCCCCAGACCCAGAGACGAGGAACGCCATGGCCACCACCACCATCACCGTCAGCGGAATGACCTGCGGCCACTGCGTGAGTTCGGTGCGGGAGGAGATCGGCGAGCTGCCCGGCGTGACCGACGTGCGCGTGGACCTGGCCAGCGGGCGGGTCGAGGTGGACAGCGCGGCCCCGCTCAGCGACGACCAGCTCCGCTCCGCCGTGGCCGAGGCCGGCTACGAGATCGTGGCCTGACCGGTCCCGCCGGTGCGCGGGGGACGGCGCCTCCGGGCGCTCACTCCCCCACGGCCAGCGCCGCCTTCTCCCGGGCCTGCTCGGGGGCGAGGTACCGGGAGTACGCCTCCAGGTCCACCAGCGCCTCGATACTGCGGTTGAGGAAGCCCAGGCGGGAGACCTCGCCCCCGAGCAGCGCCCGGATCCCCCAGTTGGCGGCCACCCGCATCCGGGCGGGCCCCGAGGGCAGCGAGTACAGGTGGTAGGCCCTGGTCAACGCCAGCGCGGAGGACCCGGTGAGCTCCACGCCGAGCGGACGGGCCACCGCGTCGCGGCCGCTGAGGTCCACCAGCAGCCCGAGGTCGCGGTGGCGGTAGGGCCGGCCGGGGCGTCCCAGCAGCGACGCGATGACGTTGTCCGCGGCCACCGGACCCTGCCGGGAGGCGTTCTGCGCCGTGGGCGGGCAGAACGCGCCCTCCTCGCCCTTGCTCAGGTCGGGCACGGCGGCGGAGTCGCCGACGCCGAAGATCTCCGGGTGCCCCGGGACCGCCAGGTCCGCCCCCACCAGGAGCTTGCCCCGCTCGGTGGGCAGGCCGGTGGCGGCGATGAGCGGGCTCGGCGCGGTCCCGGCAGTCCAGATCAGCGTCCGGCAGGGCAGCAGCCGGTCGTCGGTCAGGGTCACCTTGTCCTGGGTGACCTCGCGGACGCTGACCTCCAACGCGACCTGGACACCGCGCCTGCGCAGCAGGTCCAGGGCCCTGCGGCCCAGGTGCTCGCCCAGTTCCGGCATCAGCCGGGGCGCGATGTCCACCAGGTGCCACTGGATGTGCCGGCGCAGGTCCGGGTAGAGCGCGCACGCCTCCTCGCACAGCAGCTCCAGCGAGGCCGCCGTCTCCACCCCGGTGTAGCCGCCGCCCACGACGACGAAGGTGCAGCGCTCGTCGCGTTCGGCGGGGTCCTCGCTGGCGTTGGCCAGCTCCAGTTGGGCCAGCACGTGGTCGCGCAGGTAGACCGCCTCGGCGAGGTTCTTGTTGCCGCGGCCGTGCTCGATCAGGCCGGGGATGTCGAAGGTGCGGGTGACGCTGCCCGGGGCCAGGATGAGGCGGTCGTAGCGTTCGTAGGCGTACTCCCCCGAGATCTTGAGGACCACGACCGTGCGCCGGCCGGTGTCCACCCCGATGGCCGCACCGGGGACGATGCGGGTGCGGCGGAGTTTGCGGTGCAGGGAGACCGCGATCGACTGCGGGGTCAGCAGCCCCGAGGCCACCTGGGGCAGCAGCGGCTGGTAGAGCATGTAGTCGTTGGGGGCGACGAGCACCAGCTCGGCTCTGCCCTCCGGAATTCTCTGTTCCAGTCGGCGCAGCGCGTTCAGTCCCGCGAACCCCGCGCCGACCACGACGATGCGTGGCCGTGCCATCGTCGGACCACCCCCTGTCAGTCGGCCGTTCGCGCTCCCCGCTGCCCGTGGACCGGAGGGGCAAACGCGCCGTCGGGACGGCCGCCGACGGCGAGCACCGCCGTGCGGGCCATCGTGAACAGCAGCTCGGCCATCCGGTCCCGGTCGAGTTCGCCCGCGCTGTGCGGGGTAGAGTTGAGCAGGCCGAACATGGCGTGCACGGCGGTGCGCAGCACCGGTTCGGCCACCCCGGGCCGCAGTTCGGCCAGCACGGCCACCCACTGCTCCACGTAGGCCCGCTGCAGTCGGCGGATCCGGTGCCGCGGCTCGGGCGGGACGTTGCGCAGTTCGCGGTCGTGCACCGTGATGAGCGCCGGTTCGTCCAGGGCGAAGGCGATGTGGCCGCGCAGCAGGGCGTCCAGGGCGGCCTCGGGGCCGGGACTCCCGGCGACCCGCGCCGCGCCCCCGTGCAGCAGCCGCTCGCTGACGTCGAGGAGGACCTCGGCGAGCAGCGCCTCCTTGCCGCGGAAGTGCCGGTACAGGGCGGGTCCGGTGGTCCCGACCGCCCGTCCCAGGTCCTCGATGGACACGCCGCGGAAGCCGCGTGCCGCGAAGAGTTCGGCGGCGGCGCGCAGAATGGCCGACCGGCGGTCTCCCCCGCCGCTGTTCCGCTCCATCGCACCTCCGGGCACCGCAGTCCTGGACACCAATGTTAGCGATCATTAACATCGCAGTTGTTAATGGTCATTAACAACGTGGGGAGGGGAAGGATGAGCGGGCCGTCCGTGCTCACCTCCGCCGTGGACCCGTCGAGTCCGGCCTTCCGGGCCAACGCCGAGGCCAACCGCGCGCTCGTCGCCGACCTGCGGCGCCGCCTGGCCGCCGCGGCGGCCGGCGGCCCCGAGCAGGCCCGCAGACGCCACGTGGCGCGCGGCAAGCTGCTGCCCCGGGAGCGCGTGGACGCCCTCCTCGACCCGGGATCGCCGTTCCTGGAGCTGTCGCCGCTGGCCGCCGACGGGATGTACGGGCCCGACGGCCGCGACGCGCCCGCCGCCGGGATCATCACCGGGGTGGGGCGGGTGGCGGGCCGCGAGGTCGTGGTGGTGGCCAACGACGCCACCGTCAAGGGCGGCAGCTACTACCCGATGACCGTCAAGAAGCACCTGCGCGCCCAGGAGGTGGCCCTGCACAACCGCCTGCCGTGCGTCTACCTCGTCGACTCCGGCGGCGCCTTCCTGCCCCTGCAGGACGAGGTCTTCCCCGACCGCGAGCACTTCGGCCGCATCTTCTACAACCAGGCCACGATGTCGCGGCTGGGCATCGCGCAGATCGCCGCGGTGCTGGGGTCGTGCACCGCGGGCGGCGCCTACGTGCCCGCCATGAGCGACGAGGCGGTGATCGTCCGCGACCAGGGCACCATCTTCCTGGGCGGCCCCCCGCTGGTGAAGGCCGCCACCGGAGAGGTCGTCACCGCCGAGGAGCTGGGCGGCGGCGACGTGCACGCCCGCGTCTCCGGGGTGGTCGACCACATCGCCGACGACGACGCGCACGCCCTGGACATCGTCCGCCGGATCGTCGCCACCCTCGGCCCGCGGCCCGCACCCGCCTGGGAGGTGCGCCCGCCCCGTCCCCCCGCGGCCGACCCCGAGGAGCTCTACGGCGTCGTCCCCACCGACACCCGCACCCCCTACGACGTGCGCGAGGTGATCGCGCGGATCGTCGACGCCGGTGAGTTCACCGAGTTCAAGGCCGAGTACGGCCCCACCCTGGTCACCGGGTTCGCCCACGTCCACGGCCACCCCGTCGGCGTCGTCGCCAACAACGGCATCCTGTTCTCCGAGTCCGCGCTGAAGGGCGCGCACTTCGTGGAACTGTGCGACCGGCGCTCCGTCCCGCTGCTGTTCCTGCAGAACATCTCCGGCTTCATGGTGGGCCGCGACTACGAGGCCGGCGGCATCGCCAAGCACGGCGCGAAGATGGTCACCGCCGTGGCCTGCGCCCGGGTCCCCAAGTTCACCGTCGTCATCGGCGGCTCCTTCGGCGCGGGCAACTACAGCATGTGCGGCCGCGCCTACTCGCCGCGGTTCCTGTGGATGTGGCCCAACGCCCGCATCTCGGTGATGGGCGGCGAACAGGCCGCGTCCGTCCTGGCCACGGTGCGCCGCGACCAGCTGGCCGCGCGCGGCGAGGAGTGGCCCGCCGAGGCCGAGGAGGAGTTCAAGGCCCCAATCCGGGCCCGCTACGAGGAGCAGGGCAACCCCTACTACTCCACCGCGCGCCTGTGGGACGACGGCGTCATCGACCCCGCCGACACCCGCACCGTGCTGGGACTGGCCCTGTCCGCGGCCCGGCACGCCCCGCTGGAGCCGGTGGGCTACGGCGTCTTCCGCATGTAGGCCGGCCGAGGAACGGAGCCCGTGATGACGACCCCCTTTCCGACCGCCCTGTCCGGGGCGCACACCGTCCTGGTGGCCAACCGGGGCGAGATCGCGGTGCGGATCATCCGCACCCTGCGGCGGCTCGCGCTGCGCGCGGTGGCCGTGCACAGCGACGCCGACGCCGACGCGCCCCACGTGCGCGCCGCCGACGCCGCGCTGCGCGTCCCCGACTACCTGGACGCCGCCGCGATCATCGAGGCCGCCCTGGCCGCCGGGGCGAGCATGGTCCACCCCGGCTACGGCTTCCTGGCGGAGAACGCCTCCTTCGCGCGGGCCTGCGCCGCGGCGGGACTGGTCTTCGTCGGCCCGCCGCCGGAGGCCGTCGAGACGATGGGCGACAAGATCCGTGCCAAGCGGACCGCGGCCGCCGCGGGGGTGCCGCTGCTGCCCGGTTTCGCCGAGACCCCCGGCCGCCCCATGTCCGACGCGGAACTGGCGGAGGCCGCCGCCCGGGTCGGCTACCCGCTGCTGCTCAAACCGTCGGCGGGCGGCGGCGGCAAGGGCATGCGCCTGGTGCGCCGCCCCGCCGACCTGGCGGAGGCAGCGGCCGCCGCGCGCCGGGAGGCCCGCTCCGCCTTCGGCGACGCCACCCTGCTGGCGGAGCGGTTCGTGGAACGCCCCCGCCACATCGAGGTGCAGATCCTCGCCGACGCCCACGGCAACGTCGTGCACCTGGGGGAGCGCGAGTGCAGTCTGCAGCGCCGCCACCAGAAGATCGTGGAGGAGGCCCCCTCGCCCCTGCTCACCCCCGACCGCCGCGCCGCGATGGGGAAGGCCGCGGTGGCCGCCGCCCGGGCCTGCGGCTACGTGGGCGCCGGCACCGTGGAGTTCGTCGTGCCGGCCGCCGGGTCGGCCGTCCCCGGCACCGCGGCCGACCACTTCTTCCTGGAGATGAACACCCGGCTCCAGGTGGAGCACCCGGTCACCGAGGCCGTGGCCACGATCCGCGGTGAGCGCGGCATCGACCTGGTGGAGGCGCAGCTGCGCCTCGCGCTGGGCGAGGCGCTGCCGTTCACCCAGGACGACGTCTCCTGGAGCGGGCACGCGGTCGAGTGCCGGATCTACGCCGAGGACCCGGCCCGGGGCTTCCTGCCCACCGGGGGCCGGGTGCTGCTGCTGGACGAGCCCGCCGGACCGGGGGTCCGGGTGGACTCCGGGATCGCCGAGGGGACCGAGGTCACCTCCGCCTACGACCCGATGCTGGCCAAGGTCGTCGCCTGGGACCGCGACCGGGCGGGCGCGCTGCGGCGGGCCGACGCCGCACTGGCCCGGTACACGCTGCTGGGCTGCGGGGTGAACACGGCGTTCCTGCGCGCCCTGCTGGCCCGTCCCGAGGTGGCCGCCGGGGACCTGAGCACCGAGCTGACCGAGCGGCTGCGGCCGGAACTGGCCGCGGGCGGGCAGGCGGGCGAGGAGGTCCTGGCCGCCGCCGCCCTGGACCGCCAGCTCGGCCTGCGCCCGGCCGCCGGCACCGCGAACCGCTTCGCCGTGCCCGACGGCTGGCGCCTCGGCGCCCCCGCCTGGACCGTCTGGCGGCTGCGCCCCGCCGGGGGCGACGCCGTCACGGTGCGGGTCCGCGCCGAACCGGGCGCCCCCGACCGCTTCCAGGTGCGTCTGGGCGACGGCGAGCCCGTGCCCGCCACCGCGGCGCGCTCCGCCGACGGGCGCGGCCTGCACGTCGTCCTCGGCGGGCGCGCCCACCGCTACGCCCGCGCCGCGGCAGGCCGCGACCTGTGGCTGGGCCGCGACGGCGCGGCCTGGCACATCCGGGAGGAGACCCGCACCGCCCCGCTGCGGCGCACCGCCGCGCCCGCCGACGGCGCGGTGCGCAGCCCCATGCCCGGCACGGTGCTGGCCGTGCCGGTCGCCCCGGGCGACACCGTGCGGGCGGGCCAGACCGTCGCCGTGGTCGAGGCCATGAAGATGGAGCACCCCGTCACCGCCCCGTGCGACGGAACCGTCGCCGAACTGCGGGCCCGCCCGGGGCAGTCCGTGGTCCTGGACGCCCTCCTGGCCGTCGTCACGCCGGCGTCCGGCCCGGAGCGCTCCGCACCCACCGCCACCGAGGAGCAGAGTTGATGCCGCACCGTCTCAGCCCGGAACACGAGGAACTGCGCCGCACCGTCGAGGAGTTCGCCCGCACCGAGGTGGCTCCCGTCATCGGCGACTACTACGAACGCTCCGCCTTCCCCTACGAGATCGTCGCCAAGATGGGCCGGATGGGCCTGTTCGGGCTGCCCTTCCCCGAGGAGGTGGGCGGCATGGGCGGCGACTACTTCGCGCTCTGCCTGGCCCTGGAGGAACTGGCCCGGGTGGACTCCTCGGTGGCGATCACCCTGGAGGCGGGGGTGTCGCTGGGGGCGATGCCGATCCACCGCTTCGGCACCCCCGAGCAGAAGGCGACCTGGCTGCCCCGGCTCTGCTCGGGCGCGGCGCTGGGCGCGTTCGGCCTGACCGAACCGGGCGGCGGCTCCGACGCCGGAGCCACCCGCACCACGGCCCGGCTCGACGGCGGCCAGTGGGTGGTCAACGGCACCAAGTGCTTCATCACCAACTCCGGCACCGCCATCACCGCGCTGGTCACGGTGACCGCGGTGACCGGGAGGCGGCCCGACGGGCGGCCGGAGATCTCCGCGATCATCGTCCCCTCCGGCACCCCGGGCCTGTCGGTGGGGCAGAAGTACTCCAAGGTGGGCTGGACCGCGTCCGACACCAACGAACTGGTCTTCGCCGACTGCCGGGTCCCCGAGGACAACCTGCTGGGCGAGCGGGGCCGCGGCTACGCCCAGTTCCTGCGCATCCTGGACGAGGGGCGCATCGCCATCGCCGCGCTGGCCGTGGGCCTGGCGCAGGGCTGCGTGGACGAGAGCCTGCGGTACGCGGGCGAGCGGCAGGCGTTCGGCCACGCGATCGGCCGCTACCAGGCGATCCAGTTCAAGATCGCGGACATGGCGGCCCGCGTGCACACCGCCCGCCTGGCCTACTACGACGCGGCCGCGCGCATGCTGGCCGGGCAGCCGTTCAAGAAGGAGGCGGCCATCGCCAAACTGGTGGCGTCCAACGCGGCCATGGACAACGCCCGCGACGCCACCCAGATCTTCGGCGGGTACGGGTTCATGAACGACGTCCCCGTGGGGCGGTTCTACCGGGACGCCAAGATCCTGGAGATCGGCGAGGGCACCTCGGAGATCCAGCGGATGCTCATCGCCCGGGAGTTGGGCCTGCCCGCCTGAGCCGGGGCGGCGTCCGGCCCGGGGAGAAGGCCTGACGAGGCAGACCGACCGGCCCCTCCCACCGGCACGCCACCCGGCACGCATCTCGCCACCGCCGGGCAGGAACAGCAGGAGACGAAAAGGACGGAAGTGTTGCCCGCAGCGCGGTTTCCCACCCGGTGGTCGACGTGCCGGTTTTTCGAGAAATGAAGGAAAACAGCCTGGAACGCTGGTAAAGTCGCAGGTCGTTCAGTATGCTCCCCGCGCACGCGGGGATGGTCCCTGACTAACTGATGCGCGTCACACCACGCGCCCATGCTCCCCGCGCACGCGGGGATGGTCCCTGGTCGGGGTGGCTGTCGGCGATGGCGGTGAGATGCTCCCCCCACACGCGGGGACGGTCCGCTCGATGATCTTGACGGAAACGGCCCGTGTCCTGCGGTTCGGTGCCCCACGGTGTCACGATCACGGCCGGTTCCGGCGGGCGCGGGGGCCGGGAGGAGTGGGCGTGCATCCCCTCTCCCCTCTTCCCCGCCGGACCACGACCGCCCCGGCCGCGCTGCGCGCGGCCGGGGCGGCTCCGTTCGCGCACGCTCCCGGGCGTCGGCGCGCTCCCGGCCTCCCGTCGGCCCCTCTCCCCGTTTCCGGGAGGGGCCGCGCCCACGGGTGCGGGCGGCCGGTGGACCGGTCAGGAGACGTGGTCGGCGGGACCGGACTTGATCGCCTCGACCAGGCGGCCGATCTGGTCCTCGGGCAGGTGCTGGGCGAGGTCGGCCTCGCTGACGATGCCGACCAGCTCCCGGTTCTCGATCACCGGGAGCCGTTTGATCTTGTGCTGGGTCATCTCCTGCAGCACGGTCTCGATGTCGGCCGAGGCGTCCACGTAGAACGGCTTGCCCTGGGCGAGTTCGATCGCGTTGCAGGTGTCGGGGTCCTTGCCCTCCGCCAGGCACTTCACCACGATGTCGCGGTCGGTGATGATGCCTTTCAGCTTGCCGTCCTCACCGCAGATGGGCAGGGCACCCACCCCCAGGTCGCGCATCATGCGGGCCGCGCTGGTCAGGTTGGTGTTCGCCTCGACGCACTCGACGCCCCGGTGCATGATGTCCTTGGCTGTGGTCATGAGATCCCCCTTCTCTCGTTCCGCGGGCCCGAGCCGGCTCGGGCGGAACGTGTCGGGGCACCTACCCGGCAACCGTGACGACATCCATCACAGCGGACAAATCACCCGGCAAGCGCCGCGGGGGTCTCAGCGGCGGCGGCAGACCATGATCTCGGTGGTCGGGCTCTCCGTCCGGGCCCGCACCAGGCGCCGTTCCAGCGGGTAGAGGGCGGCTCCGGCGAGCCACCCGGTCGGCTCGGTGAGCGTGGCCGCGCGCAGCGTCCCGCCCCACACCTTGCGCCACACCGGGCCGGCGTCGACCTGCGCGTTCATCAGCACCAGGAACGGGGCCCGGTGCAGCACGTCGAAACCGGCGCGGTCCAGGCAGGCGGTGATCCACCCGATCGTGCGGTTGACCTGGTTGGCGCCGCGCTGGGTCGGACGGTGCAGGAAGTTCTCCGAGAGCACGAAGTACCCGCCGGGCCGCACCAGCCGGGCGATCGACTCCACGGCGGCGGTGTAGCGGTCGTCGTCGGTGATGTGGAAGAGCACGTCCATGCAGGAGACCGCGTCGAAGTCGGCTCCGGCCAGCGCGTCCCCCGGGTCGGCGATGTCCAGGCGCTCGAAGCGCAGCGCGGGGAAGCGGTCGCGCAGCCGTGCCACGGCCGCCTCGGTCAGGTCGCTCCCGGTGATCGAAGCGGCGCCCAGCTGCTGCCAGGCGCGCACGTAGAAGCCGGTCCCCGAGCCCACGTCGAGCACGCTCGCCCGGCTCCAGTCCACTCCGAGGGATCCCATCCGCTCCAGGAACACGTCCCGGCGCACCCGGTACATCCACTCGTTGAACGGTCTGCCCAGAGCCCGGTAGCCGACCCCGGTCTCCGTCCAGTCCGTCCCCAGGCGCTCCTCCCAGAAGGCCCTGCGTTCGTCGTGGGAAGTCATGCCCGCATGATTCCCGGTCGGCCTCCGCGGGTCCAGCATCCCGCGCCGGGAGGCACGGCAAAGAAGCGGGGCACGACACACCCGGTGCCGGACCCCGCCCGTCTGCTTTGCCTACCGCCAGGAGGGGTGACCGCCGGTGGGGGTGGTCTCCGCGGAGGCGTCGCCGACCGCGATGGCGTGCTCGACCAGACGGATCAGGGTGGCCTTGGTGGACGCCCTGTCCCGCGCGTCGCACTGCACGATCGGGATGTCCTCGCTGAGCGTGAGGGCGTCGCGCACCTCGCTGATGGAGTGGGGGTAGTAGGAGTCGAAGCCGTTGATCGCCACGATGAACGGCAGCTTCGCCTCCTCGAAGTAGTCGATGGCCGGGAAGCAGTCCGCGAGTCGGCGGGTGTCGACCAGGACCACCGCTCCGATGGCTCCTTTGACCAGGTCGTCCCACATGAACCAGAAGCGGTGCTGGCCCGGGGTGCCGAACAGGTAGAGGATGAGGTCGGAGTCGAGGGAGACCCGGCCGAAGTCCATGGCGACCGTGGTCGTCTGCTTGTCCGGTGTCTTGGCCAGATCGTCCACGCCCACGCTGGCGCTGGTCATGACCGCTTCGGTGGTCAGTGGAACGATCTCAGAGACCGACCCCACAAACGTCGTCTTCCCGACGCCGAAGCCCCCGGCGACGACGATCTTCACCGACGTCATCGCGTTCGCCACAGCACCGCCCTCGTCGGCTGGGCTAGAGCTTGCGAAGTCCACTGAGTACCCTTTCAAGCAGGTTGACGTTGGGCCGGCTGTCGGTGTTCAGCGACGACCTGATCTGCACAAGACCCTGTTCTGCCATGTCCGCCACCAGGACCCGCGCGACACCGAGCGGTATCCGGCACAGGGCGGAGATCTCCGCCACGGACCGCCACTCCTGGCAGAGGTCGCTGATCGCCTGGCACTCGGGGGTGAGGGTCCCGAACTCGCTGCGCGCCGTCGCCGTCGTGGAGATCAGTGCCTCCAGCGGCAGGTTGGTCTTCGGCTTGGTCCGACCGCGGGTCACCGCATAGGGCCGTACCAGCGAACTGGGCGCACTCTCACCGATCGACCACTGCTGTCCGGTGACCTGTTGGGCCGTTCCCGGCAGCTCCCCGCCGCTCGGCGGCTCGGGCAGCGGCCTGGGCGCACCGGCCGGCGAGTCGCCGAACCACGAGGTGCTCCCGGTGTCTCTACCGTGAGGTGGTGCCACCACTTCCTCCTGTCGGTGGTGGGTCAGTGGATGCCCGGGGTACGTGCCGCCGGGGTCAGTGCCCGACCGGCCCGCTCGACGAGCAGTGTCATCTCGTAGCCGACCAGGCCGAGGTCGCATTCGGCGGCAGCGAGCACCGCGAGGCATGATCCATCGCTGATAGCCATGATAAGGAGCAGCCCGCGCTCCATTTCGACCACGGTCTGGGCGACCGCTCCCCCTTCGAAGACCCGGGCCGCGCCTTGGGTGAGGCTGGAGAGACCGGAGGCGATCGCAGCCAACTGGTCGGCACGATCGGTGGGGAATCCGGCTGAGGCCGCCAACGGTAGACCATCTGACGACACCACGATCGCGTGTGCCACGTCGGGCACGCGGTTGGCGAAGTCAGTGATCAGCCAGTTGAGTTCGTTCACCGGTTGACTCATCTGCTCTCCTGTCGGTCCCAGCCTTCACATCGGCCGATCTGGTCAACGGCCGACAGCCGAGAGTTTCTCGCGGATGACTTGATTGCGATCCCATGTCCGAGAAGTGCAGATGATGTTAATTCATTACTCATCGGGTATCCACTCCTCAGTACGGGCCCGGATGGCCTCGCCGCCACAAGACACCGACCTTCGAATCGGACATTACTCCTCCTGGGACGAGCGCTTGTTCAGGGCGTCCCGCCCCTGCCGGATGCCCTGCTGGAAGCTGGAGAACCGGCTGCGCACCCGATCCGCGGAGCGCGAGGTGATCTGCTTGAAGTTCTCCGGTGCCGGCGCGGTGCCCGGGACCAGGTTCGCCTTGGGCACCCGCTTGGGCAGCCCCGAGGCCGTGATCCCGCCCGCGATCGGCTCGCTGGTCCGCTCGGCGGCGGTCTTCCACCCGACGTCCGCCTCGGAGCGCCACTCGTCCTCGGGACGCGACGGCGTCGGGGACGGCGTGGGCGGCGTGGGCGGCTCGGCCGCGCCGAGCCCGTCGGGGGTGCTGACGGCGCTGATCGGCCCCGTCTCGGCCGCGGTGACCGCCGGGTTGACGGTGCGGCGGCGGAACCAGTTCGACTCGATGGAGTCGAAGATCGGCAGCGGGTCGTTGGACTCGTGCTCCGGGGAGGGCGGAATGATCGTGTTCTGGCTGCCGCCCGCACCGTACCGCTTGGACAGGTAGGCGGTGGAGCCGTAGCCCTCGCGGACCTCCGGCCGCTCCGGGGCGTCGCCGCCGCTGCCGGGGTAGGGCCGGGACAGCGGGTTCTGCCAGTTGCGGCCGTCCCCCGCGCCCCGGTTCGGGTCCTCCAGCGGGTTGGCCGGACGCTGCTGCTCGGGCCGGTCCACGGAGTAGCCGTAGACGCTCTGGCGGTCGGAGCGCGGCGGCTCCGGAGCGGCCGGCCGCGGTCCCGAGGCCGCCGGCGGCGCCGGGGGCCCGGACACCGGCGGCGCCGGGGGCCCGGACACCGGCGGGGCCGTCGGACGGTCGGGCTCCGGCGCGGGGGAGGCCGCCGGTTCGGCGGGAGCGGGCCGGGAGTCGGCGGAGGCGGTGCGGGAGCGCTTGGCCCAGCCCGCGTCCCACAGGTCCTCTCCGCTGGGCGGGTGCTCCGGCGTCTGCTGGGCCCGCTGCGCGGCGCGCGTGGCCGGGTCGGGGCGCTTGGGCAGTCCCGACGGCGTGCTGCTGCGCTCCCACACGGGGCGGTCGTTGCCCTCGGGCGGCTGCCACACGCTGTCGGCGGGGTCGGCGGGCGCCGGGGAGGAGGCGAAGGCGGCGGTGGCCTCGGCGTAGGTGTCCGGCACGGTTCCGCGCGGCGGGTTGAGCGCCGGGGTCGCCGGCTCCACCGGCGTGATCAGCAGGTCGTTGGGCAGCGTCACGGACGCGGTGATGCCGCCGTTGTGGGCGGCGCGCAGCCGCACCTGGATGCCGTGCCGGTTGGCCAGGCGGCTGACCACGAACAGGCCCATGCGGCGGGAGACCGCGACGTCGATGAGCGGCGGCTCGGCGAGCCTCTGGTTGGTGCTCTCGATCTCCTCGGGCGCCATGCCGATGCCCGAGTCGGTGATCTCGACGACGACGTCCCCGCTGTCCGTCGGCTGGGCGCTGACCGAGACCTGGGTGTCGTGCGAGGAGAAGACGGTGGCGTTCTCCACCAGCTCGGCGATGAGGTGGATGACGTCGTTGACCGGGCGGCCCAGGACCGAGATGTGCGAGGGGGCGCGGACGTTGACCCGCGCGTACTGCTCCACCTCGGAGACCGCGGCGCGCAGCACGTCGACCAGCGGGACCGGCTGCGCCCACTTGCGGGTGTTGTCCTGTCCGGAGAGGACCAGCAGGTTCTCGTTGTTGCGGCGCATGCGGGTGGCCAGGTGGTCGAGCTGGAACAGCTCGGCCAGGCGGTCGTCGTCCTGCTCGCTCTGCTCCAGGTGCTCGATGAGGCGCAGCTGCCGTTCCACCAGGCTCTGGCTGCGCCGGGAGAGGTTGACGAACATCGCGTTGACGTTGGCGCGGAGTGCGGCCTCGTCGGAGGCCAGCCGCAGCGCGGCGCGGTGGACCTCGTCGAAGGAGCGCGCCACCTCGCCGAACTCGTCGGCGGACTCCACCTCGATCGGGGTGATCTTCACCTCTCCCGGACGCACGTTGGTCTCGCGCATCCGGCCGATCGCGTCGGGCAGGTCCCGGGCGGCCACGCGCATGGCCCCGTCCCGCAGGAGGCGCAGCGGGACGACCATGCTGCGCGCCACCCACGAGGTACTGAGGAAGACGAAGACGATGAGGAGGAGCACGCCGAGGCTGTCCAGCAGCAGCAGGGCGCGTCCGTTCTCCTTGTGCAGGGTGGCCTCGGAGCGCACCAGGGTGGCCATGGAGCTCTCCACCTGCGCCAGCGCCTCCATCGCGCTGATGGCGGTCTCCCGGTAGCTCTCCGGGTCGTCCCCGTCGGTGATGCCGGTCAGGCTCTGGCCCTCCTCGGCCCGCAGCAGGGCGCGCAGCCGCATGGTGCCCAGCCGGCTGACGTCCAGGCCCCCGTAGTTCTCGTCGAACAGCGCCTCCTGCTCGGGGGTCGCGCTGTTGCGGAAGTTCCGGATCTCGTTGTTGTAGCGCGCCTGGGTGCTCTCGATGGAGTCCTGGACGCCGCCCGACATCGAGTCGCGGATCAGGGAGTGCAGCATCAGCGCGGTCTCGTAGGACTGGTCGTCGCGGGCCCTGCCCAGCGCGGTGAGCGCGCGGATGCTCTCACGCAGCGCCGAGGAGGTGTCGGTGGTGCTGGCCAGCGCTTCGACGAAGTCGGTGAGGGTGCCGATGATCTGGCGGTACTTGGTGACCGCCGGAAGCATCGTGACCCGGGTGTGGGCGACCTCCTCGCGCACCCCGTTCAGCTTCTCCAGGGAGTCCAGCATGGCGTCCAGGCGGTCCCGGACGATCGGCTCCCCCGGGTCGCCCATCTCGTTGGCCGCCGCGCGGACGTCGTTGAGCTCCTGGTCGACGACGCTCTGCTGCTCCTGCAGCTCGACCGCGCGCTCGTTGGAGCGCCGCTGCGGGTTGGGGTCGTCCGCGATGTAGGCGGCGACGAGCATCCGCTCCTTGCCCAGCTCGTTGCCCAGCTGCACGATCTCCTCGGCGAGGATCGCCATCGCCTCGGTGCGTTCGTTCCTGAAGGTGTCCAGGGCGCTCTCGGACAGCCGCGCGGCGCCCAGGACCAGCGCCGCCGCCGTGGGGACGACGACGAGCGCCACCAGCCGGGAGCGGACACGCCAGTTCCGGGGGTCCCACCACCGCCTGGCGGGCTGCTCGGCCGCGGCCTCTGTCGTCTCGGCCTGCTCCGGCACGTCGTCGTTGGCGTCAGCGCCGTTGTTTGTCGCTCGTGTCGACACGGACCCTCGCAACCTTTCGTGTCACCGCCTGGGGCACCGGGGTCAAGAGCCCCGTGGGGGTGGGTACCGGACAGCACCACGCGGCCCGCTGTGGTACACAGTGCGCCGTCTGAGGTGTCATGTGTAGGGAACCCGGTATCAGGAAGGGAGATCTTGCCGCCGCAGGACTCACCTCGTGGGGCTGAGGCTTCGCGCAGCGCCGAACCGGGAACAGCGTGCGTGAGCCGTTAGCGTACCAATTAGGACAGGCACCCCGCACTACCCCGATCCACCCCTAATCACCGGAGTCACCTAGGACCGGTTTATACCGCTTGGCCCTACTGGTCTAGTCTTTCGCGCCTTCTTCGCCGAAATTTCTCGCACCGCGGGGTCGGATCGGCCTCATTCCATCACATGGATAACTTTTTGCACACGTCCCGCCCGCGGCCTGGGGACAACCTCCCCGGACGGGCGCCGCCGGAGCGCTCAGGTCCCCGTCCCCGACCCAATCCGCAGCTCGAAGGAGCCGAGCGTCCCCCCGTCCACGAAGAACTCCTCCCCGGCCGCGAGCGGCCGGGTCCGCGCCGGAAGCGAACCGACCGGAGCCCCGCCGGTCCCGGCTCCCCCCGCGAACGGGCCGTCGACCGTCCCGCCCGCCACCACGGCGCCGTCCGCGCTCACCTCGACGGCGAGCACGGCGCCGGCGGCCTCCTCCGCGGTGACGAGCGCCGGCCCGAGGGTCAGCGCGACCGGCTCCTGCCGCGGCGTGCTCCACAGGCAGGCGAGCGTGTACCCGGCGACCTCTCCCGTGCCGTGGTGGAACGCGACCGCGCCCGCCTCGGCGACCAGCGCCGCGGCCCCGGCGGGGAGCACCACCCCGTCGTCGGTGCCGCGCACCAGCGCCGGGTCGGCGGTGACGGGGCCCGACCCCGCGCGGTGCAGCGCGACGGGGCGGTCGGGCACCAGCGGGGCGCACAGCCGCGTCTCGAACTCCACGATGACCTCCACCGGCGCGGCCAGCGCCCGCCGGTGGGCGCTGCGCAGGGCCTCGGCGCCGTCGGCCAGCAGCCGCAGGACGTCCTCGTGTCCCGGGTAGCCGAGGACACAGCCGTCGTCCACCACTCCCGGACGCCGCTCGCCCCCGCTCGGGGAGAGATAGGTGACCCAGCGCATCGTCCACCCCCTGTCGTCCGGGCGCACCGTGGGCCCGGACACCGGTCCCAGGGGGAAACCTACCGGTTCCGCCCGGCCGGGCCCGGGCGGGCGGCGCCGGCGGGGCTCACAGCGGGTTGTGCTCCCTGCCGGTGCCGCCGCACATGCGGCACTGCTCCAGCACGCGGATCCAGCCGATCACTCCGGCGGCGTCCCGCCTGGGACGTTCCGGCCGCCACTGGCCCGTCCCGCCGCAGTAGCGGCACGGCAGGTCGGACCGGTCGCACCACTCGCACCCGTCCACCTCGCACCGTGCCCGGAGCGTCTCCACCGGCACTCGACCGCCCCCTGTCGTCTCCTCCGTCACTCTCGGAGGTCAGCGTGGCACAGCGGGACAGGTCCCGTCCACCGGAACGGACCCGGTGTGCGGCGGGGTCATCCGGACTCCCGGATCATCAGGTGCGTCTCCAGGATCAACTGGACCGGCTCGGTGGTCTCCCCCGTGATCCGGTCGACCAGGAGCCGCGCCATCTCCCTGCCCATCAGCTCGGTGGGCTGGTTGACGCTGCTCATCGGCGGCTCGGCGTGTTCGGCCACGGTCGAGTCGTCGTAGCCGATCACGGCGACGTCCTCGGGCGCGCTGCGCCCCGCCGCGCGCAGCACCCGCAGCGCCGCCAGCCCCATCAGGTCGGAGGCGGCGAACACCGCGTCCAGGTCCGGGGCGCGCTCCAGCAGTTCCCGCATGGCGGCCGTGCCGCTGTCGTAGGTGAAGTCGCCGTAGCTGACCAGGTCCTCGTCGTACTCCAGGCCGGCGTCGAGCAGCGCCTCGCGGTAGCCCTGGAGGCGCTCCACGCCGGCGACCATGTCCTGGGGGCCGGCGATGGTGGCGATGCGGCGGTGCCCCGTCTCGATCAGCCGCTGGGTGGCCTGGCGGCCGCCGCCGAGGTTGTCCATGTCGACGTAGGACACCTGCTCCTCGGGGACCTCCAGCGGCCGGCCGCCGTAGACGTAGGGCACCCCGGCCTCGTCCAGCATCTGCGGCAGCGGGTCGTCGCGGTGCAGCGACAGCAGCAGGACGCCGTCGACGTGCTGGCCGGCCAGGTAGCCGCCGAGCCGTTCGTGTTCGGCCCCGGAGCGGCCGGTGGCCAGCACGAACTGGAAGCCGCGTTCGGACAGGGCCACGCCCACCCCGAGGACGATCCCGGCGTAGAAGGGTTCGGCGAAGAGCCTCTGGTTGTCCTCCGACACCACCAGGGCCACGGTGTCGGTCCGTCGGGTGACCAGGGTGCGGGCCGCACGGTTGGGCACGTAGCCCAACTCCTTGATCGCCCGCTTCACGGCCTCCCGCGTGGCCGGACTCACCTGGTCGGAGCCGTTGATCACGCGGGACACCGTCCCCCGTCCGACTCCCGCCAGGGCGGCCACCATCTCCAGTGTCGGACGCCGCCGACGCTCCATGCTCTTCCCCCAACCCACGGCCGCGCCGTCCCGATGTCCTCCTTTTGTATCCTGGGCGACACCGGGACGGCGAGGTTTTGATCTGTTTTCTCGGAACAGAGCCGGCTAGCGCTGTCCGATGATCCCTCCGTCACGGATGACCCGCGAGTACCACCGGCCGCTGTCCTTGACCGTGCGGACCTGGCTCTCGTAGTCCACGTGCACGATGCCGAAGCGCTTGCCGTAGCCCAGCGCCCACTCGAAGTTGTCCATCAGCGACCAGGCGAAGTAGCCCTTGAGGGGGACGCCCGCCTCGATCGCGGCGTGCACCGCGCGCAGGTGCGCGTCCAGGTAGGCGATCCGGTCGGTGTCGTGCACCGCGCCGTCGACGAGCTCGTCCTCGAAGGCCGCGCCGTTCTCGGTGACGTACAGGGTCAGCCCCGGGTAGTCGGCGGCCAGCCGGGTGAGCGTGTCGTACATGCCGCTGGCGTCGATCGGCCAGCCCATCGCGGTGACCGGCAGACCGGGGTCGACGTCGACGACGTGCTCGCTGCCCACCGACGGCGAGTAGTCGTCGGACGGCAGCCGGTCGGATCCGCCGTTCTCCCGGTTGCCCGACACCCAGCTGGGGTTGTAGAAGTTGACGCCCATCATGTCCAGCGGCGTGGAGATGGTCTCCAGGTCGCCGTCCTGGACGAAGCCGTAGTCGGTGATCTTGGCGACGTCGGCGAGCAGGTCCTCCGGGTAGCGCCCCTTCACCAGGGGTTCGGTGAAGATGCGGTTGCGCAGCGCGTCGATGCGGCGCGCGGCGTCCACGTCGGCCTCGCTGTCGGTGTAGGGGCGCACCGTGGTCTGGTTGTGCACGATGCCGACCAGCGGGGTGCGGCCGGCCTGGCGGCCCAGGTCGCGGATGACGTTGACGGCCAGCCCGTGGCCCAGCATCAGGTGGTGCGCGGCGGCCAGCGCGGCGGCGGGCTCGCGGCGGCCCGGCGCGTGCACGCCGGAGGCGTAGCCGAGGAACGCCGAGCACCACGGCTCGTTGAGGGTGTTCCAGTGGGTGACCCGGTCGCCCAGGCGGTTGTAGACGATCTCCGCGTAGTCGGCGAAGCGCTTGGCGGTGTCCCGGTTGGGCCAGCCGCCCGCGTCCTCCAGGGCCTGGGGCAGGTCCCAGTGGTAGAGGGTCGGCCACGGGTCGATGCCGGCCTCCAGCACGCAGTCCACGAGCCGGTCGTAGAAGTCCAGGCCGGCCTCCAGGGGCTTGCCCCTGCCCTCGGGCTGGATGCGCGGCCAGGCCACGGAGAAGCGGTAGGCGCCGACGCCCAGGTCGCGCATGAGCGCCACGTCGTCGCGGTACCGGTTGTAGTGGTCGCAGGCGGGGTCGCCGGTGTCGCCGTTCTCGACCTTGCCGGGGGTGGCGCAGAAGGTGTCCCAGATGCTGGGCCCGCGGCCGTCGGCCGTGGTGGACCCCTCGATCTGGAACGCGGCGGTGGCCACTCCCCACACGAAGTCCGCGGGGAAGTGGACGTCCGGTTTCGGTTTCTCCTCGGCCTGGCCGAGGGGGGCGGTCGACTGTGAGGTCACTTGATGGCACCTTCCATGATCCGGCCGATCAGCTGGCGGCCGAGGACGAAGAACAGGATGAGCAGAGGGAGTGTGGCGACGACGGACCCGGTGAACATGAGCGCGAAGTCACGCGAGTACGCCGACTGGTTGAGCTGGTTGATGGCGAGCTGGACCGTCGGGTTGGCCGGGGTCAGCACGGCCAGCGCCCAGGTGAACTCGTTCCACTGCGTCATGAACGTCAGCAGGCCGAGCACCACCATGGCGGGCCGCAGCGCGGGCAGGACCACGTTCCAGTAGATGCGGAAGGTGGAGCAGCCGTCCATACGCGCCGCTTCGAGCAGTTCGTCGGGGATCGCCTGGACGCAGTACTGGCGCATCATGAACACGCCGAAGCCGCTGACCATGAAGGGCACGATGATCGCGGTGAGCTGTCCGCGCCAGCCGAACCACTCCATGAGCATCAGCAGCGGGATGATCCCCATCTGCACGGGCACGGCCATGGTCAGCACCACGCCGACGGCGGCGGCGTTGCGTCCCCGGAAGTTCAGCTTGGCCAGGGAGAATCCGGCCAGCGAGGAGAAGAGCACCACCGACAGCGCGAGTACGGTGGCGGAGACCGCCGAGTTGATCAGACCGAGCGTGAAGTTGGCGGAGGTGTTGGCGAAGAGGCGCTCCAGGTTCTCCAGGAAGTTGCCCCCGGGCCACATGTAGGGCGGACGGGCCGAGGCCGCGGCCGAGTCGCGGCTGGCCACGACGAACATCCACCACAGGGGGAAGACCGACAGCAGGACGGTGAGGGAGAGCCCGATGTAGGTCAGCGGGGTGGCCTCGCGCATCCCGGTGCTGCCGCCGTTCTTCCGCTTCCGCTTCGCGGGCTGGGCGGCCGCCGGGGCGGCGTCCGGGGTCGGGGTCAGGGTGGTGGTCATCATGCCCCCTTGATCCTGCTGCTGAGCAGCGCGTTGAGTGCGCTGAGCGCCACGACGAGCATGAACAGCGTCCAGGCGATCGCGGAGCCGTAGCCGTAGTTGTTGAAGCGGAAGGCCTCCTCGAAGATCAGCATCATCGTGGTCTGGAACTGTCCCTGGGAGCCGCCGGAGACGCCTCCGAAGATCACCGGCTCGGTGAACAGCTGCATCTGGCCGATGGTGGAGACGATCACGGTGAAGATGATCGTGGGCCGCAGCATCGGAACGGTGATCTGCCAGAACTGCCGGGTGCGGGACGCCCCGTCGATGGAGGCGGCCTCGTAGATGTCCCGGGGGATGGCCGACATGGCCGCCAGGTAGATCAGCGCGTTGTAGCCGGTCCAGCGCCAGTCGACCATCACCGCGATGGCGATCCAGGAGGAGAAGGTGCCGCCCTGCCAGTTGATCGGGTCGATGCCGATGAAGCCCAGCGCGTAGTTGATGAGGCCGAACTGGGTGCCGAACAGCTGGGAGAAGACGATCGCCACGGCCGCCACGGAGGTCAGGTAGGGCAGCAGCAGCCCCATCCGGAAGAAGTTGACCGCGCGGATCCTGCGGCTCAGCGTGTCGGCCAGGTACATGGCCAGCAGCAGCTGGGGGACGACGGCGATGATGAAGATGCCGAAAGTGTTGTACAGCGAGTTCCAGAACTTGGCGTCCTGGACGAGGCGGATGTAGTTGTCGATCCCGACGAACCCCTGGTTGCCGCCCAGCAGCGTCCAGTCGTGCAGCGACACCCAGACGGTGTAGAGCAGGGGGAACAGGCCGAAGATCGCGAAGAGGATGAAGAAGGGAGAGATGAACAGGTAGGGGGAGACGCGGAGGTCCAGGCGGGTCCAGAAGATCTGCCTGCGTTCCTTCTTCGCCCTGGCGTCGTTCCCGGGCGGGGGGAGGGCGGGTTCCTCCGTGCCCCCGGGCGGGGCGCCGCCGCGTCTGAGAAGAGTCACGTCAAGCGCTCCTCGTCATGAGAGATCAGATGTCAGATGGAAGAGAGGAGACGGTCCGCCCGACACGGGGGGAGGGGTTCGGGGGGGTCGGGACGGGCCGTCTGCTCTGGGTTCGTCCGTACGGGGTCCGCGGACCCGTCCTGTGGAGGGGCCCGCCGCGGTCGGCGGGGGCACGGGACGGGTCCGCGTTCACCTGCGGCCGGTGGACGTGTCCGGTCCGGCGGGTTACTCGCCCGAGGCGCGCTTCGCGCCGTCGAGCGCCTGCTGCCAGGCCTCTTCAGGGGTGGCCTGGCCCTGCTCCATGGCCTGCATCGCCTTGCGGAACTCCTCGGAGACCTGGGCGTTGTTGACGCCGTAGTAGACCGGCTTCAGCTCCATGGCGGTCTCGGAGTAGATCTTGCCGACCGGGGCCTGGTTGAAGTAGTCACGGGTGAACTCGGTGACGGCCGGGTCCTCCAGGGCCTGCGGCGAGGAGGGCAGGGTGTTGGCGGCGTTCCACGCGGAGATCTGGCCCTCGGGGCTGGTCAGGAACATGGCCAGCTTGGCGGCCTCCTCGGGGTGCTCGCTCTGGGTGGTCACGGCCAGCCAGGAGCCGCCCCAGTTGCCGCCGTTACCGGGGACGCTGGCGACGTCCCACTGGTCGCGGCCGCTCTCACCGGCGGTGTTCTCGATGTGGCCGAGCATCCAGGCCGGGCAGGGCAGGGTCGCGAAGACGTTGTTCTGGATGCCCGTGTTCCACTCGTCGGACCACATCTCCAGGTTGGCGGAGAGGCCCTCGTCGATCATCTTCTCGACCAGGTCCCAGCTCTCCAGGATGACCGGGTTGGAGTCGGCGACGAGGTTGTTGTCCTCGTCGAAGAAGGTGTGGGTGCCGCCCTGGGCGTTGATGGCGTTGAAGTAGGGGGTGACCGTGGAGACGAAGGCGGCGCCGGTGTCGGCCTTCTGGAACTCCTTGCCGACCTCGATGAAGTCTTCCCAGGTCTCCCAGCTCGCGCTGACCTCTTCGCGGTCGGTGGGCAGGCCCGCGTCCTCGAAGAGGGTCTTGTTGTAGCACATGCTCATGCCGCCGATGTCGGTCCCCAGGCCGAGGATCTCCCCGTTGGGTCCCTTGCCCATCTCCCACTTCCAGGGCAGGAAGTTCTCCTCCAGGTCGGCCGCGCCGTACTCGGCGAGGTCGACGAAGTTGTCGCCCTGGCTGAGGAAGAACTGCTGGATGATGCCCTCTTCGATGGCGACGATGTCACCCGCGCCGCTGCCCGCCGCGATGTTCTGCTGCAGCTGGGGAACGTAGTCGGCGTTGAGGTCGGTGACGTTGTTCTCTTCGATGACGATGTCCGGGTTCTCTTCCATGTACTGCTGGAAGAGCTCGTCGTAGCCGAAGACGCCGAAGGTGTCGACGGTGAGGGTGATCTTGCCGTCCCCGGCGGAGTCACCGTCGCCGCCGCAGGCGGCGGTGCTGAGGAGCGTCACGACTCCCAGCGCCGCAGCGGCCGTCTTCCAGTGCCGACGATCAAAAGTTCGCATGTGTGCGACCCCTCGCTCAAAGTGGAATGTCTTGGATCGCGTCCCGTGTGGTCCCCCGCTTTGGGAGCGCTCCCAAGAGAGTGGCCCACACCACTGGGATCCGTCAATCCCAGATCATGCCTGCGCAACACAACCGTTACCTGAAAAGTCTTGCGCACGCCCGGAAAAAACGGAAAACCGCCCGGTCCCGCAGGGGGACCGGGCGGCAGACGCTCCGCGCCGGCATCCGGGGCCGCGGATCAGGCCCGGTCGCCGACCGCGAAGACCACGCCCTGCCAGGTCTGCTCGACGTACTCCCGCACCTCGTCGCCGGCCAGCAGCTCGCTGAGCGTGCGGATCGCCGGGTCCTCGGCGTCCTCGGCCCGGACCACCAGTCCGTTGGCGTAGTTCTCGACGTACTCGGCGGAGTCGCTGGGCTCCCAGGCCAGTTCGTTGGCGGTCTCGGTGAGGTCGGCCTCGATGGCGTAGTTGCCGTTGACGACCGCGGCGTCCACGTCCGCCAGCGACCTGGGCAGCTGCGCGGCCTCCAGCGGGATCACCGTGATGCCGCGGGGGTTGTCGGTGATGTCGGCCTCGGTGGCCAGCGCCCCGGCCTCGGGGTCCACCGTGATGAGCCCTTCGGCCTGGAGGGTCTGCAGTGCGCGGTCCAGGTTGGCCGCGTCGTTGGGGACCGCGATCTCGGCCCCGTCGGGCAGGTCCGCCACGCTCTCGTGCTTGTCCGAGTACAGCCCCAGCCGTTCCACGTGCACGTCGCTGACGTAGACGAGCTCGTCGTCGGGGTTGGCCTTCTGCCACTCCGCCAGGAAGGTGCGGTGCTGGAAGTAGTTGGCGTCCAGCTCCCCCTGGGCCAGCTGCGGGTTGGGCTGGTTGTAGTCGGCGATCTCCACGATCTCCAGGTGCAGGCCGGCGTCCGCGGCGAGGTTGTCCTGGACGAAGCCCAGGATCTCGCCGTGCGGCACCGGGTTCACCCCGATCCGCAGCGTGGTCAGGTCCTCCTGCGCCGCCTCCGTCCCGCTGCCGGCGTTCTCGCTGGGAGCGCCGCACGCCGACAGCGCCGCCGCCAGGGTGAGTGCTCCGATCGCCGCTGTCGTCTTGCGCATGCCACTGCCCTTTCTCGTGTCTTCGGTTCGCGTCCGGCCCGCCCGCCCTCCGGGCGGGCGGGGTCGTGGCGTCTCACCGGTGGGAGACCCGGCGGACGAGGAGGTCGCCCGTGCTCTGCACGGCCTGGACCACCAGGACCAGCAGGACGACGGTGGCCCAGAGGTAGTACTCGTCGAAGCGCTGGTAGCCGTAGCGGATGGCGATGTCGCCGAGCCCGCCGCCGCCGATCGCCCCGGCCATGGCCGAGTACGAGATCAGCGTGACGACCGTCATGACCAGTCCGGCGATCAGGCCCGGAAGCGCCTCGGGCAGCAGGACCTTGGCGACGATGACGGTCCGGCGCGCCCCCATCGCCTGCGCCGCCTCGACGACGTCGCGGCCCACCTCGCGCAGCGCCGTCTCCACCAGCCGGGCGTAGAACGGGATGGCGCCGATGCTCAGCGGGACGATGGCGGCGGTGGGCCCCAGCGTGGTCCCGGTGATCAGCCTGGTCAGCGAGAGCACCGCGACCATCAGCACGATGAACGGCAGCGAGCGGCCCACGTTCACCACCGCGCCGAGCAGCGCCCGGACCGCCGGGGCGGGGGTGAGCCCGCCGCGGTCGGTGCAGACCAGCAGGACGCCCAGCGGGAGGCCCAGCACAGCGGTGACGAGGGTGGCCCACACCACCATGTAGAGGGTGTCCAGGGTCCCCAGCCACAGGACCGGCCCCATGTCGGGCCAGCGCTCGACCAGCTCGTCCAGCCATCCCGTCATGGGACCTCCTCGACCAGCACGCCGTTGTCGGCCAGGTGGGCGAGCGCCTCCGCGCGGCGCTCGCCGGCGATCCGCACGGTGAGCCGGCCCACCGGATGCCCGGCGACCTCCTCCAGGGCTCCCGCGACCATGCCGACGTCCACGTCGAAGAGCCGGGTGAGCTGCGACACCAGCGGCTCCCCGGCCTTGTCCACCCAGGTCAGGGTCACGGCGCCGGGCCCGGGGTCGGGCGGGGGCGCAAACAGGGAGCGCGCCAGCAGCGACCCCGGGGTCCGCAGCAGGTCCAGGACCCGTCCCGCTTCGGCGAAGGAGCCGCGCTCCATGATCGCCACGGAGTCGCAGACCCGTTTGACCACGTCCATCTCGTGGGTGACCAGCAGGATGGTCAGGCCGAGTTCGCGGTTGAGGTCGCGCAGCAGGTCCAGGATGGCGGCCGTGGTGGCCGGGTCCAGGGCCGAGGTGGCCTCGTCGGACAGCAGCACCTTGGGGCGCGGGGCGAGGGCGCGCGCGATCCCCACCCGCTGCTTCTGCCCGCCCGACAGCTGGGCGGGGTGGGCCGCGGCCTTGTCGGCCAGCCCCACCAGGTCCAGCAGTTCGGCCACGCGGCGGCGGCGCTCGGCCCGGGGCACGCCCGCGATCTCCAGCGGGAAGGCGACGTTGCCCGCGACGGTGCGCGAGGACAGCAGCGCGAAGTGCTGGTGGATCATGCCGATGCCGCGCCGTGCCGCCCGCAGCTGTGTCGGACTCAACTCGGTGAGATTCCGCCCGTCCACCCGGACCTCCCCGCGGTCGGGGCGCTCCAGCAGGTTGACGCAGCGCAGCAGCGTGCTCTTGCCGGCGCCGCTCTGCCCGACGACACCGTAGATCTCGCCCTGTCGGACCCGCAGGTCGACGCCGCGCAGCGCGGCGACCTCGCGGCCCCTCAGCCGGTAGACCCGGTGCAGGCCCACAGCGTTGATCACGGTTTCCCCCGGAGCGGTCACATGACGAACAAAGGCACCCGTGCCCCCACAAAGTGCCAGGTCAGGACAGTATCAGGCGGAGAGCCGGGACTGTGCCACCGCCCTCTGGACGCCTAAAACCCATAATATCAGTAGAAATTAGGAGTTTTCCCTCCGCTCCGCACTCCGGAGCATCGACGCGGTTTCCGGTCCGCAAAGCCGCCTACACTCGGTTCCGCCGGGCCAGTTGCGGCCGCCCGATCCCCCGACACCTCAGGAGCGGCCCCGCGGCCCCACCCCAGGAGCAGGGGCCCGCCTCCCGCAGGGCGACGACCACCCCGCCCGCAGGACCTCTGTGTGCGTACCGAGGAGCGAAGACGTGCTGCCCAAGCATTCGAGCGGCGACGGCCGAGAAGACCCCTACGCCGATTTCTGGGCGCCCGACCCGACCGACGCGACCTGGCGCGACCGCCTGGCGGACCTCGCCGAGGCGTTCGCCGTCCGGGCCGGCGGCCCGCGCCGGCTCCCCCTGGCGGCCGCGGCGCTCGGCCTCGTCCTGGCCGCCACCCCCCTCTCCGTGCACACCGCGCCCTCCGCGGCCGCGGCCCCGGCCGCCCCGGTGGTGCCCGCCGAGAGCCTGGACTCGCTGCTGGACCGGGCCGAGGCGCTGAGCGAGGAGTACAACGGCGAACTCCGCGACATGGAGGCCGTCATCGAGGAGGCCGAGCAGGCCCAGGAACGGGCCGACGCCACCCGCAAGGAGGTGGACGAGGCCCGCGAGCAGGTCCGCTACCTGGCGGTGGCCACCTACACCAGCAGCGGCCTGGACCCGGCGCTGAGCCTGCTGCTCGACTCCGAACCGCAGGAGATCATCGACACCGTGTCCGTGGTCGACCACCTGGCCAACACCAACAACGACAAGATCTCCTACCTGGTCGAGGCGATGGAGCGCGACGAGAAGGCGCAGGCCAACGCCGAGGAGAAGCTGGAGGAGGTCGAGGCCGACCTGGACGAGCTGGAGAGCCGCCGCTGGGAGGTCCGCCGGCTCATCGCCGACTACCCGGTCCAGCAGATGGGGCCGCCCGACAACCTCACCCCGCGGACCCGCCAGATGCGGGACCTCATCATCGAGAAGTTCGGCCGCAACGACGCGAACGGGGGCGTGGGCTGCTACCGCCCCCACGGCGGCTGGGTCGTGGGCGAGCACCCCAAGGGGCGGGCGTGCGACTTCATGGTCAACGCCAACGGGCAGATGCCCACCCCCGAGCAGCAGGCCCACGGCCAGGCGATCGCCGACTGGGCCGTGGAGCACGCCGAGGACCTCGGCATCATGTACGTCATCTGGCGCCAGGAGATCTGGGACATCCGCCGCGACAGCGGCTGGCGCCCCATGGCCGACCGCGGCAGCATCACCGAGAACCACTACGACCACGTGCACATCTCGATGTTCTGACCGCGCGCCGCGGGGCGGGTCCGCGGGGCGGGCCCGCCCCGCTCACCCGGAGAGCAGGGGGGTGTACAACCAGACCGTGCACCCGACGCAGACGGTGAGCGTCACCACGATCGCGGTGACGAAGACGAACCAGGACACGAAGCCGTACCTGGGCGGCTTCCCGTACTCGGGCGGCCCCGCGCGAGACGGCATCCTCGGCCCCCTGTGTCTCCGCCTCTCCAGTACCGCCACCCTACGTCCGCGGCCCCGCTCCCCCCAGGGCATTCGCCTGGTCCGGCCAGAGGGGTTTACCGGGCGGCCCGGGGCCCCGGAAACGTGAATACCGCGTTTCCCGTCGTCACAGGAAGAAAGCGTGCGGTCACCCCGTCCGCGCGGCAGACCGGTCGGTCTTTTTCACGGGTTTGCGGCCATCCGCCCATCTCATCGATAGCAATCGGACAACAATCCGGTACCGGACGGCCGCCGTGTGTTCCAAAAGGGTGACGATTCCCCCTTTTCCTCCCCGAGGGGACCGCCGGGGCCTCATTCTTGAGAGGGATAGGATCTGAAGGCTTTGTCATGAGCGCAGGGCTTCACCCCGGTCGAACCGCGGTCCTCAGCGGTCCCGGGAGAACACCAGACGGAACCGTGAAAGAGTCAACGCGCGTCCCAGTCCTGACGTAAGCAGCTGGCGCGAGGGGAGTCATGAGCGACAACGGACCCTACACCCAGCCACCTCAGTACCCCGGTGGCGAGGGCAACCCAGGCGGGCAGCCCGGACCGTACGGAGGCGCCTACGGTCAGGGCGGACACCCCGATCCCAACACCGGGGGGCAGCCCGGCTACCAGAGCGGGCCCTACCAGAGCCCCTACGGGGACGGAGGCACCGGCGGACAGCAGCCTCCCGGGTATGGCTCGGGTCCGTACCCCGCTCCGGGCGGCCCGCAGTACCACCAGGCCAACCAGCCGCCCTACCCGAACCAGGGCTACCCCGGCCAGCAGCCGCCCCCGTCCGGCAAGAGCAACGCGGGCCTGTGGATCGTGATCGCCGGCGGCGTGGTCATCGTCCTGCTGGTCGTCGCGGTGATCGTGGTGCTGTTCAGCCGCGGCGGCGGCGACACTCCCCCGGTCGCCGAGTCCCCCCGGGCCGAGCAGACCCAGGAGCCCCAGGACACCGCGCCGGCGGACGACGACAACGGCGGCGGCGACGTCACCCCCGCGGGCGGTCCCCCCTACGCGCCGCCCGAGGACCCCTGCTCCGTGCTGTCCGAGGGGCTCCTTTCGGAGTTCGGCGCCTCCTCCAGCAGCAAGAACATCACCGACAACTCCTCCAGCTGCAGCTGGAGCACCGAGGTCGACGGCCTCTACGGAACGCTGCGGGTGGAGTACGCCACCCCCTACGGGGGCTCCGACTCGGTCGAGGCGGCCAAGGAGGACTACGCCTTCGACTACGACTACGCCACCGACGAGGAGGACTCGATCTTCGACCTTGAGGTGATCGAGGAGCAGGAGCTCGACTACGGCAGCGAGTCGGTGCTGATCTTCGCCGAGGAGGAGATCATCTCCCCCGGCAACCGCACCACCGTCCTGATCCGCCAGGACAACATCAACATCTCCGTGGAGTGGAGCGTCAGCGACTTCAGCTCCAACAAGGCCCCGCAGAGCTTCGGCGACGTGGAGTCCGTCATGAAGCGGGCGGCCGAGGAGGCGCTGGGCGCGCTGTAACCCCCGAGTCCCCGACGGGAGCGCGTGGTCCCCGACCCGCGCTCCCGTTTCTTTTCCCGGCGGCGTCCGCTCCGCGGCGTTGTCAGTGTCCGGAGGGGGCGGGATACTACTCCCTCGCAGAGCGCCCCAGCCCGCTGGTTCCGGAAGGACGTCCCCGTGATCACCGTCGTAGGCGAAGCACTCATCGACCTCATCAGCGCCGAGAGCGGCACCTACCGCTCCGCTCCCGGCGGCGCGCCCGCCAACACCGCGGTCGCGCTGGCCCGGCTGGGCGTGGAATCCTCGCTGCTGGCGCGGATCAGCACCGACCGCTTCGGCCGGCAGTTGCGCGCCTACGTGGGCTCGCGCGGCGTGAGCACCCGCGACCTGGTCACCGCCGAACAGCCCACCACCCTGGCCATCGCCGCCCTCGACGAGACGGGCCGGGCCGACTACGACTTCTACGTCAGGGGCACCGCCGACTGGCAGTGGCGCCCCGAGGAGCTGCCCGACCCCCTCGCCGACGACGTGGTCGCCCTGCACGTGGGTTCGCTGGCGATGGCGATGCCGCCGGGGGCGGCCGTCCTGGAGGAGTGGGTGGCCCGGCAGCGCGGCCGGGTCGTGGTCAGCTACGACCCCAACATCCGTCCCGCGCTGGCGGGCAGCCCGGCCGCCGCCCGGGAGCGGGTGGAGCGCCAGGTGGCGCTGGCCGACCTGGTCAAGGTCAGCGACGAGGACGTGTACTGGCTGTTCGGGCACGACGGGGCCGCCGACCCCGCCCTGCTGCTGGAGGCCGCCCGCTCCTGGCTGCGGCGGGGACCGGTCCTGGTCGCGGTCACCTGCGGCGGGGAGCAGACCCTCGTCGTGGTGCGGGGCCGGGAGGACCGTCCGCTGTCGGTGGCGCCCGAGCCGGTGGAGGTAGTCGACAGCGTGGGCGCGGGCGACGCGTTCTGCGCCGGGCTGCTCGACGCCCTCGGCCAGGCCGGGGCGCTGGGCGCGGGCGGCCGCGAACGGCTGGCCGCCCTCACCGACGCCCAGCTCGCCGTGTGCGTGGCGCACGCCCACCGGGTGGCCGCCCACACCTGCCGCCGCGTGGGCGCCGACCCGGGCGAGCTCGACCTCGCACCGCTGGAGTTCTGAGGCCGCTCCGGGCGCCTCGGGGCCCCGGTTCCGGAGTCTTTCCGGACCGGGGTCCGCCACGCCCGTGACTTCTGCGCAAACCGGCCTACACTGGAAGCTTGTGGGTCCTTGACACACACGTTCGGCCGGGGCGCGCCCCGGCTGCCCCGCCGGCGGCTGCCCCGCCGGCACCCCGGACCCGGAACGGCTCCGGGCGATCACCCGCGTCCGCTGTCCGTTCCCCGCCCGGACGACTCTCCAACCGTGCCGTCCCGGCACGCCACACCGGAATCTTCGTCTGGAGGGACGGGCCGATGTCCGTTGCGTACGCCCGCGACTACCTCTGGCTTCAGGAGAGCCAGCCCGACCTGGCCGAAGCCTACTGCCTGAGCTATGTCAGAGGGCTGTCCCGGCCCGAGGCGCTGCGCCGTTTCGGCGCGGACGAGCGGGCCCTGCGTTCCCTGCCCATCGTCGAGGCCGTGGAGGCCTGCCTGTGCGCCGAGGAGGACCTGCCGCTCACCGTCCACGCCCTGTCCCTGGGGGAGTGGACCGTGATCGTGGAGCCGACGGGCTGCTCCTGCACCCGGCCGCAGGTGTACCGGAAGCTGTCGGTGGGGACCGAACTGGTCTGCGTGCGGGTGGTCATGGGGTACCGCTACGAGTTCCGCTGGGTGGTCGACGGGGTGCTGCGCTTCTTCTTCGACGCCCGCCTGCCCGACCAGCGGGGCGGCTCCGATCCGGACCGTCTCGCCGCGGACCTGCTCGCACTGGGCCTGACCGAGCCGGCCGAGCCCGGCCGGGCCGATCCCGGTCCGGCCCTGCTGGCGCTGGCCGACCGCGTCACCGGGGTCCGGCTGCGTCCGGAGCACCTCAGCGGTCCCCTGCTGGGCGCCGAACTGGACGCGCCGCTCCCGGCGGCCGCCCGCTGAGGGTCCGGCGGACCGGCCGGATCAGGCCGGGGAGCGGTCCGGCGCCGGGTCCACATCCACTCCGACGGCGTCGGCGACGGAGGTGTAGCCCTCGCGGCGGGCCAGCGCGGCCAGCCCCCGGTGGATCCGGCGCGGCCACAGCGGCCCGCCGTAGATGAGGCCGGTGTAGCCCTGGACGAGGCTGGCGCCCGCCCGGATGCGCGCCCACGCGTCCTGCGGGGTCTCGATGCCGCCGACCGCGACGAGGACCAGCCGGTCCCCCACCCGGGCGCGCAGTCGGCGCAGCACCTGCAGGGAGCGCTCCTTCAGCGGCGCGCCGGACAGTCCGCCCGCGCCGATCGCGGCGACCTCGTCGGGGTCGGTGGCCAGCCCCTCGCGGGAGATGGTGGTGTTGGTGGCGATGATGCCGTCCAGTCCCAGGTCCAGGGCCAGGTCCGCGACGGCGTCCACGTCCTCGTCGGCCAGGTCGGGGGCGATCTTGACCAGCAGCGGCAGGTCGGGGCGGCCGGCCTCGTCGAGGGTCCGGCGCACCGCCTCCAGCAGCGGCCGGAGCCGTTCGGCGGCCTGCAGGTCGCGCAGCCCCGGCGTGTTGGGCGAGCTGACGTTGACCACCAGGTAGTCGGCGACGTCGGCGAAGCGGCGCGCGCTCGTGACGTAGTCGGCGACGGCCTCGTCCTCCGGGACGACCTTGGTCTTGCCGATGTTGACGCCGATGAGGAGGTCGCGGGCCCGGCGGGCGCGCTGGGCCCGCAGCCGCCGCGACACCGCCTCGGAGCCCTCGTTGTTGAATCCCATCCGGTTGACGACGGCGCGGTCGGCGACCAGGCGGAACAGGCGGGGCCGGGGGTTTCCGGGCTGGGGGTGGGCGGTGACGGTGCCGATCTCGACGTGGCTGAAGCCCAGGGCGGTGAGCGCCGGCACGCCGCGGGCGTTCTTGTCGAAGCCCGCGGCCAGGCCGAGCGGTCCGGGGAACTCCCGGCCCAGCACGCGCACCCGCAGCTCCGGGTCGCGCGGGCCGAGCAGGCGTCCCATCAGGCGGGTCGTGCCGGGAACGGCGCTGAGCGCGCGCAGGGAGGCGAAGCTGGCCCGGTGGGCCTGCTCGGCGTCGACGCGGCGCAGCAGGGTGTGGAAGAGGAACTGGTAGAGCACGTGGTGGACTCTATCCTTCGGAGCCGCGGTTGTGCTCGGCGAGGAAGCGCTCCAGTTCCGCGCCCAGTTCCTCGGCGGTGGGCAGTTGCGACTCGTCCTCCGCGAGCAGCGAGTCGACGTCGAGGCCGCTGCGGGCGGCCATGAAGTTGTCGTACTGGATCTCCAGGTTGCGCACCACGCGCTGGACGTCCTCGGAGGCCTCCACCTGGCGGTTGATCTCGCCGTCGGTCCGCCGGGCCTCCTCGGCGAGCTTCTCGGTGGGCAGGGCCAGTCCGGTGGCGCCGGCGACGTACTCCAGCACGGCGAGTCCGGCGCGCGGGTACTCGGACTGGGCGAGGTAGCTCGGCACGTGCACGGCGTAGCCGATGACGTCGTGCCCGGCCTGGCCCAGCCGGTACTCCAGCAGCGACATGGCGTTGCCCGGCACCTGGATCCGGCCGACCCAGGGCGTGTGGTCGGCGACGAGGTCGGCGCGGGTGGCGTGCGGGGTCGCGGTCACCGGGCGGGTGTGCGGCACCGCCATGGGGATGCCGTAGAAGCAGACGGTCAGCCGCACCGACAGGCGTTCGACGAGCTGGCGGACCGCCGCGGTGAACGCCTCCCACTCGCGGTCCGGTTCCAGGCCGTGCAGCAGCAGGAAGGGGGTTCCCTCCAGGTCGTGCAGGAGGGAGAGGGACAGCGCGGGGTCGGCGTAGTCGACCCAGGTGGTCTCGTCGAAGGTCATGACCGGGCGGCGGGACCGGTAGTCCAGGAGCCCGTCGACGTCGAAGTCGGCGAGTACGGTGGTGCGCAGTTCGCCGAGGAGGGCCGCCACCGCCTGTTTTCCGGCTGCGCCTGCGTCCACGAAACCGTCCAGCGACACCAGCAGGACCGGTGCGGACAGTTCGGGAAGGTCGGATCGAAGCTCGTAGAGATCAGCGGGATCTCGCACCTGGACGGGTCTCCGTTCTCACGCTTCCGTGTGATCGGATCTTCAGGATACCGATCCACGGTTGACTGGCCTGAACACACCTCAATCGCCAACAACCCGGCATCCTGCCGCTCTATTTCCGTTCTTGGCACTGCCTGCGGATTCTGAGGGTCCGCAGGCGGTTGAGGACGGCGGCGACCTCCTGGCGGCGCACCGCGGCGTAGTCGCCGTGGTAGCCGCGTCCCAGGTAGGTGACGCCGTGCTCGCGGAGCCGCTCCTCCAGCAGGTCCAGGGCCTGCCCCAGGGTCCGCTCGCCGTCGGCGATCCCGTCCTCGACCAGGGCGCGCAGCGCCAGGCCCGCCCCGACGACCTGGGCGGGGTCCACCAGTTGGGCGAGGTGGCGCAGGTCGATGTCGGTCTCGCCGAAGGTGAGCACGTCCATGTCGCGCCGTTTGATCCGGACGCGTCCGCGGGCCGAGGCGTCCACCGAGGCGGGGTCGACGACGCGGCGGGCCGGGGCGGACAGGTCGGCGTCGCGGCGCGGCCGGGCCAGGGCGCGGGCCTGCCCGGTGACGTCGCGGGCGCGGTAGGCGTCCAGCATGACCACGTGGTCGGCGACGTCGAAGTAGTCGCCGCTGGCGCCCATGACCAGCACGGTGGAGACGCCGTGGACGCGGTGCAGCGGCCGGACGAGGTCGACGAAGGGGATGAGGGGCTCGCGGTCGCCGTGCACCAGCCGCTGCATGCGCTCGTCGCGGACCATCAGGTTGGTGGCGGTGGTGTCCTCGTCCACCAGCAGCACGGAGGTCCCGGCCTCCAGGGCCTCGGCGATGTTGGCGGCCTGGGAGGTGGAGCCGGAGGCGTTGTCGGTGGTGAAGTCGGAGGTGTCGGCTCCGGTGGGCAGGTTGCGCACGAACGCGCTGACGTCGGTGCGCACCACGCGGCGCCCCTCCTCGGCGCGGATCTTCACGGCGTCGGCGCGGGTGACGACGAGTTCGCGGCCGTCTCCGGGCACGTGGTCGTAGACGCCGCGCTCCAGGGCGTGCAGCAGGGTCGACTTGCCGTGGAAGCCGCCGCCGACGACGAGGGTGATGCCCTCGGGCACCCCCATGCCGGTAACCGTTCCCCGGTGCGGCAGCTCCACGGTGACGCGCAGGCTCTCGGGGGAGGCGAACGGGACGGCGTCCGGCATCGGCAGGTCGCTGACGCCGCTGGCGCGGGGCAGGATCGCGCCGTCGCCGACGAAGGCGACGAGCCGCAGCTCGGCGAGGCGGTCGCGCAGCGCGACGGTGTCGGCGACGCTGTCGGCGAAGGCGGTGGCCGCCGCGGTGTCCAGGGCGTCCCAGCACAGGGCGTCGACCAGGTCGGGGACGGTCCGGCACAGGGCGCGGCCGGCGCCGCGGCCGTCGATGCGGCGGCCGTGTCCGGGCAGGTCCACGCCGAGCCGCAGCAGGACCGCGCCGTCGCGGATCTGGCAGGAGGAGCGGTCGAGGACCTGCTGGCCGCCGGCGTCGATGCGCACCCGCGAGTCGCGGAGCCTGCGGCGGGCGCAGCGGGCCAGGTGGTCGGCGGTGGCGCGGCGGCGCACCGGGTCGCGCCAGGCGTGCTCGGGCATTCCCGCGGTCGCGGCGGGCACGTGCACCAGGATCCGGGAGGGCGGGGCGAAGGGGTCGGCCTGGACCTTGGCGACGGTGAGGGTGAAGTCGCCGAAGTCCCAGTCGCCGGCCAGGGACCGGTAGCGGCCGTAGGGGGCGCCGTCCATGCGGCGCAGCTCCTCCTCCAGCCGCCGGGCGTCGCGGTGTCCCCGGATCGGTTCGGCCTCGCGGCGCCGGTGGTGCTCCCCGCTGCCGTGGTCGTCGCGGTCCCGTCCGCGCCGCCGTCCGCCGTACCCCGCCGACATGGCCGTGTGCCCCCCCGTGTGCTCGGTTGCCACGTCCCAGGATGCCACGGGGACCCGCGCCGGGTGCGCTGCGCGGGTCCCCGTGGCCGGCGGGGCTCAGCCCTGGGCAGTGTCGGTGGCGGCGACCCTGGTCAGGTCGCTGCCGCGGGTCTCCCGCGACACCCACACCGCCACCAGGGTGAGCGCCGACGCCGCGGTCACGTACAGCGCGACGGGCAGGCTGGAGCCGAACGCGGCGAGCAGGCTGGCCGCGATGAGGGGGGCCACCCCGCCCGCGGCGATGGACGCGAGCTGGTAGCCGATCGACGCGCCGGAGTAGCGGACCCGGGTGCTGAACAGCTCGGAGAAGAACGCCGCCTGCGGGCCGTACATGGCGCCGTGCAGCACCAGGCCGACCGTGGCGGCGAGCACGACGAGGCCGAACCTGCCGGTGTCGATCAGCGGGAAGAAGGCGAAGCTCCACGCGGCGACCCCGGCCGCGCCCAGGGCGGTGACCGGCCGGCGGCCCAGGCGGTCGGAGAGCGCGCCCCACAGCGGGATGGAGACGAAGTGGACGGCCGAGCCGATGAGGACCGCGTTGAGCACCAGGGAGTTGTCCAGGTTCGCCTGCTGGGTGGCGTAGACGAGGATGAACGCGGTCACGACGTAGTAGGAGACGTTCTCGGCCATGCGCACGCCCATCGCGATGAGGACCTCGCGCCACTGGTGGCGCAGCACCTCCAGGATGGGGGCGCGCTCCGGTGCGCCGCTCTGCTCGGCGCGCCGGGCCGCCTCCTGGAAGACGGGGGACTCGCTGATGGCCATGCGGATCCACAGGCCGATGAGGACCAGGACGCCCGACAGCAGGAAGGGGATGCGCCAGCCCCAGTCGAGGAACACCGCGTCGTCCATGGTCACGGCGAGGACGGCGAGGACTCCGGTGGCCAGCAGGTTCCCGCCGGGCGCGCCGCCCTGGGGCCACGACGCCCAGAAGCCGCGGTGCCGGTCGCTGCCGTGTTCGCTCACGATGAGCACCGCGCCGCCCCACTCCCCGCCGAGCGCGAAGCCCTGGACCACGCGCAGCAGGGTGAGCAGGATCGGGGCGCCCAGTCCGATGGCCGCGTAGGTGGGCAGCAGGCCCATGAGGAAGGTGGCGCCGCCCATCATGAGCAGGCTGATGACGAGGAGTTTCTTGCGTCCGAGCCGGTCGCCGTAGTGGCCGAAGACGAGTCCGCCCAGGGGGCGGGCCACGAAGCCGACCGCGTAGGTGGCGAAGGAGAGCAGGATTCCGGTCATGGCGCTCTGCTCGGGGAAGAACACCGGGCCGAAGACGAGCGCGGACGCCGATCCGTAGAGGAAGAAGTCGTACCACTCGACCGTGGTGCCGACCAGGCTGGCGCCGACGATCTTGCCGATCCTGGTCCGCTGCTGCGGCTGGGGTTGGGTCATCTGGGGTCCACCACTCCGTGTTCCGGGGGGCCGGCGGTTTCTCGGCCGGCGCGGGGAGCGGGTGTGCGGTCGTCCGGCTCCCCGTACCGCCCCACGGTAGGAATCCGCTGTGATCCGGGACACTGCGCGGTGGCACACCGTGCGGGGGGGCGGTCGTGGTGGTTTCCCACACCCGCCGCGGCGGCGGCCGCGACCCGCCCGGTCTCCGTCGGCGGCGCCGCCCGGCCGTGCCGGATCCCGCGGCCGGGCGGCGGGGTCCGGGTCAGTCCGCCGGGTGGCGTCGCCGCCACTGCGCCCCGGCGGACGGGGCGGCGGTGAAGGCGGCGACCAGGTCGTCGGCCAGGTCCAGCAGGTCGGCGCGGCCCTCCAGGCCGTCGGCCAGTGCCGGGGGCAGCGCGGCCTCGCCGTGCCGGGCGCCGAGGAGGTTGCCGCAGACCGCGCCGGTGGAGTCGCTGTCGCCGGAGTGGGTGACGGCCAGGGCGAGGGCGTCGGTGACCTCCTCGGGGGTGCGGTGGACCAGGGCCGCGTACACCGCGATGGCCAGCGCCTCCTCGGCGGTCCAGCCGCCGCCGAAGGACTCGACGGTCTCGGCGTCCGGGGTGCCGTCGGCGGCCGCGGTCCGTGCCGCGACCAGGGCCTTCGTGGTCTCCTCGTGGCCGGGGCGGGTGCGCAGCGCGGCCAGGACCGCGTCGAGGGCGGCGTCCAGGCCGTCTCCGGCGAGGAGGCGCCGGACCAGCAGCGCCGTGGCCCCCGAGGCGAGCCGTCCGGTGGGGTGGCCGTGGGTGAGCCCGGCGGCCCGGTCGGCCCAGTCGAAGACGTCGGCGTCGGTGGCGGCGTGCGCGGGGAGCAGTCCGAAGGGGGCGCTGCGCATGACCCCGCCGCAGCCCTTGGAGGCGTTGGCGGCGGCCTCTCCCCTGCCCTGCCGTCCCAGGTCGGCCTCGCGCAGGGCGGTCAGGCAGGTGGTGCCGGGGGCGCGCTGGGCGTACAGCCACTCCCGGCCGGCCAGCCAGCCGGTGTGCCCGCCGGTGGGGGCCGGGGCGTGCTGGGTGTGGTACCAGCGCAGGTAGGCGTCGTGCACGGCGGGGACCGGGTCGAACTCTCCGCCGTGGACCGCCTGTCGGCTGCGGGCGCGCAGGAGGCCCTCGACGGTCCACAGGGTCATCTGGGTGTCGTCGGTGACCCGCGCCCGCGGGTCGGCGTGGGACCGCACGCCTCTCGGGCCGTGCGCGGCGCGGATCTGGCGCAGCGTGTGGAACTCCACGGGGGCGCCGAGCGCGTCGCCGAGGGCGCCTCCCAGGAGGCAGCCGCGGACCCGCGACCGGTACGCGGCGGTCCGTTCGCTGTCGGGTGTCAAGGACCCTCCTCATCCGTCGGGGGAAGGAGCAAGGGCCAGCATGCCACCGGTCGGCGGGGGCGGGGAGCGCCGCTGCGGGGCGGCCCCGCGGCGGTCAGGAGCCGCGGTGGTGGCGTCCGGTGGGGCGGGTGAGGACGGCGATCCGCCGGGCCACGACGGCTCCGGCCGCGACGACGACGGCGAGGGTGAGTCCGGCCGAGGCGAGGGGCGCCTCGGTGGAGACCAGGTCGAGGGCGGGCTGGCCGACCTCGGTGCCGGCGGTGGTCTGCCCGTCCTCTCCCGAGGTGTCGGCCGGGCTGTCCGGCGCGGGCTGCTGGTCGCCGGGGGACGCGGCGTCCTGGGGCGGTTCCGCGGCGGCCGGGGCCTCCTCCTCGGCCCCGTCCTGGTCGGACTGCTGCGGCTGCTGCCCGGCGTCCTGCTGCGGCTCCTCCGCCGCGGCCTCCTCCGGGGTGGCCTCCTCCTCCGGGGTGGGGTCCTCCGGCTCGGGCAGCGGGGAGACCGCGCTGTCGCAGGGCTCGGAGGGGTTCTGGAAGGGGTGGGGGGTGCCCGGGGTGCCGTTTCCGTCACCCCACTCGGTGATGTAGTACTCGACGTTGATGTGCCCGGCTCCGCCGGTGACCGTGTAGCTGGTGTCGTTCCAGGACTCCCCGGTCAGCTCGGCGAAGGTCTTGCCGTCGATGTCGAGCATCACGTTGCAGCCCTGCGAGGGGTCGCCGGGGCCGCGGTCGCCGATGAAGAACTCGGCGGTCTTGCCCTCGTAGACCACGTAGCCTTTGGTTCCCAGCGGCCAGCTGGGCGCCGCGAACAGGCCCTTCTGCATGGGCTCGCCGGAGGCGGGCGGCCCGGTGTCGCCGTTGATGCCGGAACCGTCGTCCCAGAAGTAGGAGGCTTTGACCTCGCCGTGCAGCAGCACGTCGTCGGTGGGCGTGGAAGGTGTCATGAGAGAACCAAGGGGTCGGCGGCGGGAAGGTCGCGGAGCCCTGGGTGGTGCCCCGGCGCTCGCGGGGAGCGCGGCGGGGCGCCGCGGCCGCGGGGCCGGGCGTGCGCTGTGCGGTCACCGTCACAGACAGCGGTTCTGGGGGCGGCGGAGCACTGGCCGTGCTCCGCACCGCGTGGCGGGCTCCACCCCCCACGAGCGCCCGTGGACGCGCGAGAGGGCTGGTTGGTTGACCTGGTTTGATCAAACTCTCGTTACAAACCGGTCACGAGGACTCTAATCGACAAAACACCCCAAACAAGAGTAAAAAGGGTAAAATTACCTAAAGTGACCCTCCCGCCACGCCCGCGGGGGTGCGGACACGCCGTGGGGGCGGCCCGGATCCCCGGACCGCCCCCACGGTCGACGCCCTCTGTGCCTCAGGTCACCTGCGCGCGCCGGGCGAAGCGGGGGTCGCGCCACTCCTCCGAGGCGACGACCTCCACCAGTGCTGTGGCCGCGTCGTAGACGTCCACGTGGCGCAGGTACAGCGGGGCGAAGCCGAAGCGCAGGATGTCGGGGGCCCGGAAGTCCCCGACGACGCCGCGGGCGATGAGCGCCTGGACCATCGCATAGCCGTCCGCGTGGCGCAGCGCGACCTGGCTGCCGCGGCGGGCGTGCTCCAGCGGCGTCACGCACTCCAGCCCCGCCGCCGCGGTCACCTCCAAGAACAGGTCGGTCAGCGCCAGGCTCTTGGCGCGCACCTGGTCGAGGTCGACGCGCTGCCACAGCTCCAGGCTCGCCTCCAGCGCGGCCGCGGCGACCAGCGGCTGCGAGCCGCTGAGGAACCGGCTCGCCCCGGCCGCGGGCTCGTACTCCCCGGCGAAGTCGAACGGCCGGGCGTGCCCGTGCCAGCCGCTCAGCGGCTGGCGGGCGCGCTCGTGGTGGCGGCGGGCCACGTAGGTGAAGGCGGGCGCGCCGGGACCGGCGTTGAGGTACTTGTAGGTGCAGCCCACCGCGAAGTCCGCGCCCGCCCGCGACAGCTCGACGGGCAGCGCGCCCACGCTGTGGCACAGGTCCCACACCACGAGCGCGCCGTGGGCGTGGGCCAGCTCGGTGACGGCGGCCATGTCGCGCAGCACGCCGGTGCGGTAGTCCACGTGGCTGAGCAGCACCACGGCGGCGTCGCCGGGCTCCAGCGCGGCGGCCAGCGCGGCGGCGTCGTCCACGTCGGCCCGGCGCACGCTCGCGCCGTCGAACAGCTCCGCCACGCCCTGGGCGATGTACAGGTCGGTGGGGAAGTTCCCGGCCTCGGCCACCACCACGCGGCGGCCGGGGTTCAGCCGCAGCGCCGCCACCAGCGTCTTGAACAGGTTCGCCGACGTGCCGTCGCCCACCACGACCTCGTCGGCCCCGGCCCCGACCAGCGGCGCGAGCAGCGCGCCCAGCGTGCGCGGCTTGTCCCACCAGCCCGCCTCGTTCCAGCTGGCGATGAGCCGCTGCCCCCACTCGCGTTCGACCAGCTCCGCGACGCGCGCGGGGGTCGCCCGGGGCAGCGCGCCCAGGGAGTTGCCGTCGAGGTAGACGACGCCGTCGGGGAGGACGAACTCGTCGCGGAAGGGCGCCAGGGGGTCGGCGGCGTCGCGCGCCGCGCAGTCGTCACGGGTGATGGGGGTGGTCACGGTTGTCGACTCCTTCACTCGCCGGGGCGTGCGTCCACGGCTCAGATCCCGGTGCGCAGCTGCCAGAGCTCGGGGAAGACGTCCTGCTGGACGTTCCCGCTCAACCATCGCAGACCGGAGGACCCGCCGGTTCCCGGTTTGGCGCCCAGGGTGCGCTTGACCGCCATCAGGTGGCGGTGCCGCCAGCGGGTCACCCGTTCGGCGGTGTCGAGCAGGGCCTCGGCCAGGGCCAGCAGCTCGTTGCCGGGCCGGTCGTCGGCGTAGACCAGCTCCCAGGCGCGCACCACCTGCGGGTGCGGCTCGACCGGGAGGGTCCAGTCGCGCTCCACCCGTTCGGCGGGCACCGGCAGGCCGCGCCGGTGCAGCAGCCGCAGCGCCGCGTCGTACAGGCTCGGCTCGCCCAGCGCGCGCCGCAGCCGCGCGCCGGCCCGCGGGTCGGCGCGGTGCGGCCGGATCATGGCCGCGGACTTGTTGCCGAGCAGGAACTCCAGGTGGCGGTAGCTGTACGACTGGAACCCGGAGGCCTCGCCCAGGTGGTCGCGGAACCGGTTGAACTCGGTGGGCGTCAGCGTGGCCAGCAGCTCCCAGGAGTCGACCAGCACGTCCTGGGCGCCGTGGCCGCGGCGCAGCGCGGCCAGCGCGGCGGGCACGTCGTCGGCGTCCAGCGCGTCGCGGGCCCGCTCCCACTCGTGCCGGACGAGCGTGAACAGCAGTTCCATGACCTGTGTGGCGATGATGAACGAGGTCTCGGCGGGCTCGTCGGTGGCGGGCCGCTGCAGCGACAGCAGGGTGTCGATGGCGCCGTAGCGGGCGTAGGGGGTGGTGCCGTCGAAGGCGAGGGTGGGGCGGCCGCGGTTGCGCTCGGCGCGCTCCTGGCGGGAGAGGGCGGCGGACGAGGGCACGGGGGTCACCTCCCGGGGACGGGGCGGGTCCTGGCAGGTCTCCAGGATGCCGCCGACCCGGCCGCCCGGGAAGGAGAAATAAAAGGCAATTCGGGCCTTTCGGCCGCACAATCGAAGGCGTTTCCCGTTTTTCCCTTATGATCGGCAACCATGGTGGATGCGGTGGACTGGCGGATCCTCACCGAGCTGCAGGAGGACGGCCGCCTCTCCTACAACGAGCTCTCCCGCCGGGTGGCGCTGTCGCCCCCGGCCGTCGCCGAACGGGTGCGCCGCCTGGAGGAGCGCGGCGTGATCACCGGCTACCACGCCCACGTCGACCTGTCCGCCGTGGGCCTGCCGGTGGTCGCCCTGGTGCAGATGGGCTGCTACGGGCCGCTGTGCCTGCTGCGCGACGAGGCGGCGCTGGCCCGCCCGGAGATCCTGCAGCTGCACCGGGTCACCGGCGACGCCTGCTGCGTGCTGCTCGTGGGCGTGCCGTCGATGGAGCGCTTCGAACGGCTCATCGACGACCTCGCCGAGCACGGCCGCCCCTCCTCCACGATGGTGCTGTCCTCCCCGGTCGGCTGGCGGGCGGTCACCCCCGCGGCGGCCGACCGGTAGCCTCGGTGCGGTGAGCGTCCTCATCGATCCGCCCGCGTGGCCGGGGCCGCGCGGCCTGCTCTGGTCCCACCTGGTCAGCGACTCCTCCTACGCGGAGCTGCACGCGTTCGCCCGCGCCCTCGGGGTGCCGGAGCGCGCCTTCGACCGGGACCACTACGACGTGCCCGAGACGCTCTACGCCAGGGCGCTGGACCTGGGGGCGCTGCCGGTGTCGAGCCGCACGCTCGTGGCGCGCCTGCACGCCTCAGGGCTGCGACGGCGCAAGCCCCGCCGCCTGCTCCGCTAGCCGGGCGATCTCGGCCTCCAGGTTGGCCCGGGCGCGCTCCTCCCACCGCTCGCGGCCCCGCGCCGTGCGGTACAGGCGCGGCGCGGCCAGCAGCTCGCGCAGCACCGCGGTGCGGCCCCGCGCGAAGTCCACGTCGCCCACGTGCGCGTACTCCTCGCGC